>JANQOA010000080.1 GCA_028279305.1 Pseudomonadales bacterium
CGCGAGGGTGCCTCTTCCTCTTCTTCCACCTCGTTAAACTCCGGCGGCTGGTTGGACAATGTGCCCGGCACGCCGCCGACTACCTGCTCGATGCCGACATTCTGTTCTTCGCTGACCTGTTCACTGCGCAGCACCACCTGTTCGGGGCTGTACAACTCTTCCGTTTCTTCCAGCCGGGTGAAGTCCACCACCGCCGAAACTTCTGCGGTAAAGCGGCCGGCCCCCACCCAGGGTGCGAGAATGTTGCTGACTTTTTCGTGCAGGGATTGTTCGATGCTGCGGGCCAGGGCCAGATCCTTTTCGCTGCGCTGAATCGCCGGATCCTGATTGCCGTTGGATAACAGGGAACCGGACTGGTCCACCACAACCACATCTTTGGCTTTCAACTCCGGCACCGCTGCCGCCACCAGATTGGTAATCCCGGCAACCTGCTCCCCGGTGAGGCGGCGGCCGGGCTTCAGGGTGACTGTGACCGAGGCGCTGGGCTTGCGCCGGTCGCGCAAAAAAGAAGTTGTTTTCGGGGTTGCCAGCAACACCCGCGCCTGCATCACCGAGGTGATGGTGGCAATACTGCGCGCCAACTCACCTTCCACCGAACGCCGGTGTTTGGCAATCTCCATAAACTGGCTGACGCCAAAACCCTGTTCCTTGTCCAGCAACTCGTAACCCAACTGGCGGCCGTCCAGTACCTCCGCACCGGCCAGCAGCATGCGCGCTGAATAGATCTCATCCGCGGGCACCATCAGCATGCCGGAGCGCTGATCCAGCCGGTAATCAATCTGGCTGCCGTCCAGCACATTAACAATCTCGTGGGTCTCCGCCGGTGACAGGGCGCCGCCCAACGGCCGGTATTCAGGCGCCTGCATCCAGAAAATGGCAAAAATCGCTACCGCCACGCTGGCGGCAAGCGCCAGCAGCAAGGTCATCTGCCGCACAATGGGCATACCCACCGCGCCTTTGAGGAAATTAGCGCCGGGTACAAACGGCTGGTTGATTGCCAGGTCGCCCGCGGGTGCCGGTAAATCTGCCATAACTGCCTCTACCCCTTATCAGATCGGCATGTTCATGATGTCCTGGTACGCGGTCACCATCCGGTTGCGCACCTGCACCATGGCCTGAAAACCAATTGAAGATTTCTGGCTGTCGATCATGACCTTCACCAGATCCTTTTCCTCACCCCGGGCGAACGCCGTGGCGCTGGCACCCGCGGTTTTCTGCAGTTGATCAACAGTCTGCACGGCTTGCTCCAGCGCCGCCCCAAACTGCAGCGAGGTACCGGCTTCAGTCCGGCTGCCGGCCTGGGTCCGGTCCAGCGCAGCGGCATTGTCCAGGCGCCCCAGCGGCTGTGCGGCCTGCTCCCGCAGGGCTCGCATCTGTTGCAGAACCGCGTTAATGTCCGCCGGTCCAACTGCTTTAATGTCCATCAGTCCGCCCCTTTAACCCGGTGCTAAGCCAACGCACCGCGGTCTCTCAGTTGCTTCAGTTTGTATCGCAGCGTGCGCTCGGATATGCCCAGCTCGATGGCCGTGGACTTGCGCACGCCGTTGTTTGCCGCCAGCGTCTGCAGCACCAGCTGGTCTTCTGTGGAACGGACCTGGGCGGCCAGCGAATCGCCGTTGTCCGCTCCGGCCGCCGGTACAGCGCCGGCCTGCAGGCCGAGGTCAGCAACCTGGATTTCCTCAGCGTCGCTGAGCACCAGCGCCCGCTGCATGCAGTTCTCAAGCTCGCGCACGTTACCGGGCCAGGGGTGGTGCAGCAGATGTTGTTCAGCGGCTGCGGCAAGCGGCTGCGCCGCGCCATGTTTGGTCAAGAAGTGCCGCGCCAGAGGCAATATGTCTTCACTGCGGTGGCGCAGCGCAGGTAACTCCAGAGGAAATACGCTGAGGCGGTAATACAGATCCTCACGCAACACACCCTCGCTGACCGCCTGCGCCAGGTTGCGGTTGCTGGTGGCAATGACCCGCACATCCACCGCTTTGGGGCGGCTGCCGCCGACCCGTTCGACTTCTTTTTCCTGCAGCACCCGCAGCAGCTTGGCCTGCAGGGTCACCGGCATTTCCGTGATCTCATCCAGCAGCAGAGTGCCGCCGTCGGCGAGTTCAAATTTCCCCATGCGCTTTTCCGTGGCGCCGGTAAAAGCGCCTTTGTCGTGCCCGAACAGCAGCGCTTCCAGCATGGTTTCAGGAATCGCGGCACAATTCAGCGCCACAAAAGGCCCGTCCCGGCGTGCTGAGTGCTTGTGAATGTAGCGCGCCACTACTTCTTTGCCGGTCCCGCTTTCACCGCTGACCAGTACTGCTATATCCGCCCGCGCGACG
>JANQOA010000106.1 GCA_028279305.1 Pseudomonadales bacterium
ATCTGCTGGACGATCAGGGCAACGACATTAACGGTGCAGCCCTGCCCACGGCCATCAACCAGGCAAATCTGCAGCCGTTCACCCGCTACGGCAGCGACAACGTGGACCCCAGCGGCCGGCGTGGATTTGCCCGCACCGTATTTGTCGCCGACCGCAGCAACCCCCTGACCTTGATTTTTATTCCCCGTGAAGCACCGCTGTTGTGGAGTGAGCGGCTGCCCACCACAGCGGTACTGTTTATTGTTGGCCTGCTGCTCACCGCGGCCGGCGCCTGGTTGTTTTCCCGCCACCTGGTGCTGCCGGTACGGGCTTTGTTCATGGCCAGCAACCGTTTGTCCCAGGGCGACTTTTCCAGCCGTCCCGGTTCGTTGTTCAGCGACCGCCGGGACGAACTGGCGCAGCTGGCCAAACACTTTGACGTGCTGAGTGAAAAACTGGGCAAAGCCTCGGAGTTCCAGCAGACCCTGCTGCGCGATGTGTCCCACGAACTCCGTTCACCGCTCACCCGCCTGCAGGTGGCGTGTGAGCTGATCAGGCAACCCGACTCAGCGCAGGCGGATATACTGCTGCAACGCATGCAGAAAGAATGCGGCGAACTGGAAAATCTGATTGACGAAATTCTCGCCCTGGCGCGTTTCGACCACAGCCCGCGCAACCTTGAACGCCACACCCAAGACCTGGTGCCGCTGCTGCGGGAAGTTGCCCGGGACGCTGACTTCACCGCCCAGCCGGCCTGCAAAACGGTGGTCTTTGACAGCTCTCTGCAGCAGGCGCCTGCGGAAATCGACAGCAAACTGCTGAAGCGCGCCCTGTCCAACATCATTAACAATGCGCTGCAATATTCTCCGGCGGAAAGCCGCGTGCAGATCTGCCTGATGCAGAAACCGGACGCAGACCGGCAGGCCGGACCCTTATGGCGCATCCGCATTGCGGACCAGGGCCCCGGCGTGCCGGAAGCGGACCTGCAGGCTATCTTCCGGCCCTTCTACCGCGCTGACAACAGCCGCGGGCAACCCGGCCACGGTATCGGCCTGGCCATGGTGGCACGCATCATCAGCGCCCACGGCGGCTGCATCAGCGCCAGCAATCTGCCACGGGGCGGTCTGGCCATGGACATTCAACTGCCCGGGGCACAAGCCGCATGAAGTACCCTTACGGCATCCGGCCGGTGACCCTGATTGTGGTACAGGCGCTGCTCCACAGTCCCGCGTATGGCGGGTTTAACCCGGCAGCGCAAGCGGCAGAGCCTGTCCATCCCCAGATACAATCGGCGCCGCCGGTATACAACCCGCGGACACGCGGCCCAATCCTGCGCGAGGAACAACGCGGCAGAATATTTGAGTTCTGGCTGCCGGGGAAAAACAGCCGCGGGCAGAACAGAGAACAGCAGGACCTCGAAGCTCATCCGGACTTGCCGCCCGAACCGCCCGCTGACAGACCACCCAACGTAAGGCCAACCCGCGCAGGGCTAACGCGCCATAACCAGGCCGAGCTGGCGCGATTGAGCCACCAGCCGCCCGCTGCTGTCCCACAAACCTCCGCTTTCAATCATGCGCCCGCCCTGCAGGTCTTCACAGTGAAAGCGGGCGCAAATCCAACCGGGCGCGGGTCTGGCCCGCACATGCACGGTGAGTTCCACAGTGGGCACCCAACCCACCATGCCCAACAGGCCCAGCGGTGAGGGTGGAAAGGCGTCAGCAAACAACGCCAGCGTATCCGCCGCCGGCGGCCGCCCGTCAGCAAACCGGATCCAGCCGGATACAACCGCTTCACCCGCCTGTCCGGCCGCGGCCTGTTGCGGGTGCAGGCGTACGTCCAGGCGCTGCATAATCGGCAACTCCACACCCTGGGTTGCACCGGAGCGGGGAACACACTGTTCCACCGCGGGCAGTTGCGGCGCCGGCGGGCTGACATCGGTATCCGCCCCGGCAGCCTCACCGAGGTCGCCAAAACCCGCCAGCACTTCCAGCCGCGCTTTGTCCTGCTGCACCAGGGTGGCGCGGGCGGTACTCATGGAGCGTCCGCTGCGCAGCACTTCCACCTGCACCGTACAGGCCGCGTCGGCCACCCCCGGACGCAGAAAGTGGGTAGTCAGCGACAGCGGATCAGGGTGCGGCACCGCCGCCTGCATTGCCCTTACCGCCATGCTCACCATGTAACCGCCGTTGGGGTTGTCACCGATATTCCACTGCGGATGCACCCGGCCCTGCCAGGTCTGTTCATCAACTTGTTGCAACGCGGTTTCCAGATCAAATTGCGGCACCCTCGCCTCCCGTGTTTTCAGCCTGCCGCGCAAGCTGCGCGCCGTACAGTTTATTCAGGAAACGCTGCATCTGCGGGTCGCTGCGCGCCAGCGGCACCGCCTGACGATGAAACCAGCGCACCTGGCGAAATTCGCTGCGGTCAAACACCAGTGGCCGGGTGCGCTCACAGCGCAGCACATACCACAGGGATACGTCGGTATGGCCGGCGGTGCGTCCAACAGTTTCCGTCACCGACACAAACAGCGGCTGCGGGTAGACAAATACCGCTTCGATGCCCAGCTCTTCACGCACTTCCCGGCGTACCGTATCACGCGGGTGTTCCGCCGGTTCCACGTGACCGCCAGTGGGCAACCACAAACCGGCGTTAATGTGATCCACCAGCAGCACATGGTCGCCGTCCACGACAACAAAATAGGCGATCAGATGTTTCGGCGGGGTGGCCGGTTTTGCCGTGCGGCACAACGGCAGCCCGGAGTCGATCCAGTTCAATACATCCGCAACCGCGGCTGCTTCCTCCCTGTCCCCGGCCCGGATCATTTCCACTTCGCTGCGGATCTGCTGCCTCACGTCCACCCCTGCTGTGCAATCGAGCGCCGCAGTTTAGCAGCCCGGCAAATTCCGCCGCCAGCGGTGTGCTGACGGGTACGGTTTTCAGGCGCCGCCCGTTCAGCGTATGATCATGATTGCAATAAGGGAGGGAAGCAGCAGCCATGAGTGAAGCGCCGGTCAGTCAACAGAGTCCCAACATTGCGGACCCTTACACCCTGGATATCAGCGAGCTGGATGTGTCAAACCCGGACCTGTTTGAGCACTCGCTGTGGCCCGCCTACTTCAAGCGCCTGCGCGAGGAAGCCCCGGTGCACTACAACGCCGGCAGCCCGTTTGGCCCTTTCTGGTCGGTAACCAGGTTCGACGACATTATCCAGATCGACAAGCGGCACGAGGATTTCTCCTCGGAACCAACAATACTGCTGGGCGACCAGCCTGAAGACTTCCGCTTTGTAAACTTCATCCAATCCGACCCGCCGGTACACGATGAGCAACGTAAAGTTGTGCAGCCGGTGGTTGAGCCGCGCAACCTGGCCAACCTGGAAGGCATCATCCGCCGGCGCGCGGCTAAAATTCTGGACGAACTGCCGCGCGGCGAAACCTTCGACTGGGTCGACACCGTGTCCATCGAGCTGACCACCCAGATGCTGGCGACCCTGTTCGATTTTCCGTTCGAGGACCGGCGCAAGCTCACCTACTGGTCCGACACCGCCATAGCCACCCCGGAAATGACCGGCTCCAATACCATTACCGAGGAGAAGCGGCGCGAGGTGATGCTGGAGTGTTATGACTATTTCTGCCGCCTGTGGAACCAGCGCAAGGCAAACGACACCGGCGGCTTCGACCTGCTGAGCATGCTCGCCCGGGACCCGGCAACCAGCAACATGCCGGACAAACAGATGGAATTTCTGGGCACCCTGTTGCTGCTGATCATCGGCGGCAACGATACGACCCGCAATTCCATCAGCGGCGGCGTGGTGGCGCTGAACAAATTTCCCGACGAGTACGAAAAACTCCGCCGGCAGCCGGAGTTGATCCGCAATATGGTTTCAGAAATCATCCGCTGGCAAACGCCGCTGACCCACATGCGCCGTACCGCAAACCGCGATGTGGAATTCGGCGGCCAACAAATCAAAAAAGGCGACAAGGTAGTCATGTGGTATGTCTCCGGCAACCGCGACGACACCGTCATCGAGGCTCCGGACCGGCTGCTGATCGACCGCAAAAACGCCCGCCACCACGTCTCTTTCGGTTTCGGCATCCACCGCTGCATGGGCAACCGGCTGGCGGAAATGCAGCTGCGTGTGGTGTGGGAAGAAATTCACAAGCGGTTCGACTTTGTCGAACTGGTGGGAGAACCCGTGCGGGTGCGCTCCAACTTTATAAACGGTTACACGCACCTGCCGGTGCGGGTGCACGCCAAAGCCTGATTGTCAGTGGAGCGCCCGCGGCGTCAGTGAATGAGAGCCCGCGGCGTCAGTGCTCAAAATGTATTTTCTGCGGATGTAACTCCGCCACCCGCTGCGGTTTGCCGCCGGCCTGATAACGGAAATCGCACTGATGGGCGCCCAGCGCAATGGTGCCGGACCGCCGTAAACCCTGACCCTGTTTGTCGCTGATGACGTCGTCGCTGGCGCACATATAGGGGACCAGGTCCAAGGCGTCGTATTTGCCGAAGTGATAACAAATTGCACAGGACTTGATGTTATAACCCCAATCGAAGGGTTCAGCACCCGCACCCGGTTTCACCACTTCCACCACAAACTCACCGGCATGGGTGCCGGGACTTTCAAATCCGGGTTCCGCGCCCTCTTCAAAGCCGCCGCCCGGCTGGTCCCTCAGCTGCGCCAGCACCGCAGCGCCGAAGGTGTGCACATCGGTACCGTGTTTGCGCAGTACCTGATAAACCGCCAGGTAGGCGGCGCAGAAAAACAGCGCCTGGGCCATCACCAGCCTGGGTGCGTCCACGTACGCCATGTCCTGTACCATGCCGGCAAAAATATCTTCCGCCTGATCCACCACCGCGGCGGCGTCCGGCGCCGTGGAATCAGCCGGGACCGCGCGGACAAACTCGGTAAGCTGTTGGCGCCGCTGTTGAAAGAACTCAAGCACCGCGGATGTGTTGTTCACGACGCTGAACCCTGCATTAACAATTCTTCTATGGGGTCACCGTTTTCATAACGGGCCAGGAGTTTCTCCGGATCAAAACCCACCCCAATGGGATTTTCGGCAAACGCATCACTGCGCATAAACTGCTGCAGCTCTTCCATGGTCGCCAGGTTTTCCACCTGGAACTCCACCCGGTTACCGTCCGGATCTTCGTAGTACAACGATGTGGTTAAGCCGTGATTGATGGGCCACACCGGCAGGATATCTTTCGCCTTAAGGCGCTTGTAGGTGGCCAGCAGTTCTTCCAGCGAACCCAGGGTAAAGGCAACATGATCCAGGCCCGGTGAACCTTTGGGCGCCGCTTCGGTGACCGGCGTTTGCACCAGGGCCATGCGGTGGTGTTCGTCGTCGTAGGTCAGAAAACAGATCTGCGGGTTGCGGTGCACCACCTGCATACCCAATACCGCGCCATACCAGTCAATGGACTGTTGCAAATCAGAAGCGCGCAACACGTAATGGGCAATTTTCGGCTTCACCGCCAGCTGTGGGTCTACGTTTCTGCTCATGACTTTCCCCTCTGCCAGTATCCAAGCGGGTTAACGCTATCACTCCTGTGGGGCAAACACACGCTTCAGTTGATGTTCTGCCAGCCACTGCAGGGCGGCGCCGGAGTTGAGCGCCGCCACCCGCGCCGCCACCATTTGGCGGGACTGTTCCGGATAGGGCCGCGACAGATAACTGACCCCTTCACCGTAACTCTCAGCGGTAAAAGCCTTGGCCCCCGCCGCCCGGGCATCCCGGTTACCGAGGATATAAGGCGCATAGGTGTCACCCATCTCCGCCAGCAGATGCCGGGCAAAGGCAGTGGACCGGGGAAACGGCGCCAGTTCGCCGCGGCCATCCCAGCGGTCAGCGCGTTGTTCCGCCCAATCAACCACCGTGGGATAACGGGCGGTCACTTTTTTCGGATCCGGGTCCATGTTGGTATGCGCGCGCAGCCCGCCCAGCACAATACAGTCCAGTGCCGTGGGCCGGTCACCCAGCAGAAAGGCAGTCTGCTGCAATTGGCTTTCAGCAGCCCCCAGCAGGCGTTCGTATTCCGCTTCCGCCGCCTGCTGTTGCCCGCTGGAGGCGGTACCGGTGGCGCGGCAGGCGCGCGGTCCCCAATCCAGCATGCGCTGCGCAATGGCCGGATTCCCCGCTGACATTTTCTCTGCCGCAAACCGGGCGCTGTCCGGGTAGTGCCAGCGGTAATGCACCATCACCCGGGCAATCCACTCGTCCAGATGCTCCTCCAGCACATGCACCAACAGTCCGAGTTCCGCCTCCGGGAACAGCGCACGCCGGGGAAAGCGGCCGTCAAGCAGACGCATCAGCGGCGTGGTATCCGCGATCATCCAGTTTTCCGGCGTGTGCAGAACCGGCACCTGATGGGTGCCGGCGCGTTGTTCTATCAAAGCCGGCTCATTTTCATTCTTGTTGCGCAGCTGAAAATCCGCGCCGTAAAAGATGCACGCAGCCTCCAGCTTGCGGGTAAACAGACTCAACTCGCCGCCGTAGATGGTGTAGGTCATCTGTAATCCTCGCCCCGATTTTCAAACACAGGGTACCCCAGAGGCCGCCACCCACCAATTCCCGGGGTAACCGGGCCCGCAACCTGAGCCCGGCAAATCAGTTAGGATGCAAAGCCAACCCGCTGTGGAAGACCACCATGCCTACTTATATCGACCTGTCCGTGGCCATCGAGAACAACGAACATACGGACCATCCCGGCGGTTCACCCAAGGTGAGCTACCGCACCCACCAGGAAACAGCCGGCGCGCTGGCGCATTTTTTCCCCGGCCTGCAGCCTGAAGAGCTGCCCGACGGTGAGGGTTGGGCGGTGGAAAGCATCACCCTGTCCACCCATAACGGCACGCATATGGACGCGCCCTGGCACTTTCACAGCACCACCAACCACGGCCGTGACCGCGCGCCTTCGATTGACGAGACACCCCTGGAATATTGCATGAAACCCGGTGTTAAGCTGGACTTCCGGCATTTTGCGGACGGTTACCTGGTCAGCGCCGCTGACGTGGAAGCTGAACTACAGCGCATCGGACATAGCCTGCAGCCGCTGGATATCGTGCTGGTGAATACCCGCGCCGGCGAGGTATTCGGCCAACCCGGCTATGTGGACGCCGGTTGCGGCATGGGCCGCGAAGCCACCCTTTACCTGACTGAAAAGGGTGTGCGGGTGGTGGGCACCGATGGCTGGTCCTGGGATGCGCCGTTTAACCACACGGCAAAAAAATGGGCTGCACAGCGCGACCCCGGCATGATCTGGGAGGGACACAAAGCCGGGCGCGAGATTCCCTATTGGCAGATGGAAAAACTGCACAACCTGGAAGCGCTGCCGGCGCACGGATTTACCGTGTGCTGTTTCCCGGTGAAAATTAAACGTGCTTCCGCCGGCTGGACCCGTTGCGTGGCCATTGTCGACTGAGGCCGCAAGCGCCGCACCCGCCAACGGCTGAGCGCATCCGTCAGTCCAGCACGTTGCGGCCGCCGTCGTCCAACTCCGCAGGCCGTTGCCAGTAGTTGAACTGCGGAGTCCAGTTGTCCGTGCCCAGACCGGCCAGACCCAGCAGATTCCAGGCTGAACAGTACAGATCGCCGGGACCAAATACGGCGCTGCTGCGTCTTAACACCGTGTCGTCGCGGCGTTCGTAGACCACCGCGCCGGGGGCATTCTGCTGGCCTTCCATCACCGTCTGTTGCTGGATGTAGTCACCGCCGCCGTGGGAAGCGAGCCGGAAACGCCAGCCGCGGCTGTTGGCAAATCTGCGCTGGGTCTGCGGATCGTCTTTGGACACCAGCACCACCGACATGGCGGATTCCAGGTGCGGCAGAAAGCCGTTAAAGCCGTCTGCCCACAAGGTGCAGTAGCGGCAGCCCTGGCCCATGTTATGGATCACCAGCAACTTGTCGTGCTGACCGAACAACCCCAGCAGAGACGTTTCCCCTTCAGCGGTGGCAAACGTATAGTCGGGCACCGCGGCGCCGTTATGTTGTTTGCGAAGTTCGGTGAGTTCCTGGGTCAGCTTGTAGATCTGCTGTTCCAGGTCCGCAATCTGTGTTGCATGCTCTGCCATCAGCCTGTCCCCCTCCGCCGCTGCCGTGCGGCAATGGACCTTATCCTAGCGGATGCTTCAGCAAAATACACCGCGCTGGACATACCTGATGGAAAAGCGCATGGTCCGTCAGTCAACAGATACGCGGACACACCATGCCGGGCAAGCGCCATGCGCTTACTTTTGTAACCATCACGGTTTTTCTCGACACGGTCGGCTTCGGCCTGCTGATGCCGGTGCTGCCGGAGTTTCTGATGCTGCTTACCGGGCAGGCGTTATCCGAGACATCCACCATCGCCGGCTACCTGGTGGTGTGCTACGCGGTACTGCAATTTGTCTTTTCACCCATCGTCGGCAACCTCAGCGACCGTTTCGGACGCCGTCCGGTACTGTTGATTTCGTTGTTTTTTTACGGCCTGAATTACCTGCTTGCGGGCCTGGCCACCACCTTATGGGTGTTGTTTCTCGGCCGCGTGTTAACCGGCATCACCAGCGCCACCTACGCCACCGCAAACGCCCTGATTGCGGACGTCAGCCCGCCGGAAGAACGGGCGCAGAATTTTGGCCTGATGGGCATGGCGTTTGGCCTGGGGTTTATTTTCGGCCCCAGTATCGGCGGTTTTCTGGGCGAAATAGACCTGCGTTTACCATTTTATGTCGCCGCCGGGCTGGCGGGACTGAATACCCTGTACGGCTTTTTTGTACTGAAAGAAACCCTGCCCGCGGACCGGCGCCGGCGGTTTGAGTGGAAGCGCGCCAACCCGGTGGGCATGCTGCTGCAGGTGCGCAAATATCCGGTCCTGCTGGGTCTGATTCTGGTCATGTTCATCTACAACATCGGCCATCACGTATACCCGTCCAACTGGAACTTCTACACCATAGAGAAATTCGACTGGACACCCCTGGACGTGGGCCTGTCCATGGGTCTGGTGGGATTATTGATGGCGCTGGTGCAAGGCGTGCTGATCAGAGTGCTGATACCTCGATGGGGAGCGCCGCGCACCGCGCTGGTGGGTTTTGTGGCTGCCGCCACCGCCTACCTGGGCATCGCGCTGGCACCCAACACCCTGTCCATTTACCTGTGGTGCGTAGTGTCAGCCCTGGCCGGCCTGGTCGGCCCCGCCGTGTCCGGCATCATGTCCAACCAGGTGCCGCAGAACGAACAGGGTGAACTGCAGGGAATTAACGCCAGCGCGGGCAGCATAGCGGCCATTATCGGTCCATTGATGATGACCCAGAGCTTCAGCTATTTCACCGGGCCGGAAGCGCCGGTCTATTTCCCGGGCATCGCCTTCACCATCGCTGCGGTGCTGGCGGTCATAGCGGTGATCCTGTTTGTCATCAACCTGCGGATTCTGGACATCCCCGGCCGCGCGCAACCCGGCTAAGCAGCGGCTTCAGCCCGCGCCGGCGCCACCGTGCCCTGGATGGTAACCCGTTCCGCATAACGCGTATTCGGGAAGTAATCCCAAACCGCGTGATGCCAGGTGCAGCGGTTGTCCCAGAATACAATACTGCCGGGCGCCCACTTCACCCGGCAGTGAAAGCGCGGGTTGTCTTCGCCGTGGCGCCACAACATTTCCAGCAGCGCATCACTTTCCACGCGCGGCAACCCCACAATGCGGTCGGTGAACGAACGGTTGACAAACAACACCTCGCGGCCGGTCTGCGGATGCCGGATGACCACCGGATGCACGGCATGGGGATAGGTCTGTCCGGGTTTGAGTTTGATGTTATAGCTGGCCAGATCTTTTAAGCCGTCATGTACGGCATCCAGCCCGCGCAGCCAGCGGCGCAGCGGTTCTGACAAGGTAGCGAACACCTCATACATATTTGCAAACAGCGTATCGCCGCCGCTGGCGCCGGGCAGCTCCCGGACATACAGCATCGAGCCCAGCGGCGGCACCGCTTCGCAGGACACATCGCTATGCCACGCTTCACCGTTGGTCCAGGCGGACTCAGGGGTGGTGCGGATGGCAAATATCTCCGGGTCCGACCGTGTATCAAGTTGTTTTTTGGACGGGTGGATATGCAGTTCCCCAAAACGCCGGCCAAAGGCTTTGTGGCCGTCCCTGTCGATATCCTGGTCCCTGAAGACCAGCACCTGATGGTCCAGGAAAGCCTGCTGGATGCGGGCAAATTCATTGTCACTCAAGTGCGCCACGTCGACACCGGATATCTCCGCACCCATGTGCGGGGTAATGGGCTGAATCTGCACGTCTACATCCCGGCGTTAAAACTGATAGGGTAGGATGCATGGCCAGACAACATATTTCCAGCGGCTCCGCCTTTGAGCGGGACATGGGCTACTGCCGCGCCGTGGTAGAGGACGGATTTGTATTTGTCTCCGGCACCACCGGTTACGACTACACCAGCATGACAATTGCTGAAGATCCCGCCGCCCAGGCGGAACAATGCCTGCGCAATATCAGCAGCGCGCTGGCGGCAGCCGGTGCTAACGCCCGGGATGTGGTGCGGGTGCGCTACATCCTGCCGGACCGCAACGACTTTGAACCCTGCTGGCCGGTGCTGCGCCGCTTTTTTGGTGACGCGCCGCCGGCCGCAACCATGATGGTGGCCGGGTTGTACGATCCGGCCATGAAAATTGAAATCGAAGTGACCGCCAAGATACCGGAGCCCCGGACATGAGCGCGGCTATCCGTTATGCCGCCCTGGTGTTGACCACCCTGTTAACCGCGGTAGCCGCCCAGGCGCAGACCGATCAGGTGGGCCTGGCGGCGCGCATTCACTTTAATACCCAGACCGCTGATTTTGACCGCGCCCGGGCTTTTTACCGGCTGCTGGGTTATACCCGGGGGCGCAGCGACTTTCCGCGTACCAACACCTACGCCATGGCGCGCTCGCTGGGCATGTACAACCTGTGTACCTATGAAATTGAAGACATTGAGGTGATGTTCATCCCCGAGGCCAGCGGCCCCACCGCCATCGACCTGATTCAATTTAAGGTGCCGTTTAACGACGAGCCGCCCTACGCCCAGATCAACCATCTGGGCATGGCCTACGCAGCGCTGGGTACCCATCACTTTGATGCGGATTACCGCTATCTGCGCAACAACGGTGTGGACTTTATCTCCCCGCCCGCTGAGGGCGCAGACGGACGGTTTGTTTTTATGCGCGACCCGGACGGTGTGTTTCTCAAGCTGGTGGAGGTGCCCGGCGAATCCCCGGCCCACACCCCCCTCAATATTGTCAGCATGCCTTACATAGGCATTAACGTCAGCAACCTGGGTGAAGCCCTGGCCTTTTACACCATGCTGGGCTACACCGAGGTACAGACATTCAGCGAGGCAGGCAGCGCCGCCCAGGGCAAAGCGTACGGGTTGGACGGCCCGTTCCGCCTGCGGGGTGCGGATGTGTCATTGCCGGCGGGCGACCGGCACACCCTGCGCCTGATTCAATGGCTGGAGCCATTCCTCGACGAACCTCCGTACCCCGCGCCGATCAGCCATATCGGCATTCACCGCATTGCGCTGGCGGTCGCCGACCTGGACCGGGCGGTTGACTATCTGCGCGCTCAGGGCGTGTCCTTTTTGTCGGACATTGCCCCCTGTTGTTCAGGTACTGGCCAGGATACCCGCGGCATCATCAACGCCCTGGACCCCGACGGGACATTTGTAGAACTGGTCGGCCCAATTCAGCGGCGCGCGCTGTTAACGCCACCCGACGACTGTGAATAGCCGCATTCTTTTGCACATTCAACGGGAAATTTAGGCCGGGAAATTGGCATTTTTTCCGCTTTTGTTGATCGAGTTACCTGTTCTATAGTCGATTAAGCACTAGCATGTGAATTCTACAGGCCCTATTTCGCTCACCTACATGGAGTTTCAGATATGTTCGACAAGCGCAAAGAAAGCCCGGAGCCGCCTAAGGTCGAGAAGCCAACCCCTACACCGCCGCCCCCACCTCAGGTGGATAACTTCACATCAAGGAGCACAGCTGTGATTGGTCAAACCATCAAGATTAAAGGCACCATCAGTGGTGATGAGAATCTGATTATCGAAGGCACTGTGGACGGGACCGTTGATT
Organism: Pseudomonadales bacterium; assembly: GCA_028279305.1. GTDB lineage: Bacteria > Pseudomonadota > Gammaproteobacteria > Pseudomonadales > Azotimanducaceae > UBA4421. Next base: position 12,083 of record JANQOA010000106.1, read on the forward strand.
TACCCAAGCACGACCTGTCCGTTGGCGCCACCGGAAAGTTAAGTGCTGATTTATCCGCAAAAACCGTTAAGATCGATGGTCAGGTGACCGGCGACATTGCGGGTTCGGAAAAGGTCATAGTGTCCAAGTCCGGCCATGTACGCGGCAACATTGTCGCTCCGCGGGTCACTCTGGAAGATGGCGCCAAGTTCAAGGGCAGCATCGATATGGATCCCAACGACAGCGCATCGCGTAATCCGATGCCTGCCAAGAGCCAACCAGGGCAACCAAAGGCCGCAGCCAACATAAATGAGGCTAAGCAAGAAGCCGGATAAGGCAAAACCCCCAGCAGAACCCGAATGGGTGACCAGCCGCCTGTTGCCGGATGCATTGGCGGCTATCGAAGGTGAAAAACGTATTACGGTGCTGGACCTGGGACCAGGTGACGCCAGCACCGTCAACTTTTTAGCCCAATACAACGCGCGCATCCATTTTCTGGACCTGCTCGACTGCCCCGAAGTGGTGCATCCCCCCGATGAGCTGACCCTGGCCAGCGCCATCAAGATCAGCCAGCGCAACATCAGCCTGCCCCGCGACGTCCGCTTTGACGTGATCCTGTTCTGGGACTATCTGCACTATCTGCAGCTTCCAATGCTGGAAGCCATGTCCGCGACGCTGCAAAGCCATCTGCTCAAGAGCACCCGCGGCTATGCGTTCGGCGCCCTTCACAGCGACCAGCAACTGGACCACAGCCCGTTTGGTATTGCCGGCATGGATAAGCTTGTGCCACGGCCGGCCCAGGGTCAGAGCGGCATAAAAGCCTACCCGCAGCAACGGCTGAGTGAGCACTTTCTGTGTATGCGCATCGCCAAAGCCACGCTGCTGCGCGAGGGCCGCCTGGAACTGCTGATGGAAGCCAGTTAGTTTATTGCGGTGGCTGCTGCAACCAAATAGTTGCATTTCCACCCGCTTGGCGTAACATTAACCCATGCATACCCACCATCAACCTGTGGCGGTGGATCACGTATTCAACGCCCTTGCGGACAGCAGCCGGCGCCTGCTGCTGGAAAAGCTGGCCACCAGCGGCGGGGCAAGCGCCTCAGACCTGGCGGCGCAGATGACCATATCAAGACAGGCAATCAGCAAACATCTGAGCATTCTCACCGCGGCTGGCCTGGTGTCACGCAGCCGCCGGGGCAAAGCGGTAATCTTTCACGCGGAGCCGGCCCAGCTGGCGGCCACCGGGCGCTGGATGCAACGCATCGCCCAGCGCTGGGAAGCCAGTGCTGAACCTATTGAGCCTGCTTCTGCGGCGGCCACATCATCAACACCGGCGTAGCGCGCTTGTAAGCCTGGTATTCCGGATCGTCTCCCCAGGTCTTACTGGCCCGCGCTTCGAGCATGCGCACGCCGCTGATCGCGGTCAGCAGCAGGACCACAAACACCGGTGAGATCAGCGTTGCCACCTGCCAGCCCTGCAGTACCGGCATGGCCATCACCGCGATCCCCAGCCACAGTACAATCTCGCCAAAGTAGTTCGGATGCCGGGACCAGGCCCACAGACCCGTGGATATAAACCGCCGCGCGTTGTCCGGATTGCTGCGGAACGCCGTTTTCTGCCGGTCGGCCACAACTTCGATGGCAAAACCCAGCAGCCACAGAGCCAGACCCGCTGCATAAGCCCACCCCGGCGCCTGGCTGACGCTGCTGGTGACCGCCGCCAGCGCACAACCACCGGTGATAAACACCCAGTTGCCCTGCAGGGTCCAGGTCATGAGAAAGGTGGGGAACGAGCCGCGGATGGAACGGAAGCGCTTATCTTCCCCCGCCTGTTTAATGCGCCTGTGCAGAAACGGCCCCAGGCGCAGCGCCCAGATGCAGATCAGGCCAATCAAGGTCCAGGAGCGCACATTGTCCGCCCCCGCCAGCAATCCGCCTCCCAACATCATCACCACATAGGTGATGCTGCCGGTGAGGTCAAAGTTACGCTCCGACTTCACCGCCCAGGCATGGGCAAACATCAGCCACTGCACGCCGTATGCAAACAGCGCACAAATGACAAACACCGGCCAGCCGCCGACCCGGACACCCTGATCACTGCCGGCGGCCGCCAACCCGACAGCCGCGCACAGGCTGAGGACAATGGCTATGGCCGCTACCGTCCATTCACGCTGCATGGGTTATCTCCTGTAATCATCACCTCTGATTTTCACATTATGGGATGTTGGTTGTGAACAAAACGTCGGGGTTATCGGGAATCAAGCATCTTCTGCTCTGATTGCGTTGGGTTTTTCCGGGCTGGCCGGGCTGCGCATGGGAACCAGG
>JANQOA010000107.1 GCA_028279305.1 Pseudomonadales bacterium
TGCCGATCCAGCCTTGTTCACCCAGTTTGCGGCTGAATTCCGCATCATGGCCGGTGTCAAAGTCGGAATTAGGCTGCGGGAAGTGGGCCTGATTGTCCGCCAGGAAAGCGCGTACTTCGGCGCGCAAGTCTTCAGTGGCTGGGTCCATGGTGACCCGGTCGAACTGCAACATCGTCTGCCTTTACCTTGCTCTTATCTTGTACTTAGGGCGGCGCAAACCGTACTGATCATGAACCCCAGATGCAATAGAATATCACCTCACCCTCCAGCGGCAGGAAGTTATGAGCGCCTCCTCCTTGCAGCAACAGCTGCGCGACAACTTTGCCCCGGTGTTTGCTGACATCAGGGAGCGCGCCACGGTGGCGGAGCGCTTTATCGACCGCGACCTGTACAGGGTCTACATCGCTACCCTGTGGTCAAATGTAGTCCTGTCCCCCGAGGAGGTGGGTCTGGATGAGGACGATATCGAAGATCTGCACGATGTTGTGCTGGCCGAGGTCAACGACGCCATCGGTGCGCACGATTCCATGCACACTGTGTTTCAGTTCATCACTTCCAAAGACGGGGAACGGGCGATGCAGGAAGCGCGCCTGAATCAAACCCACAAAGACCTGCTTCTGTATTTCGCCAGCATGATTCTGGACCCGGAGGGGCATAAGCGATACATGCAGCAGATCCGCGACAAGCAACAGCGGTAACCGGCGTCAGCCGCCCAGCAGGTTTACCACCACCTGCCGCGGGCCGGGATTGTGCCGGTGTTCCCAGAGAAAAATACCCTGCCAGGTGCCCAGCGCCAGGGATCCATCCAGCAGCGGGATGGATATGGAGGTGGCGGTCAGCGCTGACTTGATATGCGCCGGCATGTCGTCGGGCCCTTCCTGGGTATGGGTGTACAGCGGGTCGTGCTCCGGTACCAAACGGTTCAGCCAGCGTTCCAGATCCTGCCGGGCGGCGGGATCCGCGTTTTCCTGAATCAGCAGGCTGGCTGACGTATGGCGGATGAAAAGTGTGACCAAACCCTCATTAAACGTTGCCGCCTGCAACGCCCCGGTGACTTTGTGCGTGATGTCATAGAGGCCCTGCCGATCTACAGTTAAGTTGACAATGGTGTTCATGGACGACTCCTCTGGCAGTGACGCTGGCTAATAACTGATATGAAATCCTCACGGGTACGGCTGATCGGGGCGATCATCCTGCCGCTGCTTTTGCTGGCGGCGGGTTCCGCGGTCACGTGGATTATGCCCGAGCAACCTATTGCCATAGGCCTGATGATTCTGGCGGTGCTCAGCTCTGCTTTGCTCAGCAACCGCTACGTCACTCTGATGGTTGCAACCTTAGCAAGTATCAGTCTGGGATTGCCATACGCCGCCAAGCTGACCATGCCCGGATATGCGGAATTGCTGTGGATCGGCAGTCTGTGGACTACCGTGCTGATGATGGCATGGGATCCGAAGAACCGCGCGTTAGCCGTGGAAGAGCTGCGCAACACCCTGGCACAGGCGCCTACCGGCCTGCTGATCACCGACCTGAACGGCACCATTGTCAGCGCCAATGAAAAGATGGCCAGCATCCTCCGCCACCCGCAGGACGAATTGCAGGGCTGCGCCCTCAACGACCTGGTGGATACCACGCTGTGGAACCTGTTGCGTGAGCACAGCGCGGAACTGGCTGCCGGGCGCGCCCTGGACATCGAATTTGAAGTCATTGATGACGCCGCCCAGGCCAATACCCTCTACGGTCACGGCAAACTGGCCTGCGACGCCAGCGGCCGGCCCCGCTACTACATTATTCAGGTCAGCGATCTGACCGGTGAACACCTGGCCAAAAGCGCCCTGGACGCCGCTTCCCAGCAGATGCGGCGCATTCTCGCCAACACTTCCGACATGGTGCTGATGATCAGCCCCAAATTGCATGTCACATTTGCCAACACCACCGCCGTGGACGCCCTGGAGCGGGACTTCGGCAACGTGGTGGGGCAGCCGGTCTACAACTGCATAAAAACATCCGACCGCCGCGCATTCATGAAAGCGCTGGAAGAATTCACCCGCAACCGGCGCATGGAAACCAGCATCCCGCAGATACACCTGCAGGGTTCCGCTAACACCCAGGTGGCCATGACCATCCTGCGCCTCAGCGACAACTATACGTCCGGCTATGCCATTGTCATGCGCACCTCCAAGGAGCACCTGCAGAACATTGCGCGGGACAAAAAATCGCAGGCGCGTTTCTCCCAGGTTTTTCACAACAGCCCGGACGCAATCCTTATTCTGCGTGCCAGCGACGAGATGGTGCTGGACTTCAACCAGGGTTTCACGCGGCTGCTGGGGTACCAGCGCGAAGCCGCCATCGGCGAACCGGTGATGAATTTGAACTTCTGGAAAAACACCGCGGAGCGGGACGCGGTGGTGGAACGGCTGCGCGCTGACAACGAAGTGATCGACTACGAAACCACCCTCAGCCATACCCAGGGCACCCTGGTGCATGTGGAAATTTCCCTGCGCTACATCGAAATCGACAACGAGTTGTGCGTGCTGTGCATCGGCCGCGATATCACCAAACGCATCTCCGCGGAAGCTGCCCTGGTTGAGAGTGAAGAAAAATTCGAGAAGATTTTCACCCGCAGCCCGGACGGCATTATTATCCTGCGCCAGAGTGACGGGGTCATCACCGACGCCAACGACGTCACTCTGCAACGCTCCGGCTACCACCGCGACGAGGTAATCGGCAAGTCCGTGCTGCAGACCCCCATATTTGTTGCCCCCGACGATCTGGCCGGAGCGGCGGAAGAGCTGGCCCACAGCGGCACCATCACCAACCGCGAAGTATCGCTGACCACAAAAGACGGCGACACCATACCCTGCCTGGTGTCAGCTACTTCCCTGGAATTGTCCGGCGAAGCTTATGTGATGGCCATTTCCAAAGACATCAGCAACCAGCGCGCCGCTGAAGAACGCCTGCGCGGCAGCGAAGAGCGGTTCCGCGGCATTTTTGAAAACGCCCCCATCGGCATCATGCTGATCGACATGCAGGGACATATTTTTCAGGCCAACCACATGGCTGCCAGCCTGCTGGCTTATGAAGAGCAGCATATGTGCGGCATTCACATCTCGCGTCTGGTACCGCCGGAAGAACGGGCCGCTTTCAAGGAAAGCCTGGCCGCCATGGTGCACCGGCAGACCACGCATAAAAGCGAACGCCGTGTGGTGTGCCAGAACGGGCTGGAAATGTGGACCAATTTTCACGTCGTGCTGCAGCGCAGCCGCAAAGGCGATCCGCTGTACTATATTGTGCAGATTGCCGACATCAGCGATATCAAACAAGGCCAGCAACGCATGGAACAGATGGCCTTCTACGACACGCTGACCAACCTGGCCAACCGCCGCCTGTTTCAGGACCGGCTGAATCAGGCAATTGAACACAGCCTGCGCACCAACCGCGCCAGCGCGCTGCTGTTCCTGGATCTGGATAATTTCAAACGGGTCAACGACACCCTGGGGCACCAGGTCGGGGACAACCTGCTGCGCGAAGTGGCCGTGCGCCTGCAGCACTGCGTGCGCAACGAAGACACTGTGGCGCGCACCGGGGGTGATGAGTTCACCATCCTGCTGACTGAAATCGGCACCCCCAGCGACGCGGGTCTGGTGGCGCAGAAGATCCTCAATCACTTACGCGAACCCATCACCATCTCCAACCACCCGCTGATTGTCACCACCAGCATCGGCATCACGGTGGTGCCGGGGGACGGCCTGGATCCGAACCTGCTGCTGCGCAACGCGGACCTGGCCATGTACAAAGCCAAGGAACACGGCCGCAACAACTACCAGTTCTACAGCGAAGATTTCAACACCAACGCAGTCAAGCGTCTGCGCACCGAATATGAAATCCGTCAGGCGCTGGAAAAAGACGAATTCGAGCTGTACTACCAGCCCAAGGTTTCCATCAAACGCGGCAAAATTGTCGGGGTGGAAAGCCTGATCCGCTGGAACCACCCGGAACGCGGCGTGCTGATGCCGGACGAATTTATCACCATCGCTGAAGATACCGGCGCGATTATCGACATCGGCAGTTGGATTATCGAAGCTGCCTGCCGCGCCGGCCAGCAACTGGCTGCCCGGCACGGGGAGCCCATCCAGGTGGCCATCAACATCTCCCCACGGCAATTCCGCGACCCGAATCTGATCACCACCATCCGCCGCAGCCTGCGTGAAACCGGTCTGGCCGCTGAACACCTGGAACTGGAGATTACCGAAACCATGTTGATGCAGGATGTGGCCGCCGCGGAAGCCACCGTGGAACGCCTGGCTGATCTGGGGGTCAACCTGGCCATCGACGATTTCGGCACCGGCTATTCGTCGTTGAACTACCTGAAGCGGTTCCCGATTAACACCGTTAAAGTCGACCGCAGCTTTGTCACCGACATCCCCACCAATCCGGATGACATGGCCATCACCCGTGCCGTGATTGCCATGGCCCATCAGCTGAAGATGGAAGTTGTGGCTGAAGGCGTTGAGAATATGGAGCAGTACAATTTCCTGAGCGAACACCACTGCGAATATGCTCAGGGCTGGCTGTTCAGCAAAGCCGTGCCGCTGGAACAGGTACACCTGTTGCTGCAGCAGAACAGCATCATCAAGCGCCCCCAGCGCAGCGCCTGAGGCTTGCCCCGTTTACCCCTCTTCCAGGCTGTAGTACCAGCGGTAAGCAGGCGCAAAAGCCTGCAGCACCTGCCCGCGGCCGGCCGCGGGCACGGGCCTGAAACCGCCGCCATCGTCATGCCAGGAACGCGCGTCTCCCTGACGGGTGATGAGGTGCAGGCGCGCGCCGGGCTGATCCGCTGCAGGCTGCAGTAATCCTATGTGGTACCCGTATTCCACCAGCACCGGCGTTGGGCAGTCACACAGCAGGCTGGCACCGCTGAAACGCTCCGCGGTTTCCAGCCCCAGCATGTCCACCACCGTTAACGGTACACTCATGCTGGAGCCCAGCGCCTCAAACCGGTACGGCGCCAGACCGCTGCTGTAAATCAGCAGCGGGATGCGGTAGCCGGCCGCCGGGATGGGCGTGTCGCCGCGCACCCGCGGGCCGTGGTCCGCAACCACTACAAACACCGTGTCGTCAAACCAGGCATGCTGCTCGGCGCGGCGCAGAAAGTCCCCCAGACTGCGGTCCGCATACGCCATGGCCAGGGCGGAACTGCGCCGGCCACCGGTACCGCTGAGCGCATCCCGGGGCACATCGTAGGGACGGTGATGGGAAACCGTCAGGGTGCTTAGAAACACACGCTCCTGTTGCGCGGTCAGCAGGTCCATTTCCTCTGCAATACGACGGAACAGAACGCCGTCCGCCATCCCCCAGGAGGTTTCGAACCCCCCGGCAAAGTCGTCCCGGGACCAGACCCGGCGGAACCCGCTGCCCAGCCAGTACTCGGAAAAGTCGGAAAAACCCGGCCAGCCGCCATACAAGAAGACCGGATAAAAGCCGTTAGCCTCCATAGCCCGGGCCAGGGACGGCAGCCTGGCAAAGTGTCTGCGCTGGGTTGTGGAGATACCCGGCAGCGGCGGGAAGCCGTTGAGGATGGCTTCCATGCCCCGGGTTGTACGGCTGCCGGTGGCGTATAGATTGGTAAACGACAGCGAGCGTTTTTCCAGCGCTGCAAAGTTGGGCAGGTATTGCCGCCGCAGCTCCGGGTCCCGCCATACCGGGCCGGCAAACGACTCCTCCATGATTAATACCACATGCTTTTTAACGGCCAGAGCGCGCCGCACCTCAGCCGTTCTGCCGGCTGGATACTGCTGGACCGGCGCCAGCGCCGGACCGGCATGCAACCAGGGTATCTCAGCCTCGTTGTAGCGGGCCGCTTCCAGCACGCTGAGATAGCCGTTGTTGACAAAAGCCAGCGCCACCCTGGAATCAGCCCAGCTGCGGGGCTGCAAAGGCTGCACCGCCAACGCCACAAGCAGCGCAACCGCCGCCACCGGCAGTTGGCCGCCGCGCCCGGCGGCGGTGCCGGGCCAGCCTATCAACCGGCAGCACAGCCACACCACGGCGACAAAAGGCAGCAAAAACAGGCTGAGGAAAAACTGGTCTTCCAGGAACACCAGTACCTCTTTGGGATAGGCCAGATAGTGGAATATCAGCCGGTCCGGGCGCCCCTCAAATTCCAGCCAGAAGAATACCTCTGCCGCAAACACCAGCACCATCAGCGCCACCGCCAGCACGTAACCCGGGCGCAGCAGCGCCGGATGCAACAGCCCCAGGCCGGCCGCAAGCCCGGGCAGCAGCATAAAGGCCAGCAGATCGTTTAAGGCGCCGGCGGCAAATCCGCCGGCACCAACCGCGGCGGCGTCAGCGGGATAAAACCCCAGCATCAGCAGCCTCAGCACCAGGCCCAGCAGCAGCCACAGGCCCAGCCACCGCAGCAGCAGCGCCGGACTCAAATTTCAGCCCGCGGGGCGGGCCGCCCGGCAAGCAGCACCGGCAGCAGAAATACCGTAAAAATCAGCAGAAAGCCCACCGATACGGTCAGCAGCAAACCGATTGACGCGGTCCCGGCGTGTGCTGACAAAGACAAAGCGGCAAACGCACCGATGGTGGTCAAGGTGGACAGCATGACCGCGCGGGGGGTACTGGAATGCATCAGGTGGTCAACATCCCCTTCTCCCAGGTAGCGGTCTACAACATGGATACCGTTATCAACGCCAAGCCCGAATATCAGCGGCAGCACCAGAATGTTAGCCATGTTAACCGGCTGTTCCAGCAGCACCCCCACGGCAAATGCGCACACCGCGGTTAACGCCAGCGGCAGAAGTATCATCGTCACCGAAGACAGCCTGCGCAACGTCAGCAACAGCACCAGACCGATACCCACCACGGCAAACAACAGCGCTTCCCGGAACGCGTTTATGACAATCTGGCCCACACCCCATTCGATTACCGGACGCCCGGTTGCGGTGGGCACCTCAGCCCGCACGCTGTTGATAAATGCAGACAGCGCGTCGACCCGGGCAATGTCCTGGCTGGGCAGAATCATGCTCAGCTGTTCACCGTCGGCATTAACCACCCGGTTGCGCACAACCGCCGGCAAATCGTCAAATTCAATCGCCGAGACATGCAACGCGCGCCGCAGCCACTGCAGTTCGCGCAATAGATTGGCTGTTACCTCGCTCTGCCAAGCCAGCAACGCGGGATCATCCGCATCCGCGACGGCATGTAGATCCCGGCTCAAGCCGGCGGCGAGCTGCGGATCCAGCGCCGCCGGTGCGTCCGCCAGGCTGGCGGCAAGGCTGTTTATCGCCGCGCGCAGCTCCACGGCCCGGGGTGCCGGCCGCGCGCGTGCGGGATGCAGCGCGCTGAACAGCAGGTTCTGCAGGTCTTCCAGCACAAACAGCTTGTCCTGCTGGGCGTCAGGCACCAGTGCAGCCGGTGTACGCACCTCTTCCACCACGGGCAAGGCAGCAGCGGTACTGAAGTCCATGGCCCCGGGTGTGACCACAAACAACTGGTAGTCCGTGGTCAGGCCCTCGCGCTGCAATTCCCGCAGTGCCAGCATGGATTCTGACCGCGGGTCTTTGAGCGCCAGCACCGAGTAGTCAAAATTTGACTTGGAGGCCACCAGGGCCGCCAGCGTGCCGCCCAGCGCCACCACGCCGACCACCCAACCGCGCCGTTTGCGCAACCCGGATACAACCCGGTCGCTGGTGGGTAAGTCCATCTGATGCGCGCGCGGCGCCCCCGCCACGGCATAAAACGCCGGCAGAAATGTGAAAGTGAGAAACCACGCAACTACCATGCCGCCGGCGCTGATCACGCCCAGATCCGCCAGCCCTTCATAAGCCGTGGGCCAGAAGCCGAGAAAGCCGATGGCCGTGGTCAGCGTACACAGGGAAATAGCGCGGCCGACGCTGGCGGTACTTTGCGCCAGCGCTGCCGTAACGTTGCGCACCCCGCGGTTAACCGCCTCCTGGTAACGCAGCGAGAAATGCAGGGCAAAGTCCACGCCGAGGCCAAAAAACATGACAATAAATACCAGCGACAGCGTGTTGTACTCACCCACCGCCAGCATGGCATAAGCAGACGTCCAGATAATGCCGACAGCCAGCATCAGAAAGGTGGCGGCAATGATTTTACCGGAGCGCACGCCTACCAGCAGGACCACAAACAACAACGCCAGGGACAACCAGCCGGCCACGGTGACGCCGCCCACAGCGGCCTCGATTTCCTCGTGCTGCAGGGGGATCTCACCGGTCAGGCTGACCGACACCGCGGCCGGCAGCGCCAGGCCCTCGAGCAGCCCGCGCAGCCGGCCCACCAGTTCCGCGTCACTTAGCGGCGCCGCCCCGCGCAACTGAGGTTTCAGGTACACCAGTTGGTAACGCAGGCTGTCACCGGCAAACAACTCGTCCGTCCAGGAGATATGCGCGTTTTCGCCAGCCGCCCGGCGCGCCGCGGAATCCGCGACCAGTTGCAGCACGTTTGCCAATCCTGCCGGCGGCGACTCACTCTGCAAACCGCTTTCCAGCAGAC
>JANQOA010000116.1 GCA_028279305.1 Pseudomonadales bacterium
GGTGATGAACCTGTGGCGCCTGAGTCCCCGCTTTCAACAAACCGCGCTGGCCGCCAACAGCCTGATTATGGCCTGCGGATTTCTCCTCATCGGCCACCAGCTGACCGGTTATTTCCTCAGCGCCGGCTGATTTCAGCTCAGCAGCCAGCCGCCGTCGACATCCACCGTGGTGCCGGTAACGTAGCCGTTGGCCGCCACAAACAGAATGCCGTCCGCCACCTCCTCAGCGCTGCCCGGACGGGGAATGAGATGTTTTGCCGTGGCGCCGGATAACATCTTGTTACGCTGCTCAGCATCGGGACCGAACATCGGCGTATCAATCACCCCGGGAGACACCACATTGATACGCAGCGGCGCAATCTCAACCGCGGCGGCGCGCACAAACTGCTCCACCGCGCCACCCACCGACGCCAGCGCGGATTGACCGGGTTTAGCCTTGCGCGCGGGGGAGCCGCTGACCAGCACAATGTTACCGTCCTCGTTGAGGTGTTCCGCGCCCAGACGCACCACATTGGTATAACCCCATAATTTATCGAAAGAGGCCTGGTATGCATCCAGATCCATCTCCAGAAACGGCCCGGCGGCGCGGGTGCCGCCGGTGGCCGCGCTGATGAGAATATCGAATGGCGCCTGGGCTGCGAACAGTGCCGCCAGGGCCTCGCGGTCACGCACATCACACGCGGCCAGCGCCACACCCTGGATGTCACCCGCTTTGGACGGGTCCCGGCTGACGGCAACCACTTCCGCCCCCGCGTCGCGCAACTTCAGCGTTGCCGCCAGGCCGATACCGGATGTACCGCCGAATACCAATGCCTTTTTACCGGCTAAATCCACTTGTCCCCCTATGGCGGCAGCCGCCGCGTTTATTGTTGATTAATGTCCACCAGCGAAAACTGTTCCACCGGTTTGGGTTCCCCGGTGCAGCTCGCCATCACCGGTTCGCTGACACCGCGGCGCAGGCGCACCCGATAGTCGCAGCCCGCCAGCTTCAACCTGATGCTCAGCAGTTCAGCATCCGTGCCTTCCACTGCCGCCAGCGTCAAACTGCTCAGCTGCCGGTCCTGCCGGGCCCGGCGCAGAAAATATTCCGCCGCCTGAGCCGCCGGCGGCAGCGCCGCCCGGCCGCGCAGGTGCTGCAGGTCCAGACGCCCGGCGTCCAGCTCGCTGACCAGCGCCGGCGCCTGTTCGGGTTGCACAAATCCATAAACCAGCCCGGACGGCAGACACACCAGATTGGGCGCATACCGGTGCCCGCCGATATGTGTGGTCTGCCAGACCCGCTCGCCCAGATCCATACGCAGGCGCTCGTACAGCGGCAGTCCAAACCGGGCGCAGCACAAGTCGCGCTGGCCGTTGGTGCACACCAGGTAGATACCCTGCGCAAGCTGATCCGCACCCGGCAGCGTTTGCCGCGCCAGATCCTCCGCCCGCAGGTCCAGCAAGGCATCATAATTGTCCAGGCTGGTGCCGGTTAAGGTGCCGTTGCCGCCGGCCAGCATGACCCGCGGCCGGCGCATGTCCGCGGAGCCGGCATTCTTGACAAACTGTACGCGCAGGCGGAGGCCGCACAGCTGCGCCACCTCATCCGGCAGCTGCTGCAGATGGCTGTTAATGGCAGCGGAAAATTCGTTGTCCTGCAGTGCCTTGGGTTTCCACGGCCGCGGATACTCCACCAGCAGCCATAGTTCCACCTGCACGGCGCTGCCGTACAGGGGTGCCTGCTGCTGCAGGGCCTGCTCGCTGCAGTAGGTTCGAGCGGCGGCTCTGGGTTCGTTCACTAGGCTGGCCTGCGGTACCGGATGATGACTCTGCGCACCCTACCAGCAATCCCGCGCCTGTCATATACTTCGCGCCCTGAACTTCAAGCAGATCAATAACTTCAATAACATGGGGCCCGCCCGCGGCCCGGCAACCAGAGGGGAATGCAAGATGACCGAAGTAGTGATTGTTGATGCCGCACGCTCACCGGTAGGCAAAAAGAACGGCAGCCTGGGCGGCGCGCATCCGACCGATGTGCTGGGCCAGGTGATGATGAAAACCCTGCAGCGCAACGGTCTGGAATCCAGTGTGGTGGACCAGGTGGTGGGCGGCTGCATCAACAAGGTTGCGGCCCAGGGTATGAACGTGACCCGCACCGCCTGGCTGGCCCACGGCGGCGCCATCGAAACCCCCTGTATTACCATCGATTCCCAATGCGGTTCGTCTCAGCAGTCCAGTACCCTGGCGCACAGCATTATCGCCTCGGGGCATGCGGACGTGGTCATGGCCTGCGGCGTGGAGAATATGACCCGCCTGCCCATCGGCAGCGACGCGGTGGGCAAAGACAAACGCATGGGCAAACCCATCTCCAAGAGCTACTTTGAACAACACGAGTTCACCAGCCAGTTTGAAGGCGCTGAACGGGTGGCGGAGAAATACCAGATCACCCGGGGCGACGCGGATGCGTTCGGCCTGCAATCCCAGGAACGCGCCCGGGTGGCGGTGGACAACGGTTATTTCGACAACCAGATCATCCCGGTGGAAGCGCCGGTCATGGATGAGAATTTCGAAAAGACCGGTGAGACCATCCTCGTCAGCAAAGACGAGATTCCCCGCGACACCAGCCTGGAAGCCCTGGCCGGCTTAAAGCCCGTGGCCCGGGAAGACGGCATCCACACCGCCGGAACCTCCTCCCAGATTGCTGACGGTGCCGCGGTGGTGCTGATGATGAGTGCGGATAAAGCCAAACAACTGGGGCTGAAACCCCTGGCCACCATCAAGTCCTCCGCCCTGGTGGGCTGCGACCCGGTGCTGATGCTGGAAGGCCCGATTCCGGCCACCGAAAAGCTGTTGAAAGACAGCGGCCTGAACATCGACGACATCGACGTCTTTGAGGTCAACGAAGCATTCGCCTCGGTGGTCCTGAGCTGGGCAAAAACCGTGGGGGCTGACATGGCCAGGGTGAACCCCAACGGCGGCGCCATATCCCTCGGCCACCCGCTGGGCGCCACCGGTTGTTTTCTCATCACCAAGGCGGTACACGAACTGGCGCGCAGCGGCGGCCGCTACGGACTGATCTCCATGTGCTGCGGCGGTGGTCTGGGTACCGGCACCCTGGTTGAACGCGCGGCTTGATCCGGGCGTGAGCTGAATCCGGGCTGCCTCAGCAGCCCGGGCGCACAGTCAGGCGGCGATGCGCACCGGCATTGACTGGATGGCATGGAACACCGTGGAACTGGCGCGAACCGCGTCACCTACCACTTCTATATGCGGGTAGCGCTGCATAATTTCCTGCCATAACACCCGCAACTGCATTTCCGCCAGCCGGTTGCCCAGGCAACGGTGAATGCCGTAGCCGAACGACAGGTGTTCCCGCGGCCGTTTGCGGTCGATGATAAACTCATCCGGCTGTTCGATAACACGCGGGTCGCGGTTGCCGGACAAGTACCACATGATGACCATGTCCCCCTTGTGAATCTGCTCGCTGTGCATAACAAAGTCCTGCACGGCGGTGCGGCGCATCGCCACCAGCGGTGTCTGCCAACGGATAATCTCCGGCACCATGGTGTTGATCAGCTGCGGGTCCTCACGCAGCTTCGCGTACTGCCCGGGGAATTCGTTCAGGGCCAGCAGGCCCCCGGAAATCGAATTGCGGGTGGTATCGTTGCCCCCCACCATTAACAGCACCATATTGCCGAGCAGTTGTTTGGCGTTCATATCCCGGGTATGCGGGCCCCAGGCAAGCATGGACAGCAGATCGTCGCCGGGTTCTTTACGCGACTTGCGCTCCTGCCAGAGCGCCTGGAAGTATTCGCTGACTTCCGCCAGGGTGCGGTAGAACTCCGCCGCACTGGAAGCGTATTCCGGATCATCCGCGTTGCTGATGGCATTCGACCACTTGATCAGCAGATGACGGTCCTGTTGCGGCACGTCAAACAGCGTTGCCAGCATCCGCCCGGTCAGCTCAACCGAAACACGCGGCACCCAGTCAAAAGTTTCGTTCTTCGGCAAACCTTCGAGAATGTCCACTGCCCGCTCGCGAATCAAACGCTCCAGCACCGCCAGCCGCGTCGGCGCCAGCCCCGGCGCTACGGCTCTGCGCTGCGGCTGGTGGTCCGGCGGGTCCATGGAAATGAAATTGGGGATTTCGTTGCTGGAATTGGGGGTACCGGTGATGGTCACGCCGCCCAGTTCAAATGATGACGAAAACACCTGATGATTCTTGTCCACCGCCATAATGTCGTTGTAGCGGGTGATGGACCAGTACGGCCCGTACTGGCTGTGCGCGCAGTAGTGCACCGGCGCTTCGTCCCGCAGGCGTTTGAAGTACGGGTACTGCAACTGGGCGCGGAACAATTCCGGATTAGCCACATTCAGTTCTTCAATAGGAATGTCGTAGGGATCCAGATCCGGATCCACCGGAATGCGCAGGCGCCGCGACGATTGCCAGTTTTCCGATGCCGCCGCCCGCTGTTTTAAGTGATCCCCATGTGCGCCGCTTTGCTCAGCCATGTTTATCCCATGCATTCCCGGTTAGCAGAGTATATTAGCTTATTTCCCGGGCAGATAGAGTTACACTAGCGCCATGACACCCACG
This sequence comes from Pseudomonadales bacterium, assembly GCA_028279305.1. GTDB lineage: Bacteria > Pseudomonadota > Gammaproteobacteria > Pseudomonadales > Azotimanducaceae > UBA4421. Next base: position 4,577 of record JANQOA010000116.1, read on the forward strand.
CAAATGGAGAGGCGCGACCTGGACAATCTCCAGGTTCTGACTGCAAACCTGAGTGAGATTACAGACCTGGACAGGCTGAGCTCACTGATCACCGACTGGCTGGACCGCAGCTGCGGGTTGCAGGACTGCGTGTTGTATACCCGTGCCGCCAACCTGCTGGTACGCGTTGCCGGCCCCCACAACCAACCGGCAATGGCCATGGGGCAGGGGCTGGCCGGTCATGCGGCACTCAGGCGTGAATCCCTGTACAGCCCGGATACCAGCCGCGACCAGCGCTGCCGGACTACAGCGGAGCCCGCCCCTAACGGTTTTACCGACGGCACTGAGTTTCATTCCGGCGCGGCCAGCGAATATGCCGCGCCCCTGATCCACCGCGGTGAAGTGGTTGGCGTGCTGACCGGACATAACACGCGGCTCAACGGCATCCCGGAGCGCGGCCGCCGCTGCCTGGATATGGTTGCCGACATCCTCGCGCCCCACGTCAGCGCACTGCTCACCGAGCGCCTCAGCGAACGGCTGGACTACGGCCAGGTTGTGGCTGAACTGGCGCACATGCCTACCGCCACTCAAACTGAACTGCAGGCCGTCTACGGCAGCATCACCGAACGCGCGGCACAGATGCTGAACACTTCCCGCGCCTACATCTGGATGTTCCAGGACCATTCCCAGCAAATGCTGGAGTGCCTGGATGACTACAACCCGCGTGACAACGTCCACGTGCGCGGTGCCCGGTTGTCCACTGACAACATGCCGGAGTATATACAGGCGCTGAATTCCGAACGTGTCATCCTGGCCAGCGATGCAGCCGCCGACCCGCGTACCCGCGTTGTACACGACCGCTATCTGCGGACCCTGGACATCAAGTCCGTCCTGCACGCGCCGATCCGCCAGGATGGGCGCGTGGTGGGGGTTCTGTGCCTTGTGCAGCAGCACACCCAGCGCAAATGGCGGGTGGAAGAAGCCGCCTTTGTCGCCACCCTGGCGGACCTGGCCACCATCGCGTTAACCAATCATCAAAAGTGTCTGGCGGAAAACGCGCTGGTGCACGCACAGAAAATGGAGTCGTTGGGACGCCTGGCCGGCGGTATCGCCCACGACTTCAACAATCTGCTGACGGTAATTTCCGGCGCGGTGGAAACCCTGCAGCTATCTCATGACCGGGATGCCGCGGAAGCACGCATGTTGAAACTGATAGCTGACGCCGGCACCCGCGCTCACAGCCTGACCCGCAATCTGATGGCCTTCGGCGGCAAACAACAGCTGAAGCTGCAGCCGGTGAGCACCGCGCAGCTGCTGGCTAACGTCCAAGCGCTGACTGACGGTCTGCTGCGCGAAGACATCCGCTTGACGTTCCAGCCCTGCCCCCGGGCACCCCAGTTGTATACCAGCGGCGACGTGGTACAACTGGAGCAGGTGCTGCTGAACCTGATGATAAACGCCGCGGACGCCATGCCGGATGGCGGCGTTTATCATCAGGTTCAGCAGAA
>JANQOA010000141.1 GCA_028279305.1 Pseudomonadales bacterium
GGGCACCCTGCCGGTTTCACTCATGACTTAAGCGTCTCCGCCGGGTGCCGCCAGCAGCGGGGTGTTGGCAATCTGCGCGCGCTGGGGGTCGCGGATTTCGTAGATTTCAATCACGTTGCCGAACGGATCGCGGCCGTATACCGCGGCGCTGTCGCCGAACTCCACCGGCTCGCCGACAAAGGTCATGCCGGCAGCGGTCAGCCGCGCGTGCTCGGCTTTGATGTCTTTCACTTCCAGGGCAAAGTGCGGATAGCCGAAATCGTTGGGATCAGCGCTGAGGTCCCGGGGCGGCGGGGATTCGTATTGCCACAACTCAATGTACGCGTTGCCGCCGCGCAGCATGGCCATCTGCGCAGCCGGCTCGCGGATGCCGATGGCGGCCTCCACCGGCGGATTGGCGCCGCTGAAAGAGGTGCGTTCAACCTGCTCGAAGCCGAGCACGTCCCGGTAAAAAGCCAGCCCTGCCTCAAAATCAGGCACGCCGACCGCTACGTGATGTATGCCGACAATCATCAGATGGCCCTGGATTCCCCGCTTGTTCCCATTACGGCCAAATTTAGCACGTGTTGGAATTTTTAGCTATCGCGCAGAAGTTGGCAGCAGGCCGGTTTAAGTTTTTCTTTTTTTAGGGTCCGGGGATGGAGTTGCGTCTAAACGCACTAGGTTGTGCGCGGATGCATTGCGTAAATGTAATAGCCGTCGTTGCGATTCCGTTGAGATTTTTGGTTTACCTTTTATGGTAAATAGAAGGAATCGAATTGATCATCGTATAGCTGATGGATTTAGCCTCAATAGAAAGTAATGAACAGCAATAAGGCTATCCATATCATGATCTGCACAGTCACTCTGTATGGCTGCGCCGCTCCGATTTATAAGTCCCCGGATGTTTCCCGCAGTGAAGTTAAGGTATTTAAGGAAACCATAAAGACAATCATCCCGCACTATACCAGTTTGACCCATACGGAAGCAGAGAATAAGGCACGTCCCATATTCGACAAAATCATGTCCGATGCAGTGAATGTGTGTCGGATGATCGGTGAAGCGACGAAGTGTTCACCCGTGAAGTTCGAGGTCGAAGATACCACTCGTATTAATGCATACGCCTCTAACAGAAATGATAAGTTGGTGGTAGGAATGACGCGTGGAATAATTCAGTTGCTTGCCGATCAGCCCGAAGAAATCGCAATGATTATCGGGCATGAATTCGCTCATCTTGCAGCTAATCATTTAGAAGAAAACCTGAAACACGCAAAACTTGGTGGCGCACTAATGGGAGGGTTGGCGGTAATTGCAGCGGCATCGAACAGTAGTTACTACTCTTCAGAAGCAGAAAGACAAGCTATCCAACGACGCAACCAAGAAATGATTCAAGACTCTATACGATCTGGATATATCGCAGGATGGTACTCATTCAGCAAAGGTCAAGAGTATGAGGCTGATTATATCGGTGCTTATCTGGCTTGGCGGAGCGGATACGATTTCACCGGGAGTGCGTTTATTGAAATGGGTGCTTTACATAAGCGAGATCCCATATCCACCAATCAAAAGAAAAAGAGGAACATGGCTTTCCAGTATTGGAATACACACCCTGGAGATGCTCAGCGGGCAGCGCGGATACAGGCAACATTGAAAGAAATAAACCAACTCTTCACAGATGGTCAATTACTTCCATTACCACCAGAACTCATTGAACGTTACGCGAAAAAAGTCAAGCTGGATAGGACTCATGTATTAGAAATGAACATTTTGAAGAACCGGGAACGTTAGAACTTTATTTTCAATTGTATTCAATGCGCGCGCATGAATTTCCTAGTTTGGCCCACGCGTCCTGGCGACTGTTACTGGCACAAACGGGGCCACTTCTTCCAGCGCTGAGCCACTACCCAAACCCCCAATCAAGTCAGCCACTGCCGCGGCAAATGATCTTCAACGAGCTGAGTGATACTGATGTTCTTAATACCGTGTTCACCCCCCACCGCCAGGGCAAACTCTGAAACGTCGTTGGTGCGGACAAATATCAGCGCGTTGGGATACTTCTGCTTTACCCACAGAGCGGTGCGCAGATTGTTCTGTTCCTCACCGGTGCCCAGCACCACGGTAGGCTGGTCTTTACCCAGATTGATGGCGGACGTCAGTTGGCGCCAGACATCAGGGTGGGAGATATCACCCTGGAACACGGTGCGCTTATAGTTGCTGACGATACGCTGTTGTTCATCCACCACCAGCACCCGGCGGTCAGCGTCACGGTCTACCACCGCCACTTCTTCTATTTCTTCCGCGGCCACGGCGTGTAATTCCTCCAGCACGGATTGGCCGAAACGCCCGAAGCCCGCCATCACCACCACGTCGCGTACCGCGGTCTGCTTGAAGTGCTGGATCAGTTCCGTGCGCACCAGGCCGCCGGCGGCCAGGTTGTAAGAGTTGAAAATCTCCAGTTGGCTGGCCAACTGGCTGTCCTGCACCGAACGCATGAGGCGCAGATTGTGGGAGTGCAGGATCACCCGTCCGTGCAGGCGCGGTGCCAGTTCCAGAATGCGGGTGGCGGCCTCAAAAGCCTGGAAGTCGTTGTCCCCCAGCAGCAGCACCCGCCGCGCCCGATGAAGGCGCAGCCGGCGCAGCAGATATTCATGGGTCAGGTCGCCAACAATTACGTTGGCCTGATACTTGAATTGCAGCTCCTGGCTGCGCACCGAGTCGAACTGCGAGTCCACCACCACCACCCGGGTTTTCGGCGAGTGCTTGCGCAGCAGGCGCAGGTAACTGAGGGTCAGGCGGCCGGAGCCGAACACAATCACATGGTCGCGGATGCGCCGCAGCTGCCAGCGGCCCGGCGCCAGCACCTGAATGATGGCTTCCATAACCGCTGACGCGGTCAGCAGCGGGGCGCCGAAATAGCCCGTCCACAACAGCGTGCGCCCCCACCAGGGCCCGCCCACCGGCGTGCCCAGATCCAGGCCGCCCACTACAAACAGGCCGAGGGCGTAGTACGCCTTGGTCAGCCAGGTGGCATCCGGCACGTACGGGCGTTCACTGACGCCGGTGCCCGACAGCAGGCCGATAAAACCGCACAGGAACAACAACGCGGCGGCGTACCAGCGCCAGCCGAGGCTGCGCCGGCGAGTCTGATCCAAAGCCATATACTCTCTTCAGGCTGATATTGTTAAGCTGTTAAACACAACATTGTAATGGCAAGGGGCGCTGATGGCAGAGTTTTCGTCAATCGAGTATGAAAAACGCGATAACGGTGTGTTGAGGATTACGTTAAACCGGCCTGATACGCGTAATGCCCAGGACAAGAAGATGTTGTACGAGTTGAACAGCGCCTTTGATGAGGCCGGCCGCGACAACGACGTTAAGGTGGTGGTCCTGGCGGCTAACGGGCCGCATTTCTCTTCCGGCCACGACATGCGCGACCGCACGCCGATGACGGAGTTTGAGCAGGTCAGCAACTGGGGCGGTTTTGACAAGCCCGGGCAGGAGGGCCACCAGGCGTTTGAAGAGGAAATGTATCTGGGGTTGTGCTGGCGCTGGCGCAACTTCCCCAAACCCACCGTGGCCCAGGTGCAGGGCAAGGTGATTGCCGCCGGGCTGATGCTGGTTTGGGTATGTGACATCATCATTGCCAGCGACGACGCCACCTTTTCGGATCCGGTGGTGGCGTTCGGGGTTAACGGGGTGGAGTATTTTGGCCACCCCTGGGAGTTTGGCGTGCGTAAAGCCAAGGAGCTGCTGTTTACCGGCGGCGTCATGTCCGCGGTAGAGGCACGCGCCTGCGGCATGGTGAACCATGTGGTGGCCGCGGATGAACTGGCCGATTTTACCCAGCAGATGGCCGACCGCATTGCCCAGCGCCCCAGCATGGGCCTGCGTCTGGCCAAACAGAGCGTCAACCAGGCGCAGGACGCCCAGGGTATCTGGTCCGCGTTGCAGTCAGCAATGTCGCTGCAACAGTTGGGGCATGCCAACGCGCGCATTGTGCACGGCATCCCGGTGGACCCGGAGGGCGCCAAAGTGATCCGGGAGGACGCCAAAAGCTGACCGGGGGAAAGCAGAGACAGACCACGCTTTAAACCACATAGGGGGGAGACATGGCCACAACAGTGATCGACGCGGATGGGCACATTTGCGAGCCGGAGCTGGTCTGGACTGAATACACCAGCACCAGATTCCGCGACCAGGTGTTGCAGGTGCGCACCATCGATGGCGTCAGCGGGGTATTTATCGAAGGCGAATTCCGCCATCCGGGCGGCGGCGCCAGCCCCGCCGGTGCCTGCATCCCGGGCGGCATGGCGCCGGGGCGGGAGCTCACCTGGGCGGACATTCTGCCCGGCAGTCACGACCCCGCGGCGCGCCTGCAGGTAATGGATGAGGAAGGCATTCAGCAGGCCCTGTTTTTTCCGTCCATACATTTGTTGTGGGGCGACGTTAAAGACCCGGCGGTGGCAGCGGAGACCTGCCGTGCTTACAACAACTGGATGAGCGACTTCTGCAAACACGCGCCGGACCGCCTGTTCGGCATGGGCATAGTGCCGTTGCAGGACATAGATCTGGCGGTGGCTGAAGCCGGCCGCCTGGCGTCGCTGGGGCTGCGCGGGCTGATCTCCCGGCCGGAGCGCTTCGGCGGGCTGGCGCTATACGACGAACGCTGTGACCCGCTCTGGCAGCAGGCGGTAGCTGACGATCTGGCGGTGGGTATTCACGGCAGTTTCGGCTCACGCATGGCGGGATTTTCCACCGGCCGCTACCAGGGCAACGTATTTTACGATCACATGGTGGCGCACCCGTTCGGCCAGATGGCGGTGGTCATGGATCTGATTGCCGGCGGCGTCCTGGACCGTTTTCCGCAACTGCGGGTGGGTTTTTTCGAAAGCGGTCTGGGCTGGATTCCCTACTGGCTGGACCGCCTGGACGAGCACTTTGAGGTCATGGGTCATCACACCCCCTGGCTGAAACGCCGGCCCAGCGAAATTTTTGCCAGCCAGTGTTTTGTCTCCATGGAGGCGGACGAAGCCCGCGGTCTGCAATGGCTGGTGGAAAAACAGCTCGGGCACTGCGTGCTGTGGGGCAGTGACTACCCGCATTTTGATTCCACCTATCCGGGCGCTTATACCGAAGCGGCGGAGACCTTCAGCGCCGCGGCGGCGGCCACCGGCGCTGACGTGCAACAGCAGGTGGTGGTGGCCAACCCGCAGCGGTTTATGGGCCTGACCTGATCCCGATGGTGTTTAGCGGCCGGTGAAGTTGGGTTTGCGTTTTTCCATAAACGCTTTCAGCCCTTCCTGGAAATCTTCACTCTGGAACAGGCCGGTGAGGTGCACCATCAAGTGGTCCACGGCGGTGTCGTAAGACTCTTCCAGGCCCATGCGCATCATGCGTTTGGTGGTGCGCACCGCCATGGGGGCATTTTCAGCCACTTCTTCAGCCCACTGGCGCGCGGTATTCATCAACTCGTCTTTATCCACCACCTCGTTAACCACGCCGATTTCCAGCGCTTCCTCGGCGCCGATGGTGCGGCCCCGGTAATAGAGTTCAGCCGCTTTGGCCCAGCCCACCAGCCTCGGCAGCAGCCAGGTGCCGCCGCTTTCAGGCACCACGTTGCGTTTTGCGGTGACCGCTGCCAGTTTGGCGTTGTCCGCCATGATGCGCATGTCGCACAACAGGGTCATATCCATGCCGTAACCGGCGGCAGCGCCGTTAATGGCGCAGATAATGGGGGTGTCGGTGTGCCACATCACGTTGATGGGCGCATCGCGCAGGTCAAATAGCTGGCGCGGACGGTTGGAGCCGCCGCTGACCCCGCTGCCCTGATCCATGCGGTCGCTGGTGTCGATCAGGTCCAGGCCGCTGCAGAAGCCGCGGCCGGCGCCGGTGAGAATAATGCAACGCACTTCCGGGTCTTTGTCGGCTTCCACCATCTTGGCTGAAAGTTCATCCAGCATGGCGCGGCTGATCGCGTTCAGCCGCTCCGGCCGGTTCAGGGTAATGGTTACCACGTAACCATCCTGTTCTACTAGCAACTCGTCGGTGCTGGACGCTGATATAGCCATAATCTCCCTTCCCTTTATATAAATAAAATGTCTTGCCTCCGATGTTAGGCAGCTTGGCGGGAAAAGAAAAGCGGGTGAAAGAAAAGCGAATGATGAATGGCTGATGGGGGAATTGAGCTTGGCTGCAGCTTCCTCTAGCATGGCGCACCTTGCGCTGCTGCCAACTTGCGCTGCTGCCAAAAAAAGTAGTCGGCAATAAAGTAGTCGGCAAAAACAGTCCCCAAAAAAGAAGTACCCGTCATGCTGAAACACAAACTGATCCAAACAACCTGGCTTGCGCTGCTGTGCTGTACCGCGGCCGGCGCCGCCGCGGCCCGGGAAATCCCCTCCGCCAGTCCGGCCCGGCACGGCTTTTCCGCTGAGCGGCTGCAGAAGCTCAGCACCCACATGGCGGCGCGGGTGGCGGACGGCACCATGATTGGCGGCATGGGGCTGGTGGCCCGGGACGGCAAAGTGATTTACCGCCAGAGTTATGGGCTGGCGGACCGGGAAAGCGGCCGGGTGATGGCGGACGATGCCATTTTCCGTATCTACTCCATGACCAAACCGGTCACCTCAGTGGCGGTTATGATGTTGTACGAAGACGGCAAACTGCTGCTGGACGACCCGGTGGCCAAATACCTGCCGGCACTGGCCAACCTGCAGGTGGCTACCGCCACGGCCGGTGCCGCGGGTACGGTGTCCGACGGTATTGTCAGCCGCCCGGAACAGCCGGAAACCGGCCCGCAATCAACCGCCGGGCAGGACGCAAACGACGGCATGGGCCCCCAACGCGCGGCCCTGCGCCAGCCCACGGTAAGGGATTTGTTGACCCACACCGCCGGCTTTACCTATGGCGTTTTTGGACTGACTGAAGTGGACGTGGCCTACCGCAAGGCTGAACTGCTGGCGCCACATCTGAGTCTGGAAGAATTTGTGCAGCGCCTCGGCGGGCTGCCGTTGCAATACGATCCGGGCAGCCGCTGGCATTACAGCGTGTCGGTGGATATTCAGGGGCGGCTGGTGGAAGCGGTCAGCGGCATGAGTTTTGCGCAGTTCCTGCAGGAACGCATATTTACGCCGTTGGATATGCGCGATACCGGCTTCTTCATCGATCCCGCCAGACAACACCGCCTGGCCCAGATATACGTGCCGGAAGGCATTGGCGAGTTCGGCTTTCTGGAACGGCCGACGGGTTCGGCGCTGGAAGTGGCGCCGCCCCTGGTGGATGCCGGTTTTCAGCCGGACGCCCGTTTTGTCAGCGGCGGCGGAGGGTTATTGTCAACAGCCCGGGACTATCTGCGCTTCAGCCAGGCGCTGCTCAACGGCGGCCAGCTGGACGGCGTGCGCATCCTGTCGCCGACCACCGTGGCGCTGATGACCGCCAACCACCTGGGTCCCATCACCCCCAGTCTCAATCGCCCCGGCGTGGGTTTCGGTCTGGGATTTGCGGTGGTGCTGGACCCGGGTACCGCCGGTGAAGTGGGTTCGGTGGGCGAGTACAGTTGGGGCGGAGCCGCGGGCACCCGTTTCTGGGTGGATCCGGCGGAGAACATGATTGGTTTGTTTATGGTGCAGAGTATTCCCCACCATACCAACCTGGCCAGGCAGTTTAAGGCGCTGGTGTATCAGGCGCTGGTAGACAGCCGCGGCTGAGCGGCATCAGGGGCGGCGCTGCTGTTGCACCCGGCCGGAACCCAGGACACTTTTTTCGACCCTGGGCTGGCCGAAGTAGTTGAGGTTGCCGGAGCCCATGACCGATGCGGAGAGCGTCAACTCGGTCCAGATTTCCGCATCTCCGGAACCCTGGATTTTTGCCTGGGTTTCCTGAGCGCGCAGGTCGCCGGCACGGAAGTTGCCGCTGCCGGTGACAACAATGTCCTGGGTGTTGGTGGTGCCGCTGACGCGCACGTCACCGCTGCCGGTTAAGCGGCAGTTCAGGGTGTCAATATCAACGTCGTGCAGGCGCACCTGCCCGGAACCGGTGACCAGCACAAGCAGATCGTTGGCGCTCAGCAGGTCGCTTTCCAGCTTGCCAGAGCCGGACAGGGTCAGCTTGAACTCATCACCGTCAATTTCGCCGGCAAAAGCGTCCCCGCTGCCGGTAATGCTGATGCCGTCCAGGGTTACGTAGCCGACGGTAACAACCACGTCGTCGCCGCCGCTGAACCAGTTGAACCAGCCGCCTTCTTCGTAGATGCGCAGCTCGCCGTCTCTGATGCGCAGGCGGATGTTGTCGAAAACGTCCTGATTGCCGTCCAGTTCAACAAATGTTTTATCCGCGGCAACAAATTCCACCGTATACGGCAGGCTGTAGCTGACCCGGTCAAAGTTACCCGGCTCACGCACTTCAACCGCGGCTTGCGCGCTGCCGAGGCCCAGGCTTAACACAAAACCCCACACCAGGATGGCGTGCGGGCGGTATGCAGAACGGGTTGTCTGGCTTGTGATCATACTTGCAGCCGTTGTTTTGTCATTTTGTGTCTGTCCTTACAGTCGCAGCGGCGCGGCAAAAGGTTTGCACCCGCGGGTGGTTTAAATCTGCGCGCTGCCGCCATGCGGCGGTTTCTTGCCGCCTGCCGTTTGTGGTTCAATTCTTCCTTTTTTGCAGGATACAGACAATGAGCAAACCGGTGTTACACGGCATCAGTTCATCCAGGGCATTCCGGTCGATCTGGGCGGCGGAAGAAATCGGCGTGCATTATGAACACGTGCCGACCACTTTCCGCGAAGACTCGAAGGCAGCGGAATATCTTGCGGTTAATCCGAACGGCCGTATCCCGGCACTGGTTGACAGCCAGGAAGACGGCGAACTCAAATTGTTTGAAAGCATGGCCATTAATATGTACCTGGCGAAGAAGTACGGCAGCGGCCTGCTGCCGCCCGGGCTGGCGGCGGAAGCCCGCACCTGGCAATGGAGCATCTGGGGCATCAGCGAAATTGAGCCGCTGCAGATGCAGATTGTTATTCAGAAGTTTTTCCTGCCTGCGGAAAAACAGGATGCGGAGGTTGTGCGCCGCGCCGGCAAAGGGCTGGCCCGGCCGCTGCAGGTGCTGGAGGATACGCTGGCAGGGCAGCCTTATCTGCTGGGTGAGCAGTTCAGCCTGGCTGATCTGAATCTGGCCGGTGTCATGGAGTTGTTGAATATGGTGCAATTTGATCTGTCCGCGTGGCCCAATGTACAGGCCTGGCTGGAACGTTGCCGCGGGCGTGACTCTTATGCCCGGGCCAAACAGGTTGGGGCTTAGGTTACAGGCGCTTGGGTTATAGGGGAGAAAAATATGCATAACACACAGCCCATGCAGGCGGTGGCGGACCGCTACGTGGACGACAAAAAGTTTGCCGGCATTGAGTGGCAGGTGCAGGTGGGCGGCGAGGAATTCCTCAGCGGGCGCGCCGGCGTGGCGGATGTGGCGTCGGCCAGACCCATCCCGGACGGCGCCCTGTACCGTATCTACTCCATGACCAAACCCGTGGTCTCGGTTCTTGCCCTGATTCTGATCGAACAGGGCAAACTGCGCCTGTACGACCTGGTTCAACAGTTTGACCCCAGCTTCGCCAAGCTGCGGGTGTTAACGGCCCAAGGCCAGGTACAGCCGTTGTTGCGGCCGGTGATGGTGGAAGACCTGCTGACCCACCGGGCGGGATTCAGTTACGAGTTTATTCCGGGCTGCCACGTTTCCCAGTATTACCGGGAAGCGGAGATTATTGCGGACGGCAGCCGCTCGCTGGCGGCGATGATGGCGGCGCTGGCGGAACAGCCGCTGGCCTTCCAGCCCGGCAGCGCCTGGCGTTACAGCGTCTGCACCGACGTGCTGGCACACGTCTGTGAACGCGCCGGCGGCGGCAGCCTGGCGGAGTTGCTGCACATCCACATATTTGCCCCGCTGGGTATGCAGGATACCGCTTTTACGGTGCCGGCGGACAAGCGTGAACGGCTGATGAGTGTTTACGGGGTCGGCGACCTGCGCGCGCTGCCGGCGTTGGACATCACTCCCCAGGTATTGGAGCCGATGGACGTCGATGACATGCATCCTCTTGATAACCCGGATTTTCAACGCGGCGGCCACGGTCTGTACTCCACTCTGGCCGACTATTCGGCGTTTGCCCGCATGTTATTGAGCGGCCGCGCTGACGACGGCCGGGTGCTGTTGTCGCGGAACATGCTCAGCTTGCTGCGCAGCAATAGAATTCCCGCCGCGCAACTGCCGCTGAGCATCGGCCCGAACGTGCTCGCCGGTTACGGCTGGGGATTAATCGGCCGGGTCATGATGGACCTGGGGCAGGCGATGGCGCTGAGCGGCGAGGGCGAGTTCGGCTGGGCCGGTGCAGCCTCCACCTATTTCTGGGTGGACCCGGCGGAACGCATGTCCGGCGTGATCATGACCCAGTTTCTCGGCGCCACCCTGCCGTTGTCGGATGACATGCGCGCAGCGGCATACCAGGCGTTACCCTAACAGGCTGCTCAGCTCCCGCAGCCGGTCGTCAATGGCGGCGGGGTTTTGCGACCCCAGGTGCAGTACCAGACGGTGCACGCCCAGGTCGGCAAACGCCTCAACTATTTGCGCGTCCACCTTGCCCGGCGTGATGATCAGTTCAAATTCCGCCGGGTTGCGGCCCGCTTCGCTGAGCATGTTCCGCAGGCTTTCCAGCAGCGGCCGCGCAGCCTCCGGGCTGAGCTGAAAGCCGTACCAGCCGTTGCCGTATTGCGCGGCGCGGCGCAGTGCCGGGGCTGAATGGCCGCCGACGATAATGGGCACATGGGGCTTCTGCAGGGGTTTCGGGTCCATATGACAGGCGGCAACCTGAAAATGCCGGCCGTTGAATTCGGTGACGGGTTCGGTCCATAACTGTTTTACCAGCTGCAGGAATTCGTCGCTGCGGGCACCGCGGTCTTCCCAGCTATAGCCGCTGGCCAGCACTTCCTCTTTGCACCAGCCGACGCCGACGCCAAAATCCATGCGCCCGCCGGTCAGCCAGTCCAGGGTGGCAAATTCTTTTGCCGTATAAAGCGGATTGCGCTGGGAGATCAGGCTGATGCCGGTACCGAAGCGCAGCTTTTCCGTCAGCCCGGCCAGAAAGCCGAAGGTGGCAACGGTGTCCAGCAGACCGCCGCCGCGGGGAACCGGCAGCTTGCCGTCAGCGGCGCCCGGGTACGGGTGTTCAGTTTCGTCAAACAGCACCACATGCTCACCCATCCACAGGGAATCAAAACCCATACCCTCACAGCGCTGGGCAAAGTCGCGGATCATGATGCGGTCCGCGCGGGGTGACATAAAGGTGGAGAACAGGCCTATTTTCATGGGTATTTTCCTGGTGTCTGAAGTTAGCGGGCTGCGCCGCTAGTTGTGGCGGTGGTCCTGTTTGATGCAGTCGGCGCCGCGTTCCGCAATCATAACGGTGGGCGCGTTGGTATTGCCGGACGTGATCTGCGGCATGATTGAAGCGTCGATCACCCGCAGGTTGGCCACCCCGTGCACCTGCAGGCGGTCGTTAACCACGGCCTGGGTGTCGCTGCCCATTTTGCAGGTCCCCACCGGGTGAAAGATGGTGGTGCCCAGGTCCCGGGCCGCGTCCTGCAATTGCTGCTCACTGGTGACTTCGGGTCCGGGTTTCAGCTCCCGCGGCTCAAAACGCGTCAGCGCCCGGGCCTGCATGATGCGGCGGGTGAACTTCAGGGATGCTACCGCAACCTGCAGATCAGTATCGCTGGACAGATAATTCAAGCGAATCTCAGGATCGTCAAAAGGATCCGCACTCTTCAACCGGACGTGGCCGCGGCTGCTGGGGCGCAGGTTACATACACTCGGGGTGATGGCGTTGTATGAGTGCAGCGGTTCGCCGAATTTTTCCAGCGACAACGGCTGCACATGCCATTCGATGTTGGCGGAAGGCTGATCCGGGTCGCTGCGCGCGAACGCGCCCAGTTGTGAAGGGGGCATGGTCAGCGGGCCGGTACGGCGGGTGAAGTATTCCAGCCCCATGGACATTTTGCCCCACAGGGTGCGCGCCCGCTGGTTCAGGGTGACGGTATTGCTGACCTGATAAATAGTGCGGATCTGCAGGTGATCGTGCAGATTGCCGCCGACGCCGGGCAGCGGGTGCTGCACCGCTATGCCGTGCTGTTGCAGCAATTCCGGCGCGCCGATGCCGGAAAGCTGCAGTAGATGGGGAGAGCCGATGGAGCCCGCTGCGAGGATCACTTCACGCTCAGCCTGCCACTGCTGCCGGCCGCTTGGGGTCTGCACCTGCACGCCGGCGGCGCGGATGCCGCTGCTGCCGTGTTCGAGGGTCAATGCCAGGGTGTGTGCCTCCGTGACCACGGTCAGATTCGGGCGCTGCTGCGCCGGATCCAGAAATGCCCGGGCTGCGCTCCAGCGGCGGCCGCTGCGCTGATTCATCTGGAAATAGGCGTTGCCGAAATTGTCACCGGTGTTAAATTCGCTGATTTTGGGAATGCCGCATTCTGCGGCGGCCTCACGCCAGGCATCGAGGATTTCCCAGTTAACCCGGCGTTCTTCAACCCGCAGTTCACCGCCGGCGCCGTGAAACCTGTCGGCACCGTGCTGGTAGTCTTCACTGCGTTTGAACAGCGGCAGCACATCGTCCCAGCCCCAGCCGCGGTTGCCTAACTGGGCCCAATGGTCGTAGTCGCTGGCCTGGCCGCGCATGTAAATCATGGCGTTGATGGACGAGCAGCCGCCAATCACTTTGCCGCGCGCGTAGCCGATGCTGCGGCCGTTCAGGCCGGGGTCCGGTTCAGTAGTAAAACACCAGTCGGTGCGCGGGTTGCCGATGGTGTAGAGGTAACCGACGGGAATGTCGATCCAGAAATAGTTATCCCGTTTTCCCGCTTCCAGCAACAGCACGCGTTTTTGCGGGTCGGCGGAAAGACGGTTGGCCAGCACGCAGCCGGCGGTGCCGGCACCGACAATTATGTAGTCAAAGTTTTGCAAAAGGCCCCCTTGAACGAGGGCCTAGGATATCAAAGCCGCCGCTGAGCGGGCAGGCGGTTCAGGCGGCCGCAGCCAGGTTGACCAGCCCGGTGTAACGTTCCGGCGCCCGGATGCCCAGGCAGGTACGCACTTCGTCGATGGGTTGCGTCAACAGGTATTCCCAGTTCTGTCCCGGCAGCCAGGCGGCCCGTTTGCCGTCCTGATAAGCGGCCCAGGCGGCCCTGTACACCCCGTTGCCATAGTGTTTCGCCAGGTCGGCGCAGCCGGCCAGGCAGATCACGCCAAGACCGCGGTTGCGGGTCTGGGCGTAGGTGAATGCCAGCAGGCAGGCTTCCCCCAGTTCGTCCCGGCCGTACTGGGTGAGGGTATGCCACAGATCGTGCATATCCCGCTGGCGGTTGCCGAAGCGGGCCAGGCCCGGGTCCGTATCTGGGTACTCAACGCTGTCGCTGGCTTCCACCAGGCCGTCCGCGGAGAGGTTTTCGCTGGTGACAAAGGCAAGATAATGGCGCGCCAGACTGTCAACGGGCAGGCTGGCCAGGGATTCGCGGTCCTGCAGCGTGGTGAGCAGATCTATCTCTTCCCTCAGCACCTTGCGGCCGTACTCGGTAGCGGCAAAACGCCGGTAGCCTTTCTCCAGGGCCGGACCGGAAAGAGCCCGGATAACGTTAAATACCTCATGGGTGGCTTCCGGATTGGCGATCAGGCGGCGCAGCGCGCGCCAGGCGACAATGGGTTGCATGCGGTTTTGCGGATTTGCCATGATATCCTCAGCGTTACTGACATTGATGTAGATAAGGGGTAGGATACTCTTATCAACATTGATGTCAATAAGAAATTGCTGGCTTTGTTGCCCGCGTCACTCTTTAATACGCGTGCCAACGGGAGTGAATTTGTTATGGCTGGAAAACGCCGCCGTACGGCGGATGAATCAAGGAATCTGATTCTTGAAACCGCAGGCGCGCGCCTGCGCAAATATGGCCTGGAAGGCCTGAACATTACCGGGGTGGCGGAAGATGCGGGGCTGTCCCATGCCACGCTGATCCATCACTTTGGTTCCAGCGGCGGTATGCGCGACGCGCTGGCGCAGAAGATGACCCTGGACCTGGTGCAGGATCTGCTGGTTGCGCTGGACGCCAAGGTTTCGCCCGTGGAGCTTTCCAGGAATGTGTTTAACACCTTGTCGGAAGGCGGGCACGGCAAACTGTTGGCCTGGCGTGCGGTGGAAGGCGCCAGAGAGGGCCATGATCTGGCTGCGGTGCGGGATCTCTTTACCAAACTTTTGTCCAGCACCCAGAAGGTGCTGGAGGTGGAATCCCGCGAAGATCTGCAGCGCATCATCCTGCTGGTGGCCACCGCTGCAGTGGGGTTCGGCATTGCCGGCGAGGTGCTGGTGGACCTGCTGGGCATGTCCGAGGAAACGGTGAACAGCTTTCCCGGCTGGCTCACCACCCAGGTGGGCTGATCCCCGGCCGCCGGCTTCGTTGCGGGCTTAAGCTAAGCGGCTTCTTCGCTGTAGCGTTCCAGTTGTTGTAACGCGTTGCTTAAGGCTTTGTAGAACAATTCGGGGTTGAATTCTTCCTGCAGCAACTCCTCCAGTTCTTCGGCTTCCATATCGTTAAGCAGTTCGCTCATATCACACTTCCCTTTGCTGTTAATCGGTTCATCCGACCCAGTGGATATTAGGTTAACGGTGTGACACCTCCGCGAACTGGTTCACTATTTAGCTTTCCGGTGCAATTTTCTCCAAGCTGTCTGCTGCTGTCCGCAGCCCGCTGGTCCGCCGCCGTTGCGGCCTGTTGCCTGCCGCGCTAGTCCGCCGCCGGCGCCGCAGCGGCCCCCAACCTGGCCAGGGTGGCGGCCATGTCCTCAGCGGAGGTGGCCGGGGTAACGGTGCGGTCGATGGCCGCGATATTGCCGTCCGGATCGATATAAAAGGTATGACGGT
>JANQOA010000160.1 GCA_028279305.1 Pseudomonadales bacterium
CCGCCAGCACCATACCCAGGGGCACAAATACCACCTTCGGATCGCTGATCAGCTTGTTGTGCTGACGGCTGAGATAACCCGCCAGGTAAATGCACAAACCGAATTTCGCAACTTCCGCAGCCTGCAGGGTAAAGCCGCCCAGGCGCAGCCAGCGTTTGGCGCCATTCACTTCATGCCCGACGCCGGGTAACAGCACCAGCACCGCAATCAGCAGGGCCAGCACCCAGCCGGCGAGGTAAAAGCGCCGCCACATCACCGGCGGCACGGCAAAGGTAAGCGCAAACGCGAGCAGCGCCAGCATTACATACAACAGATGTTTCTGCAGGTACTGCTCACCCAACGAAGTGGCTGCCGAGCCGACCATGACCACGCCGAATGCAAGCAGGGCCAGCCACGGGCCGATCAGGTATCCCAGTTGTACCGGACGGTTATCCATCATCCGCCATCCTCCAGCGCCTGCACCAGTTGGGCAAACTGCTCCCCACGTTGTGCAAAGCTGGCAAACATATCGAGGCTGGAGCAGGCCGGGGACAGCAGCACCACATCCCCGTGCACCGCCTGCCGCCTGGCGCTGCCGACGGCTTCCGCCAGCGTCGCCGCCAGGGTCGCGGGCACTGCCGCGGCCGCCGCCACGGTTTGCAGATGCGCCGCCGCCTGTCCAAGCAGCACCATGTGTTTGACGCGGCCCCGCAGGGCCGGCTGCAGGGGGGAAAGATCAACACCTTTAGCATCGCCGCCGGCAATCAGCACCACCTGCCCGGCCGCCGGCATGCCCTGCAAAGCGGCCAGCGTGGCGCCCAGATTGGTCGCCTTGGAATCGTTGATGTAAGTCACCCCCTGATGCTCACCCACCACCGCAAAGCGGTGCGGCAAGCCCTTGAAGCTGTGCAGCGCATCAGCCAGCGCAGCGGCGCCTGGCTGTGCCAGGTCGTAGACCAGCGCACACGCGGCTAACACGTTTTCTTCGTTGTGGCCGCCCTGCAGCGGCAGGGTCTGCAGATCACACAACTGCTGCTCTCCGCGGCACAGCCAACGCCGCCCCGCGGATTTCCGTACCCCCCAGTCCTGCGGCCGGTCCGGCGCATCCAGCCCATAGCTGACCAGGCTGGCGCCTGGCCCGGGCTGGCAGTGGGGCTGGGCGCGGTTGACCACGCAACCCTGGGCTTTTGCGTAGATCCGCTGTTTGGCCGCGATGTAAGCGTCCAGACCGCCGTGGTGGTCCAGGTGATCTTCGCTGACGTTGAGGATCACAGCACGGAAAAAAGACTGTTGGCGGGAACGTTCCAATTGAAAACTGGACAGTTCCAGCACGTAACAGGCGTGGTGCGGCGCTATGATGTCCAACGCCGCGTCACCCAGGTTGCCGCCGACGCCGGCGTCTACACCCAGCCGGTTTAACAGATGCCCGGCCAGCGAGGTTACCGTGCTCTTGCCGTTGGTGCCGGTAATGCCGATGACCGGCTTGTCAACGGCGGTAAAAAACAGGTCGATATCGCTATACAACGTTACCCCGGCCGCCCGCGCTCCTTGCAGCAGGCAGGCATCCAGCGGCAGACCCGGGCTGACCACCGCCAGCGCCGCATCCATATCGCCGGGCCAACCCGCCGCCGCCCAACGCACCTCGGTGCCCCGGGGCAGATCTTCCGTGCGGTTGTCCGCTGGCGCCGCACGGGTATCCAGTACCACCGGCACACCACCCTGGCGGGCTACATAGCGCGCCGCTGAACGCCCGGTAACACCGGCGCCGATGATGGCAACTGTTTGACCGCGTTCTATCATCTGAGCTTCAGGGTAGATAAACCTATTGTGACCAACACCAGGGTGACAATCCACAAACGCACAATCACCTTGGGCTCCGGCCAGCCTTTCAACTCAAAGTGATGATGTATGGGTGCCATGCGGAATATGCGCTTGCCGGTGAGGCGGAACGAAGCCACCTGTATAATGACGCTGGCGGTTTCAAGCACAAACAGCCCGCCCATGATTAACAGCACAATTTCGTGGCGCACGATAATGGCCACTATACCCAGCGCCGCGCCCAGGGCCAGCGCTCCCACGTCACCCATGAAGACCTGGGCCGGGTAAGTGTTAAACCATAAGAAACCCAGACCCGCGCCAATCAGCGCGCCGCAGAACACCGCCAGTTCACCGGCGCCGGGGATATAGGGAATCTGCAGGTAACTGGAAAACTCCACGTTACCCGCCACATAAGCAATGAGACCCAACGCCGCACCCACCATCACCGTCGGCAGAATCGCCAGGCCGTCCAGGCCGTCGGTGAGGTTAACCGCGTTACTCATGCCGACAATCATCAGGTAACTGAGTACCACAAAGCCGATACCCATGGGAATCGCCACCTGTTTAAAGAACGGCACAATCAGGTCGGTCTCCGCCGGAATCTGCGCGTTGGTATACAGAAACACCGCCGCCGCCAGGCCGAACACCGACTGCCACAGGTATTTCCAGCGCGCTGACAAACCGGCGCTGTTCCTGCGGGTAATCTTCAGATAGTCGTCCACCCAGCCGACCGCGCCGAACGCCATGGTCACCAGCAGCACCACCCAGACGTGATTGGAAGACAGGTCACCCCATAACAGCGTCGTGACCAGGATCACAATCAGAATCAACGCCCCCCCCATGGTGGGGGTGCCGGCTTTGCTGAGGTGGGATTGCGGACCGTCGTCGCGCACGGTCTGACCGATCTGCAAATCCGCCAGCTTGTTAATCACGTAGGGTCCGATCAGCAGCGACATCAACAAGGCAGTCATGACGCTGACCATGGTGCGGAAGGTCAGGTACTGGAACACCGCAAACGCACGAATATACTCCGCCAGCAATTCGGTCAGCCACAACAGCATCAGTGCACCCCCCGCAAAACTTCCCGGGCGGCCCGGCGGTCATCAAAATCCAGCCGCGCGCCGCCGATTTCCTGATAGTCTTCGTGACCTTTGCCGGCAATCACTACCGTATCACCCGCGGCCGCTGCGCTGATGGCCTCCGCAATCGCCTGACCGCGGTCGACACATTCAAACACCCGCGCCTTGCCGCTGCCGGTACCGCCGCGCATATCGCGGATGATGGCGGCCGGGTCTTCGCTGCGCGGGTTGTCGGAGGTCAGCCACAATGTGTCCGCCAACCGGGCGGCCACCTGTCCCATGATCGGCCGTTTGCCTGCATCGCGGTCGCCGCCGCAACCCACTACACAAATAAGCTGCCCGCCGCGGTGCCGCAGCGCGCTGAGGACTTTCTGCAGCGCGTCGGGGGTGTGTGCGTAGTCCACCACCACCATGGGCTCGCGCTGCCCGGTGCCGGACACCACCTCCATGCGGCCGGGCACACCCCGCAGCTTGTCAAGCCCGGCCATCACCCGGCTGAACGGATGCCCCAGCGCTACCGCAGCGGCGGCCGCCGCGGTGATGTTGGCGACCGCGTATTCAGCAACCACCTGCAGATGGCTGGTGAAGTTACCGTGGGGGGTCCGCCAGGCCACCTCCGCGCCGTGGGCGCGCAGTTGCATCTGCCACTGCCAGTCGCCGCCCCGGCCGTAAGTCACAACCTGACCCCGGCTGCGGCTCACCAGCTGCCGGCCAAAAGCGTCATCAACGTTGATAACCGCCGCCCGCAGCGGCTGCCGGGTAAACAACCTGGCTTTGGCGCGCTGATAATTTGCCATGCTGCCGTGGTAGTCCAGATGATCCCGGCTGATGTTGGTAAACACGGCCGCGTCAAACGCCACCTCCGCAGCCCGGTCCTGGTCCAGGGCGTGAGAACTGACCTCCAGGGCCGCCGCCACCGCCCCCGCATCCCGCGCCGCTGCCAGCAAACGCTGCAAAGCCACCGGATTGGGGGTGGTCATGCCGGCGCTGACAAGATCCGTGAGGCGGCCGCTGCCCAGGGTACCGATATAACCGCAGGGCGCGCCGCACAGTTCCAATAAGTCAGCCAGATGGTAGGCGGTGGACGTTTTGCCGTTTGTGCCGGTCACGCCGATACAAGTCAGCGCGGCGCTGGGCTCAGCGTAAAAACGCGCCGCCAGCCGTCCGCGCTGTTGCACCAGATCCTGCACCGCCACGTTGGGGGCCTGCAGTTCCTGCAGCGCCTTTAACTCCTGCAGACCCAGGCCGGCATCCCACAGCAACGCCGCGGCGCCGCGCCGGTCCGCTTCGCGGCAATGTTCAGCAACCTGGGCCGCGGCGCGGGAAACCGCGCAAAAGCCGAAACCGTCGCGCACTTCAGCGCTGTGTTCACATAGCCCGGTCAGTTCCAGGCTGGGTACCGACGTATCGTCCAGCAAGGTTTGCAGGTTCATCCGGTACCCCTCCCGCTGCCGTCGGGCGCCACTCCGAGCAGACGCAGGCTGCGCTGCGCCACCCGGCCGAACACCGGCGCCGCCACCGCGCCGCCGCCGCTGACGCCGGCCTTGGGCTCGTTAATAACGATCACCATGACCACCCGCGGGTCCGTGACCGGCGCAATGCCGGCAAACAGCGCCACGTGCCGCTCGTCATCATAGCCGTCCGGCCCGACCACACGCGCCGTACCCGTTTTCCCCGCCACCCGGTAGCCTCTCACCGCCGCGCCGGGGGCGGTGCCGTCAGCTTCGGTGACCAGTTCCATCATCGACAGCACTTCTTCCACCTGGGCCGGCTGAAACACGCGGTCGCCGGTGACGGG
>JANQOA010000177.1 GCA_028279305.1 Pseudomonadales bacterium
ACCGTCAAAACAGCACACCACCTCGTCACAAACCCGGTACAGTTTCTGGAAGTGGGCTTCGCCCGTGGCCGTGCCAAGGGTGGCCACGGCATTGGCAAAGCCGTGTTGCGCCAGCGCCACCACATCCATATAACCCTCAACAACAATCAGCTGATCTATTTTGCGCAGCGCCTTGCGCGCTTCATACAATCCGTACAGCTCACTGCCCTTGTGAAACACCGGCGTTTCCGGCGAGTTCAGATACTTCGGCCCCTGCTCGCCGGACAACGTGCGGCCGCCGAAGCCGATCACCCGGCCGCGGGTGTCCCTGATCGGAAATGTTACCCGGTCGCGGAACCGGTCGTAGATGCGGCCTTTATCACTCTTGATACACAAACCCGCTTCCAGCAGCTTGTTCTGGTCCACCCCGGGCAGATTCTGCATCAGGTTCTGCCAGCCATCGGGGGCGTAACCGATGCCAAAATCCCGGGCAACTTCGCCGGACACACCGCGGCCTTTCAGATAGGTGATGGCGGGTTCCGCCCGGCGCAAACTCTGCCGGTAATATTTTTCCGCACGGGCCAGCAGGTCGTAAAGGTCCGGGGCTACCTTGGGGCCTTCGCGCCGCCCCTTTTCCCTGGGCACTTCCAGACCCTGCAGTTTCGCCAGTTCCTCAACCGCCTCAACAAAGTCCAGGCCGTCGTACTTCATGATAAAGGTCAACGCCGTGCCGCTCTCCTGGCAGCCGAAGCAGTGAAAAAACTGTTTGTCCGGGCTGACCGAAAACGAGGGTGTTTTTTCATCATGGAAGGGACATAAACCGGAATAGTTTTTGCCGGTTTTGCGCAGTTTCACCCGCGCGTCGATCACGTCGACAATATCCACGCGGTCGAGCAGGTCATTGATAAATTGCTGGGGGATGCGGCCGGCCATACACCTAGTCTACATCAAAGCCCGGCGCGGCTGAGCTACTCAGCCGCCGAGTCAGCGTCCGTAAACGTCGTCGAACCGTTCGATATCGTCTTCACCGAGATACGGGCCCACCTGCACCTCGATCAGTTCCAGCGGCAGTTTGCCGGGGTTTTCCAGCCGGTGTTTCTCACCGCGGGGAATGTAGGTGCTTTCGTTCTCGCCCAGGGTAAATACCTCCCCGCCGCGGGTGACCCGGGCCGCGCCTTTTACCACAATCCAGTGTTCCGAGCGGTGATGGTGCAGTTGCAGACTCAGGGAGGCTCCTGGGTTCACGCGGATGCATTTAACCTGATAACGGTTTCCTTCAGCGATACCTTCGTAACTGCCCCAGGGGCGGAACACCTCGCGGTGATAAAGATGTTCGCTGCGCGCGCCCGCCGCCAGCTGTTCAACAATGGTTTTAACATCCTGCACCCGGGATTGGTGGGCTACCAGCACTGCGTCCGTCGTGTCCACCACCACCAGATCATCAATGCCGATGGTGCCGATCAGACGTTTGCCGGCGTGCACATAGGAGTTGCGCGTATCCACCGCCACCACATCGCCGCACAGCCGGTTGCCCTGCTCATCCCGGGGGGATTCATCGAGAATTGCCGCCCAGGAGCCGATATCACTCCAGCCGAAATCCACCGGCACCACTTCAGCTTTGTGGGTGTGCTCCATCACCGCATAGTCGATGGAATCCGCCGGTGAATCGACAAACGCCGCCCCGGGACGCAGAAAATCCATATCCTTCTGGGCCTCTTCCATGGCCTGGCCGGTAAACCGCGCCATCTGCTCACTGTGAATGTGCAGTTCGTCCAGGTAGCTCCGCGCCCCCAGCACAAACATCCCGCTGTTCCACATATAGTTGCCCGCCGCAAGATACTCTTCGGCCAGGCCTTGGTCCGGCTTCTCGACAAACTTGCGCACTTTCTGCAGACCGCCGGCCGGATCCTCCACCTCCAGGTAACCGTAGCCGGTTTCAGCCCGGTCCGGCGTCACCCCGAAAGTGACCAGGCCGCCTTCCGCCGCCCCCACGCAGGCGCTTTTGACCGCCTCCGCGAACGCCGCTTCATCGCTGATCAGGTGGTCCGATGGCATCACCAGCAGTACCGCGTCCGCATCGCGGCGCACCGCATACCAGGCGGCCAGCGCAATCGCCGGCGCGCTGTTGCGGCCTTCCGGTTCGAGGATCAGCTGATCCCACTCTACGCCAATCTCACGGCATTGCTCCGCTACCAGAAAACGGTGTTCCTCGTTACACACCAGAATCGGCGCCCGCGCGGTTACCCGGCCGGCGCGCAGCAGGGTACTCTGCAGGAACGAACGGGGGCCCAGCAACTTATGAAACTGCTTGGGAAAATAGGTACGGGATACCGGCCACAGGCGGCTGCCGACGCCGCCGGCGAGGATCACCGGAATAACCTCAACAGTCACGCCAGTTTCGCCTTAACCGCACAGCTGGCTTTAGCCATGTCCACCTGGCCGCCGGCCGCCGCTTTCACCGCGGCCATGACTTTGCCCATGTCCTGCATACCCTGGGCACCCACCGCTTCGATACACTGGTCGACCAGCTCCGCCAGCGCACTTTCGTCCAGCTGCGCGGGCAGAAACTCTTCGATGACACCTATTTCAAACGCTTCCTGATCCGCCAGGTCATGCCGTTTTGCATCGCGGAACTGGGTCAGCGCATCTTTGCGCTGCTTAACCATTTTGGTCAGCACATTCAACACGTCCTCATCCGACAGCTCCCGGCGTTCGTCAACTTCCAGCCGCTTGATCTCAGCGTTGACCAGCCGCAACATCGCCACGCGCTCTTTGTCCCGCGCTTTCATAGCGGTTCTGGTCTGTGCGGCAATTGTTTCTTTGAGGTTAGACATGCATGTACCTGACAACCGGATTAACCGCCAAGCATAGAGAATTTGCGCTGACGTGGGAACTGAAAGGAAAACAGCGCCGGCTGAGGATGCCGGGCTGAGCGGCGCGGCGCGGGCGCCGCGGGTTGAGCAGGCTAGTAGGCGCGTTCGTACTTGCGCGCTTCGCGCTGCAGCTTCTTCATATGCCGCTTGACCGCTGCCGCCGCCTTGCGCTTGCGCACCGCGGTTGGCTTCTCGTAGAACTCACGCCGCCGAACCTCGGACAAGACACCTGCTTTTTCGCAGGAGCGCTTGAAGCGGCGCAAGGCCACATCGAAGGGTTCGTTTTCTCTGACTTTTACGTGCGGCATTTTGGCCTTGAGTTCAACAAAGGGCGCGCATTCTACACTTAGACCTGTTTGCCATCAACCTGTACCATGCGGGCTTTTGCGGCGGCACCATGATAGTTCTGGGCATCGAAACATCCTGCGACGAGACCGGCCTGGCGGTCTATGACAGCAACGCCGGGTTACGCGCGGAAGCCCTGTACAGCCAGGTGGAACTGCATGCGGATTACGGCGGTGTGGTGCCGGAACTCGCTTCCCGCGACCACATCCGCAAGATCCTGCCGCTGACCCGGGAGGTGCTGAAGCAGGCCGGCATAAGCCCTGCGCAATTGGACGGGGTGGCCTACACCAGCGGGCCGGGACTGATGGGCGCGCTGCTGGTGGGCGCCGCGTTCGGCCGCACTCTGGCCTGGGCGCTGCAAAAACCCGGCGTTGAAGTACATCACATGGAAGCTCACCTGCTGGCGCCGATGCTGGACGCCGCGCAGCAGCCGCCGCTGCCGTTTCTGGCCCTGCTGGTGTCCGGCGGCCACACGCAACTGTTCAGGGTGGATGATCTGGGGGTATACACTCTGCTGGGAGAGTCCGTAGACGACGCCGCGGGTGAGGCTTTCGACAAAACCGCCAAGATGCTGGGACTGGGATATCCCGGCGGTCCCGCGGTGGCGGCCTCTGCCGCCGCCGGCAGCGCCGGACGCTTCCGCTTCCCCCGCCCCATGACCGACCGGCCTGGGCTTGATTTCAGTTTTTCCGGGCTCAAAACCTACACCCTGAACACTGTCACCAGACATACTCCGCTGCAGCCCCAGGATGTGGCGGATATCTGCCTGGCCTTTGAAGAAGCGGTGGTGGACACCCTGTTCATAAAGTGCCGCCGGGCGGTGCAGGAAACCGGCATCAAACATCTGGTGATGGCCGGCGGCGTCAGCGCCAACCGCAAGTTGCGGCAGCAACTGGCTGAGCAGCTGGATGCCCGGGTGTACTACGCCCCCAACCACCTCTGTACCGACAACGGTGCCATGATTGCCTACGCCGGCGCCCTGCGCCTGGCGGCTGGACAACATGCGCCGTTAGCCATCAACACCCGGCCGCGCTGGCCGATGATGGAATTACCCCCGCTGCAACAGACCGCACCATGAAGTTAAGCCCAGGCCAGATCCCATGAGTACGCAGGCCGGCAGCAGCGATGTGATCTATCTGCGCAAGCTGGCGGTGGAAGCCATCCTCGGCGTGCTGCCGGAGGAGCGCAGCACCCCGCAAACGGTCATCTTTGATATTGAACTGCGGACCAACATACGGCCGGCGGCGGCATCCAAGGAACTCAGCGATACCGTTGACTATGCAGCGGTTGCCGCCCGGGTCTCGGCAATGACCATAGATGGCCGCTATCTGTTGATTGAAAGCCTGGCGGAAGACGTCGCCGCCATGCTGCTTAAGCAGCCGGGGGTTGCCGGTGTGCGTGTGGCTATTGCCAAACCCGCAGCCGTGGCCAACGCGGACGCTGCGGGTATATCGATTTACCGCCAGCGTTAGAGCTGTTGCCGCAGCCAGCCGATCCGTGCCTGCCGCAGGGCGCGGCCGTAAGCCGGGCCTTGCAGCGGCGGCTGCCGGTTAACAGCGACCCGCCGCAGTCCCTCCGCTATTGTCAGCAGATCATCAAACGCCACGCCGTTTAACAACGCAACCAGGCGGCATAAGCGGCGCAGGCGGGTCATGTCGTGGACAACTTTCATTTCCACCAGCACATCGCAAAGCTGCGCGGCCGGCAACCGCCGCCAGCCCGCCAGCAGGCTGCCGAACTTATGGAAATCCTCCGCCTGCAGCACCACTGCCTTGGGCGCTTTGAGCCGGCGCGACAACCGCTGCAGTTCGCCGGGGTCCAGCGGCAGCAGCGCAAATCGCTCGCCGGCGTTGAGGGGCAGCGCGGGAAAAGTCACCGCTTTATGCTGCAGTTCCACCAACCAGGGTTCAAGTCCGCCGCAGGCGCCCAGCACGCTGAAGTAAACTTCCGCGTTATTGACGGCCAGGGCTTTTTCCAGCTCCGCCCAAACCCGTTCCGCTGACAGCGCAGACAGCTCGCCGGAGCGGCTCAGTTCCCCCATCAACGTCAGGGTCTCCGGCGCCACCTGAAAGCCGCTGAGCTGGGCGGCAAAGCGCGCCACCCGGAAGACCCGCAACGGATCTTCAACAAATGCGGCGGAGACATGGCGCAGCACGCCGGCGCGCAAATCCCGTTCGCCCTGGTACGGATCTATCAGCTTTCCGCGCCGGTCCCTGGCAATGGCATTTATGGTCAGATCGCGCCGCCGCAGATCTTCCTCCAGCGTAACGTCAGCATTGGCGTCCACAACAAACCCTTTGTGGCCGGAACCGCGCTTACGCTCGGTTCGCGCCAGCGCGTACTCTTCTTTAGTCTCGGGGTGTAAAAATACCGGGAAATCCCGTCCGACCTGGATGAAACCCAGCGCCGTCATCTGCTCCGGGGTGCTGCCGACTACTACCCAGTCCCGGTCCTGCACCGGCGCGCCCAGCAACTCATCGCGTACCGCGCCGCCAACCAGATAACATTCCAGGCTTTCCATAACCTGGCTAGCTTAGGCACGCTCAGGAGGATTTGCCAGAGTCAGCCGCCGCTGTTGAGGAGGGCACGCTGAAACTGGCTGTGGTTTCACCTTCCCACATGGAGTCGAGTTTGACCGGGAACTTCCATAACCGGTACACATGTTTCATAACGTCGGGGGTGGTTTTGGCCATGGGCCGGCGTGAAAACTGATTGTGCTGCAACTGCAGGCTGCGGTCGCCGCGCAGGTCCACGCTCACCACCTGAATGTTCGGTTCCTTGTCACCCATATTGTACTGGCTGGATAACAACTCCCGCACTTCCTTATAACCCTGCTGGTCGTGGATCGCGCTGACTTCGATGGTCTCTTCACTGTCGTCGTCCACCACCCCGAACAGCTTCAGGTCCCGCATCACCTTGGGTGACAGGAATTGCAGCACAAAACTCTCGTCTTTAAAGTCACGCATGGCCATGGGCAGCACTTCCAGCCAGTTGGCCCCGGCAAAGTCCGGAAACCATTGACGGTCTTCATCCGTGGGGTTTTCGCAGACCCGGCGCAGGTCCGAATAGATGGCAAAACCCAGGGCGTAGGGGTTGATGCCGTTATAGGCCGGGTGATCAAACGGCAGTTGCGTTAACACCGAGGTATGGGAGGTGAGAAATTCCATCATAAAGCCGTCGGTCACCAGTCCGCGGTTATAAAGCTCCTGCAGCAGCGTATAGTGCCAGAAGCTTGCCCAGCCCTCGTTCATCACCTGGGTCTGGCGCTGGGGATAAAAATACTGGCCTATCTTGCGTACGATGCGCACAATTTCGCGCTGCCAGGGCTCCAGCAGGGGCGCGTTCTTTTCGATGAAATAGAGCAGGTTTTCCTCCGGCTCGCGGGGAAACTTGTCTTCTTCCTCGGTTTCCTCCTGCTGTACCTTGGGCAGGGTCCGCCACAGGTCGTTGAGGTTGCGCTGCACGTATTCTTCACGCTCGCGCTGCAGACGCTTTTCTTCTTCCGCGCTGATGGGGTACGGGCGTTTGTAGCGGTCAACACCGTAGTTCATCAACGCATGGCAGGAATCCAGCGTTTTCTCAACCTCATGCACGCCGTACATTTCCTCACAGCGGGCGATGTACTGTTTGGCAAACACCAGATAATCGATAATGGAACCGGCATCCGTCCAGGTGCGGAACAGATAATTCCCCTTAAAGAAAGAGTTATGACCGTAACAGGCATGGGCAATCACCAGCGCCTGCATGGTCATGGTGTTCTCTTCCATCAGGTAGGCGATGCATGGGTCCGAGTTAATGACAATTTCGTAAGCCAGGCCCATGTGGCCGCGCTGATAACCCTGTTCAGCCTCTACAAAGTGTTTGCCGAAAGACCAGTGGTTGTAACCGATGGGCATGCCGATGGAAGCATAAGCGTCCAGCATCTGCTCGGAACGGATGATCTCTATCTGGTTTGCATAGGTGTCCAGGCCAAATTCTTCAGCAATTTCACCAATTGCCTGATCGTACTTGTCGATCAGCTCAAAGGTCCATTCACTGCCCGTGGAAATAGGTGTCTGTTTCTGTTGAGCTTGCATATCTACGCCGCCAACCGTTTGTGGAACAGTTGCCTGAATACCGGGAAAATGTCACCAACGGCGCGAATATGCTGCTGGGCAAACACCCCCGGGAAAGATTCTTCGAGCTTCGCATATTCCTGCCACAGCGCCTGGTGTGAGCGCTGGGTGATCTCCACATAAGAGAAATGCTGCACGTTGGGCAGGATGTTCTCCGTGAGGATCTTGCCGCACAGCGGCGAATCGTCATTCCAGTTATCACCGTCGGAGGCCTGGGCGCCGTAAATATTCCACTGGTCCGCTGAATATCGCTCTTCCATGATGTCCCGCATCATTTTCAGGGCGCTGGAGACCACCGTGCCGCCGGTTTCGCGGGAGTAGAAAAATTCCTGCTCGTCCACTTCCTTGGCCACCGTGTGATGGCGGATAAACACAATCTCCGTGCGTTCGTAGTGACGCTTCAAAAACAGGTACAGCAACAGGTAGAAGCGCTTCGCCATGTCTTTTATGGACTGATCCATGGAACCGGACACGTCCATCAGGCAGAACATCACCGCCTGGGAGGTGGGCACCGGCTTCTGTACATGCAGGTTGTAGCGCAGGTCGTTGTCGTCCAGGAACGCCACCCGGCGGATGCGTTTCTCCAGCTCTTCAAGCTGCCGCCCGATGCGCCGCAGCGTGAGCTCATCGCCGGAATGCTGGGCCGCCAGCAAGGCTTCGCGCAGCGCCGCGCGCTCGCGCTTGCGCCGCGAATTCAACGCCACATGGCGCATTTTCGAGGCGCGCATGGTGCGCGGGATGGAAATTTTCGCCGGCACCCCATCGTTGGTAAAACCGGCATGTTCGTACTTGAAGCTGTTGGTGCCTTTCAGGTGCCGCTTGGTGAGGTTGGGCAGTTCCAGATCCTCAAACAGCACCTCCATAAACTCATCGGACGTCAGTTGGAAGACAAAGTCATCGTCACCTTCACCCTGGTTGCTGGCTTCACCTTCGCCGGAACCGCCGCCCTGGCCGCCGGGAGGGCGCGGCACCCGGTCACCGGCCACAAACTCGCGGTTGCCCGGATGCACGATCGTCCGCTTGCCGCCGCTGCCGTGGCTGAACACCGGTTCGGACACGTCCGGCGCGGGAATGTTCACATCCTCGCCGCGTTCCATGTCCGTAATGCTGCGCTCATCCACCGCCTGTTCCACGGCTTTTTTGATGTGCCGTTTGTAGCGGTCCATAAAGCGCCGCCGGTTCACCATATTTTTGTTTTTGGCGTTGGCGCGTCGATCAATCAGATATGACATGGGTCACCTTGCCGGTTGGATGCGGGTTACTGGGACTTCCGTACGCGCATGTACCATTCGGACAGCAGCCGTACCTGTTTCTCCGTATAACCCCGCTCCACCATGCGGGCGACAAAGTCATCGTGTTTCTTCTGTTCTTCGCTGCTGGCCTTAGCGCTGAAGGAAATCACCGGCAACAGATCTTCGGTGTTGGAGAACATTTTCTTCTCAATCACCGAGCGCAGTTTTTCATAACTCTGCCAGGACGGGTTGTTGCCGTTGTTGTTGGCCCGGGCGCGCAGCACAAAGTTGACGATCTCGTTGCGGAAGTCTTTGGGGTTGCTGATGCCCGCCGGTTTTTCGATCTTTTCCAGCTCTTCGTTCAACGACGCGCGGTCCAGAATGTCTCCGGTTTCAGGGTCGCGGAACTCCTGATCCTGAATCCAGAAGTCAGCGTAGGTGACATAACGGTCAAAGATGTTCTGGCCGTATTCCGAATAGGATTCCAGATAAGCGGTCTGAATTTCCTTACCGATAAAGTCCACGTATTTGGCGGAGAGGTATTCCTTGATGTAACCCAGGTAGCGGTCGCGCACCTCCTGAGGATAGTTTTCCCGCTCAATCTGCTGTTCCAGCACATACATCAGGTGTACCGGGTTGGCGGCAATCTCCGTGGCATCAAAGTTAAATACCTTGGACAGAATCTTGAATGCAAAGCGGGTCGACAGGCCGTCCATGCCTTCGTCCACCCCCGCCATGTCGCGGTACTCCTGCAGGGTTTTTGCCTTCGGGTCCGTATCTTTCAGGTTCTGGCCGTCGTACACCCGCATCTTCGAGAATACGTTGGAATTTTCCGGTTCGCGCAAGCGTGACAGCACCGTGAACTGCGCCAGCATTTTCAGCGTATCCGGCGCGCAGGGGGCGTCTTTCAGCGAGCTTTCGGCGACCAGCTTGTTATAAATTTTCATCTCGTCCGAGAGCCGCAGACAATACGGCACTTTGACGATATAAACCCGGTCGATAAACGCTTCGTTGTTACGGTTGTTGCGGAAATTCTGCCATTCCGACTCGTTGGAATGCGCCAGCACAACCCCGTCGAAGGGTATGGCGCCAATGGCTTCGGTGCCGTTGTAGTTACCCTCCTGGGTTGCGGTCAGCAGCGGATGCAGCACCTTGATGGGTGCCTTGAACATCTCCACAAACTCCAGCATACCCTGGTTGGCTTTACACAAACCGCCGGAGAATGAGTAAGCATCCGGGTCGTTCTGCGCGTAGTCCTCCAGGCTGCGGATATCCACCTTGCCTACCAGCGCCGAGATATCCTGGTTGTTTTCGTCCCCGGGTTCGGTTTTTGCAACCGCAACCTGATCGAGGATGGAGGGGAACAGTTTGACGACGCGGAACTGGGAAATATCACCGCCAAATTCTTTCAGCCGCTTGGCAGCCCAGGGTGACATAATGCCGTTCAGGTAGCGGCGCGCAATACCGTATTCATCCTCCAGTATCTGGCCGTCTTCCAGGGCGTCAAACAGGCCCAGCGGGCTTTCGTTCACCGGTGAACCCTTGATGGCGTAAAAAGGCTGGCGCTGAATCAGAGACTTGAGTTTTTCCGCCAGGGACGATTTACCGCCACCGACGGGACCCAGCAGATAGAGTATCTGTTTGCGTTCTTCCAGACCCTGGGCGGCGTGACGGAAAAACGAAACAATCTGCTCGATGGAATCCTCCATGCCGTAGAATTCATCAAACGCGGGGTACCGCTTTATAACTTTGTTGGAGAATATGCGGGACAGACGCGGATCTTTGGAAGTGTCGACAAACTCCGGTTCGCCGATGGCATTCAGCAGCCGTTCCGCAGCGGTGGCATATACCTTTGGGTCTTCTTTGCAGAGGGCAAGGTAGTCGTCTAGCGACATTTCCTCCTGCTGAACCGCGTCGTACCGTTCCTGAAAGTGCTCGAATACGCCCATAACCAAGTCTCCATACTATGATCGGTCTGCGATCGGTCTTGATCACCGTATGGCGTACGCGTCACCTTCGGTCTGGGTCACCTCGGGTCACTACGGAGCCACTCCGGCGAAACCCTGATTTATTCAGGGGTAAGATAAACAATACCTATTAAGTAGACTAGAACGTATGCAGGAAGTTTCAAATTTCGCAATTCGTCTGAGCTATATCGCGGTTTTGTGACCTGGGTCACGGAGCGGCCCGGGAATAATTAAAATCTTGTGCTAAAAGGCGGTTCAGGCCGCATAAGGCGCTCCCGCCACCTTGTGGCGGGTGCCGCTGTCCAGGCAATAGGCAGTAAGTGTTCTGCCGTAGACACAGCCGGTGTCTAACGCAATTAAATTGTCAAAACCTGTGCGGCCGTCCAAAGAAGCCCAATGGCCGAACAGCAGCCTGAATTGCGGGTATTCCTGGGCCCAGCGCGGCGCTGTGAGTTCATACCAGGGGGTCCAACCCGCCGGTGCATCCGCCAGTGCACCTTTGTGGCTGAAGTCCAGACGGCCGCCTTCGTCAATCAGGCGCATGCGGGTAAAGTAGTTGGTGATCAGTTTTACGCGCCCCAGCCCGCGCAGCTGCGCATGCCACTGATCCGGCTTGTTGCCGTACATATGCTGAAAGAACTCTTGCCTCGGCACCTGGGGGTGTGTGCCGCACAGCACCGACTCCACTTCCGCCGCCAGTTCAGCCGCCTGGGGTAACGACCAGATGTGGGGAATGCCGGCGTGGGCCATGACAAACCTGGCGCCTTCATTCCCGGTTCCTTCATCCCCATGTCCTTCATCAATGTGCAGCAATTTCTGACCGCACAGCCACTGCGCGTATTCGTCAACCCGCGGGTCTTCCAGCAGATCCTGCATGGTGTCCGCACCCGACAGTGAATGGCCGCCGTAATACGCGGCCAGAAAATGCAGGTCGTGGTTGCCCAGCACCGCCACGCATTGGCTTTTGATATCCATCAGCAGCTCAAGCACCCGGGCATTCGCCGGGCCGCGGTTAATCAGGTCACCCAGCAGCCACAGCTTATCCCCGGCACCAAACCGGACAGCCGTTAACAACCGCTGCAACTGATCAGCACAACCCTGCAGGTCACCTACCGCGTAAGTGGCCACTCAAGCCCCCCCTGGGCGGAGGCCGTTAATGAACAAGATTGGGCACGCTCAGGGAAAACGGCGGTATATCCACATCAAACAGTTCGCCGTCCGCGCCGCTGAACTGGTACTCACCGTGCATGGCGCCAACCGGTGTTTTCAGAATCGCGCCGCTGGTGTACTCAAAGGACTGACCGGGCACCAGGTGCGGCTGCTGGCCGACAACACCTTCGCCGCGTACTTCTTCCACCCCGCCGCCCCCGTCTGTAATTACCCAATGGCGCCGCAGCAACTGGCATGCCGCCTCACCCTGGTTGGAAATGGTAATCGTATAAGCAAAGACAAAACGCTCATTGTCCGGTTCCGATTGCCCCTCCATGTAACGGGTAACCACTTCTACGTTTATGAGGTATTTATCTGTCATTGTTCAGCGCTGCTCCCGCCGGCAACATTCTGGCAATACCCAGGAACTGTTCTTTATCCACGTCATCAGCCCGCATACCCGGGTCCAGGCCAAGTTCAGCAGTCACTTTAACCCAGTCCAGTTGCAGTTGCTTCAGGGAATTGGACAGGCGCTTGCGCCGCGCGGAAAAAGCCAGGCGCAGCACCGTCTGCAGGCTGGTCACCTCAGCAGCCGTGGGGGTGGTTGCGCGGGGCAACAGGCGGATCACACTGGAGCGCACCTTGGGCGGCGGCGCAAAGCTGCCGGGTTCCACATCAAACAGCAGTTCCTGCCGGAAGAACAACTGGATCAACACGCTCAGCCGGCTCCAGGCCTTGGTGCCCGGCACCGCGCACAGACGGTCAGCCATTTCCTTCTGCAGCATGAAGTGCAGATCGGTTACCGTGCCGGGTGAGGTCTGCGCCAACTGCAGAAACTTCAACAGGATGGGGGAAGATATGTTGTAGGGCAGATTGCCCAGCACCCGCCAGGCCGCCCGGGGCTGCGCCGCCAGCAGCGCCGGCAGATCCGAGCGCAGTACATCCTCGTTGACCACCGTCATGGCGGGATGGCGGGCGCGCAGCAACGGCACCAGATCCCGGTCCACTTCCACCGCCAGGTAAGCGCCCACCCGGGGTACCAACAAGTCCGTTAACGCCCCGTGACCGGGCCCTACTTCAAATATGCAATCTTCCGCCCGCGGAGCCACAGCCTGAACAATTTGTTGCAATACCGCCGGGTCGGTGAGGAAATGCTGGCCAAAGCGTTTGCGCGCCTGCACCTCTCAGGCGTCCGCGCCGCTTAAGGCAGCCGCCAACGCCAGCGCTTCAGCCATGCTGCCGCTGTCAGCCCGGCCGCTGCCGGCCAGATCCAGGGCAGTGCCGTGATCAACAGAGGTGCGCACAAACGGCAGACCCAGCGTGATATTCACGGCGCGGCCGAATCCCCGGTTCTTCAACACGGGCAGACCCTGATCGTGATACATGGCCATCACCCCGTCTGCCTGCTCCAGCATCGCCGGTGTAAACAGAGTATCAGCAGGTAACGGCCCAACCAGATCCAGCCCCCGCGCCCGCAGCGCGCGGCAAACCGGTTCGATCACGCTGATTTCTTCATCACCCAGATGTCCGCCTTCACCGGCGTGAGGGTTCAGCCCGGCAACCAGAATGCGCGGCTGCCTGATGCCGAACCATTGCTGCAAACCCTGCCCAAAGATTAGCAGCCGCCGTTGCAGCATATCTATCGCCAACGCTTCCGCCACCTCGCGCAGGGGTAAATGGGTGGTCGCCAGGGCTACCCGCAGACTGTCCGCTACCAGCAGCATAACCACGTCGTCCACACCGCTTGCCGCGGCCAGATATTCCGTGTGCCCGCTGAACGGCAACCCGGAGTCATTGATCACTGATTTCTGAATCGGGCCGGTGACAAGGGCCTGAAAACGGCTCTGCAGACACCCCTGCACGGCCCGGTCCAGGGCCGCAATTACACCGGCAGCGTTGGCCGCCTGCAGCCGGCCGGGGGTGACGGCTGCGGCCAGCGGCGTGTGCCAGACTGTTACGGCACCGGCGGCGCAGGCCGGCTGCTGCAGCTCAGAGTCGATGCGCAGGGGCAGATTCAGCGCTGATGCCCGCGCCTGCAGCATGTGCTGGTCGCATATAACCACCCAGGGTACCCTGCGCTGCGCCTGCGCCAACTCCACCAGCAGGTCCGGGCCGATACCGGCAGGCTCTCCCGGGGTCACGGCAATCATGGCATGCGCCTATAGCCGAACTTCCACAAAGGCTTCGTCGCGCAGCTCCTTTAACCATTCCTGCTGCTTTTCTTCAAACCGCTGTTTATGCAGGATCTCCATGGCCATATTTTTGCGCGCTTCGTCACTCAGATCTTCCTGCCGGCGGTCGAGTACCTGCAGCACGTGCCAGCCGAACTGGGTAAGAAATGGATCACTGATGCCGTTGACGGCGGTGGCGTCCATGACTTCGCCGAACTGGCCGACAAACTGATTGGGGGTTGCCCAGCCCAGGTCACCGCCGTTCAGCGCGCTGGCCGGGTCTTCTGAATGCTCCTCCGCCAGGGCGGCAAAATCAGCCCCGTCATCAAGCTGCGCCTTGATATCACTGATCAATTCAGCGGTTTCTTCCGGGCTGCGGATGGTAGACGGTTTCACCAGAATATGCCGTACCAGGGTCTGCTCAACCTGCTGCATGCCGGCACCGCGCTGCTCCAGCAATTTAATGATATGTACCGCGCCCGAGGTGCGGATGGGCTCCGCCACGTCCCCTACTTTCATATTCAGAACCTGCTCGGCAAACAGGCTGGGCAGCTCTGCCGCCCTGCGCCAGCCCAGATCGCCGCCTTCAAGGGCGGTACTGCTGGAAGAGTTGGAGATGGCCGTCTGCGCAAAGTCAGCGCCGCCGCGCAGCTCGGTCACCAGCTCCGCCGCCCGTGCGGCCACCTCTTCCACAACCACGTCCGACGCCCCTTCCCCGATGGACAGCAGGATATGGCCTACCCGGTATTCGTCCGACAATAACTGTTGATAGAACGGGGAATTCAGCAGGCCCTGCACTTCCTGCTCGGAAATGGTGATGCGCCGGTTGATCAGATTACGCTGCAGGCGCGAGATCATCATTTCCTGGCGGATCTCCTCGCGGAACTGGCGGTAGCCGATGCCATCGTTGGCCAGGGCCGCCTGGAATTGTTCCAGCGACATGTTATTGCCCTGGGCAAATGACATCACCGCGCGGGTCAGCGTCTCGTCGTCGATTTCTATGCCGCGGCGTTCCGCCTCCTGCCGCTGCAGGCTCTCCAGGATCAGGCGTTCCATCAACTGGCTCATCAACACATCCTGCGGCGGCAGTTGCACCTTAGCCTGTTGCATCTGCCGCAGCACCTGCTGATAGCGGTAGCTCAACTCCGACGCCAGCACCACATCATCTTCAACAACCGCGACAATGGCATCCAGTTCCTGATACACGGCTTTGGCCGCCGGCACCCAGGCGGCAAAGCTCAAGGCGGCCGCCATGAACACCCACCGCCACTTCTGTTGACTGTTGTACAACTTGTTCACGTCAATAATCCCGGTTGTTGGAGAAATAATCCTGCCGGTTGGGGGCCCGGTACCCGCGGATGCCGCGCTCCAGAACCGATTCCGCCTTGGTGCCAAACCCCGCCAGGCCTTTAAACACTATCTGCAGAAACACACCTTCATCACCTTCGACGTCTTCAAGATCGGAGCCCGCCGGGCTGTCCAGAAAACGCCGCGCGATCAGACGCAACTGCAGACAGCAGTCACTATATTCCAAGCCGCCAAAGCCTTCTACGGTTCGACCGCTGACCAGATCATAGTTCCAGCGTCCGATGACGGAAATGCGCCGGCTGACGGGCCAGTATAACGAAACATCAGTCTGCTCAATGTCCTCGGCTCTGCGGTTGCGGAAGCCCAGGTTGAAGATGTGCCGGTTGTCGCGCCGGTATTGCAGGGCGGCGCCGCCTTCATCCACTTCATTGTCGTTGGGGTCCCAGACCGTGGTGCCCGTGAGCCGCCAATGACCGGCAATACTGGCGGATACTTCAGCCGCGATTGCTGATGTGCTCTGCCGGTCCGTTGCCGTCTGCGTCCCGCCGATGGTGACCTCGCGGTCCTGAAAGTAAAAGATCTCTCCCAGACTGAAGCGGAAGTACTCTTTACCCGTATCGCGGGACAGAAAGCGGGTGGTAACCCCGGCGGAAGCCTGGTTGGCGTCACCTATGCGGTCCAGCCCCGAGAAGCGGTTACCGCGGAATAATTGCTGGTAACCAAAGGTCAGGGCAGAGGCATCAAACCGCGGTAGATTGTCCTGATCTTCAAATTCCTGCCACAGGTAATAGAGCCGGGGTTCCAGGGTCTGGATCAGGTCCTGGTTAAACCAGTTCAGGTCGCGCTCAAACACCAGTCCGCCATCCACGCTGGCCACGCCGATTTTGCGGTCCGGGGTGTCGTCGGCTAACTGCAAGCCGCCGGCCGCCGGATCCTGCTGCAGATCATATTGGGTATAGCGGTAGCCCGCGGACGCGGTAAAAAAGCCGAACGGCCAGCTCAGCGGCAGACGCAGGCGCGGCTCCAGGTGTGTGCGCTCACCGGTTACAGCCGCAAGGCCCGACAAACCCTCTGTATCGCGGTCGAAATCCGCCCATTTTGCGCCCAGGCTGAATTCCAGCGGCCCCAGCGGAGTGGTATACAACATCTCCAGTTCCGGCAGACGTTCATAATCCTGGATGGTGATCTCGTCCAGGCGCTGGAAGCGCTGGCCCCACAAGCGCATGAACAGGCCGCCGTGGTTGTATTGCAATTCCGCTTTGCGCTCCAGTTCCACCCGGCTGGAGATACCCAGGTCGGAACCCAGGTCGCGGAAATAGTCCGGGTCGCTGACCATGGTGATATCAGCAAAGGTACGGAAGCGTCCGAAACTCCCGGCGTGATCCAGCGCCCCCAGCCAGCGGTCCGCCGGTTCAAACGGGCCCAGATCCACCGGGTTGCCCATGTCATCAATCAACAGATCTTCGAAGTCGTCCCTGCTCAGGGTGCCGTTGTACAGATCATCTTCCGGCAGCAGGGCACCGCCCAGCACGCTGGTCTGCCAGGACGACATATGCCGCAACTCAAGTTCAGCTCCGGCACCGCGGCGGCTGATATAGCGCGGCACCAGGGTGGCATCGTAATTAGGCGCAAGATTGAAGTAGTAAGGCAGGGTCACGTCCGTGCCGTCCTCGTCCGAATAGGCCAGGTTGGGGAAAAGAAAACCCGACACCCGCTCATCGCTGACCGGGAATTTCATGTACGGGGTATAAAACACCGGCACCGATTTCAGTTTCAGCACCGCATGTTTAGCAGTACCGAACACTTCATCTTCTTCGATGTTCAGCTGCCGGGTGGCAAGCCGCCAGCCGTTGTTGCCGGGCTCGCAGCGGGTGAAGTTGTTGTCCCGCAGCAGCAGGTCACCCTCGGGATTCTGTTGCATCCGGCCCGCCTCACCCCGCAGGTTGGCGTCCGTGATCACAAACTGCACATCCTGCAGATCCGCCTGCTTATCATCCAGATGTACGGTAGCCTGCCGGCCCTGCATCGCCAGCCCCGGCTGATCCATGCGCACCCCCTGGGCAAA
The DNA here is from genome assembly GCA_028279305.1 of Pseudomonadales bacterium. GTDB lineage: Bacteria > Pseudomonadota > Gammaproteobacteria > Pseudomonadales > Azotimanducaceae > UBA4421. The sequence continues at coordinate 17,205 of JANQOA010000177.1, forward strand.
GTGCGCCACCCGGGTCTGCTGATCCACTTCCGCCGCCGGCGCCACCAGCAGCCGGTTGCCCTGCTGGATGGTTACATTGCCCAATAGCTGGGCATTTACGTCTATCTGTGAACTCAGGGCGTCAGCTTCAGCCACTACCGGATAGTCTTCGTCTGCATCGGTCAGCGGATAGGGGTAGTCGCGCTGCCGGTAACCGCCGGCGCAAAAGGGATCCCCACCGTCAGCGGGGTTGTACAATTCAGCGGCCAGATCCACCGCCACCTGGTGGCTGGGAAGAATCGGCCGCGGGCTGGTGGGTGTGTACCAGGTTTCCGTTTCGTTTTCATTCGCCGCCCCGGCATCTTCAACGCCAACGCCAACCCCGGCGCCGGCGGCCGCGGCGGGGCGGCTGCGCGCAACCGCAGTCTGCGGCGCGGGAGGTAATACCGCGGGTTCGGCAGGCTGTGCCGGCGACGTTGTTGCGGGCAGTTGATTCCAGCGCAGGCCCGGTGCGGGGTCCCGCCCTTGATTGCATACCCATTGCTGCCCGTCTTCGCCCGGATAACAGAAATAGCCCGGCTTTTGCGCGCCGGCGCCGGTGCCGGCGTTATCCGCCGGCTCGTCCGCGCCGTCACCCGGATTTTTGTCCGCACCACTATCCGCACTACTATCCGCACTACGCGCCGCTGCGCTGACGCTGAACATCAGCAGACACAAACCGGTAAGGATAATTCGGGCGGTCAGGTTGGGGTTGTTGAAACACCCGCTAAAATTCATGAACGCATGATAAAGAAAACCACAGCCGGTTATAATCCGCAGAGTGCAAAAACACCTCCCCCCATCCCTGCTGGCCTGGTGTAACAACTGGTTAGAAACATCCCGGGAAACCGTTGCGCGGGTCGACCCGTTGCCGGTGGAAGCCAGTCACCGCCAGTTCTACCGCATGCACACCCGGCGCCGCAGCCTGGTGCTGATGTGCAGCCCGCCGGATCTGGAGCGCAACGAGGCGTTTCTGAGCCTGGCTGATTTGTTTCAGCAACATCAACTGCACGTCCCCGCTATCTATCACGTTGACCGGGCTGCCGGTTGGATGCTGATGGAAGATCTCGGCGACATGGATCTGGAAGCGGTCTACGCCGGCAGCGCCAGGTCCGCGGCTATCCAAAGCGCGTTAAAACTGTTGCCGCGCCTGGCGGCGGTGCGCAGCCCGTTGATTGAACCCTATACCGAAGCCCGCATGCAGATGGAGGTGGGTCTATTTAATGAGTGGTTTACCGGCCAATTGCTGGATGTGGCCGGGTATGAACACGGCAGTGAGGGCGCTTACGCTGAGTTGATCAACGCGATGCTGGAGCAACCACAAGGTTGCGTTCACCGGGACTATCATTGCCGCAACCTGCTGTATCTGCCCGCGGATGCCGCAACCGGCGCGGGTGCAGCAACAGACGCGGCACCAGAAGAGGCTGACGCGGACCCCCAGCAGATCGGGCTGGTGGACTTCCAGGATGCCCTGCACGGGCCGATTCTATACGATCCCGCTTCCCTGCTGCGCGATTGCTACTACGTCTTCAGCGAGGCCGAAGTTGCCCGCTGGCTGCAGCTCTACATCAGCCTGCAACCGGACCTGCAGGGCTACAAGCCGCAGCAGATCCGCACCTGGTTCGATTACACGGCGATGCAGCGGCAACTGAAGGCGGTCGGCATATTTGCCCGCCTGCACCTGCGCGACGGCAAGTCGTCGCACCTGGGTTATATTCCAGGCGTACTGAACCGCCTGCACACCTTAAGCAGGCAATATCCGGCATTGCAGGCCCTGTCTTTGCAACTTGATGATTGCATAAAGAAATTGGCGCACCTTCCTCTGTTCAAGGAGGCCGCCCAGCCGGCGCCCTGAGACCCGATGAATATCTCGGTATGAAAGCCCACAAGAAAGCACGATGAAAGCAATGATACTGGCCGCCGGCAAAGGCACCCGGCTGCAACCCCTGACCCTGCAAACACCCAAGCCGATGCTCGAAATAGCCGGACAACCGCTGATCGGCCATCAGGTTGAGGCGCTGCGCCAGGCGGGCGCCACCGGCATCATCATCAACCTGCATCATCTGGGTGAGCAGATTGAAGACTACCTGGGCAGCGGCGAGCGCTTCGGGGTCAACATCAGCTACAGCCGGGAAGCACAACTGCTGGAAACCGGCGGAGGTATTGTGAAGGCACTTCCCTTTTTTGAAGGCGAACCGTTCTGGCTGCTGAACGGCGATATCTACACTGATTTTGATTTCCGCACCCTGCCGGTTGCACCCGCTAACAACAATCTTGCGCATATTGTGCTGACCCCCACCCCCGCCTACCGCGAACATGGCGACTTTGAATTCCGCGCCGGCCAGGTCACCGCCCGCGGCAACACCCATGTGTACTGCGGCATCGGCGTTCTGACCACGGCGCTGTTTGAGCGTTACGCCGGAGAAACGAGCTTTTCTTTTGCCGACGTGATGTTTGACCTGACTAAAGAAAACCGGCTGGGGGCGCAGGTGTTCCGCGGCCTGTGGCAGGATATCGGCAGCGTGGACCAGTACCACGCAGCCCGGGAAATGGCTGAACGGGCAGCATCCGGCGATTAAACCGGCTGCGGCAGCGGATCCGCGGGGCTGGCCTATGCTTAAAGGATATGCAGTACCCGCTGTTACAGAATAACTGGTTCGGCAAAGCGCTGGGTTTCACCTGCGCGTGGATCTGGGCCCCCATGGACAACACCGCACTGTCGGTGTGCATTATCATCGGTATTGCCCTGGGTCATGTTTATGACACCTGGGCGCTGCTGCATGCCAGCCGCCAGCTTGGCAAGGCGGAAGCGTTGCCCCTTTCCCCGGACGCGTTCAAGGCCGCCTCCAGGGACTTAAGCTACGCCCGCTTTCTCTTCAGCGCCATGGGCCACCTGGCCAAAAGCGGCGGCGCCGTGCAACCGGCGCATATTGAAGCAGCGGAACAGATTATCCAGCAAAGCGGTGCTGACCCGCGCGGCCGGGCTCAGGCCATCGAATGGTTCAATGAAGGCAAGGACGGTCACGCCGCCCTGGTGCAACTGGCCCGCCAATGCAGCGGCGGCAGCAGCGCCGCCGGCCGCCAGCGGGGCGGCATTCTGCGCCATCTGTGTCACGCTGCGGCGCTGGCCCCCAGCGACACTCGGCTGGCGGTGCTGAAACAATTGGGCGGGTTGTTGGGTTTTGCTCCGGCGCTGGTCGGCAAAGAGTTCGGCGCCGCCCGCCAGGCGGCCTCCAAGCGCAGCCGCGCAAGCCAAACACCACCCCCCCGCCGGCAAACGCAATCTGCGGCAACGGGTGCCGGCGCCAAGTCAGGCCAACCTGCTTCAGGCGCGCCGCCGCCGGAGGTTGTGAATGCTTACCGTGTGCTGGACCTGACACCATGCAAATCTGCGGCAGAAGTTAATATGGCGGAGGTGAAGAAAGCCTACCGCCGCATGGTGGCCCGCTACCATCCGGACCGCTTGAGCGCGCGCCGGCACCAACAGCAGCCGGTCACGGCCGGGGAACAGGCGCTGGCGCAACAACGTATGGTGGAAATGCGCAACGCCCTGGAGACAATTGAGGCTTACGTGGCCAGCGGCAAACGCCCGGGGTAGAATAGCCGCCCTTATGACACCCTGGATTTCACCCTCAATTCTGGCGGCGGATTTTTCCCGCCTTGGTGAAGAAGTGCGCGCCGTGCTGGAGGCGGGCGCGGATACCATCCATTTTGACGTTATGGACAACCACTATGTGCCCAACCTCAGTGTTGGCCCCATGGTGCTGGAATCCCTGCGCGGCGCGGGCATTGATGCCACGGTTGACGTGCATCTGATGGTTAAGCCAGTGGACGCCCTAGTGGAGAGCTTTCTCAAAGCCGGGGCCGATTACATCACCGTGCATCCGGAAAGCACCGAACACCTGCACCGCACCCTGAGCATGATCCGTCAGGGCGGCGCCGGCGCCGGTGTGGTATTCAACCCGGCAACGCCGCTGGCGGTACTCGAGGAGTGCCTGGAACTGGTTGACCTGGTGCTGATCATGTCCGTTAACCCGGGTTTCGGCGGCCAGACCTTTATCGAATCCAGCCTGGCCAAACTGCGGCGTGCGCGGCAGTTGATCAGCGCCGCTGACCACCCGGTGCGGCTGCAGATCGACGGCGGCGTTAAAGTCGAGAACATCGGCCGCGTGGCTGCCGCCGGGGCGGATACCTTTGTTGCCGGTTCAGCCATTTTCGGCCAGGACAACTACAGCCAGGTCATCTCCGCCATGCGCGAGGAGATTGCCCGGGCCGCCGCGGATGCCTGAGACCCGGCCCCGCTGATGCCCTGGCGCCGTTCTTTTGCCGGTTACCTGTTCGACCTGGACGGCACCCTGATTGATACCGCTCCGGATCTGCACGCCGCTTTGAACCACACCCTGACCGGCAGCGGGCTGGCGCCGGTGGATGAAGCCATGACCCGGCATTGGGTAGGTCACGGCGCCCGCGCCATGCTGCAGCAGGCTATCCTGCACCAGCAGGCCGAAGTGGATGTGGAGCCGCTGATGGCGGAATTTCTCGACTACTACGGACAACACCTGACAGATTTCAGCCAACCCTATACGGAGGTGGTGGAAACCCTGCAGGCTTTGCACCAGGCCGGCGCCAAACTTGCCGTGGTGACCAACAAGCCTTTTGCCTTAAGCGACCGCCTGCTGCAGCAACTGGGCCTGCGCGGCCTGTTTGCAGCCCTGGTGGGCGGTGACACCTGCGAGCAGCCCAAACCCCACGCGCAGCCGGTGCACCATTGTCTGCAGCAACTGGGCCTGGACACCCAACAGGTGTTATTTGTCGGCGACTCCCAGACGGATGTGCTGGCGGCGCAAAACGCCGGGGTCACCGTGGTCTGCTTACGCGACGGTTACAACCACGGCATGGACGTTGAGAGCCTGGGTGCTGACGGGGTAATCAACACCTTTGAAGAGTTGCGCTACTGAGCATCCGGCGGCTTGCCCCACCTGACATATTCATCCGCGGCACGCTCCACATTAACCCGACACCGTGCTAACCTTCAGCGCATTCTGTGAGCAAGCTTTCAGGGTCTGCTTTGAAGCACCGGGTTGCACAATCAGTTCTGTCTTTTAACGGTTGGTGGCGATAGTCAACCTGCCGCGCGCCTCAGGCGCGCCGAAAATACGCGCAATCCCGCGCACCTGCAGCCAATCACCCGGATCGCCACATGAATAATGCTACCCCTACCTACCGCCGTGTTCCCGTTGTTGTCGAAACCCTGGCGGACCTGGACACACCGCTGTCCGTCTACCTGAAACTGGCTGACCAGCCTTTCTCTTATTTGCTGGAATCGTCCCAGGGCGGTGAAAAATGGGGCCGCTATTCCATTATCGGCCTGCCGGCGCGCACCATTATTACCGTACGCGGCAACCAGATCAGCGTCAGCCACGATGGTGAAGTGACCGAGCAGGTTGAAAGTGAAGACCCGCTGACCTTTATCGAAGACTTTCAGAGCCGCTACAGCGTCGAAGACACCGGCGATCTGCCGCGGTTTTACGGCGGTCTGGTGGGCTACTTCGGTTATGACACGGTACGTTACGTGGAAAAGCGCCTGCGCGACACTACCCCGCCGGACCCGCTGAAAACGCCGGACATCATGCTGATGGTGAGTGAAGAAGTGGTGGTGTTCGACAATGTCAAAGGCCGTATGCAGCTCATCAGCCTGGTGGATCCGGACCAGCCCGGCCTGGTGCAGCAGACCAGGGAACGCCTGCAGCACCAGGTGCGGGTGCTGCAACAAGCGGTTCCACCGGTACCGGAAAGCCAGGCGAACCAGAAAATCGAAGAGTCCGACTTCGCCTCGGAATTCGGCGAACAGGCTTTTAAGGATGCAGTGGAGCGGATCCGCGAATACACCCGCGCCGGAGATGCCATGCAGGTGGTGCTGGCGCAACGCATGTCGATCCCGTTCAGCTCCCCCTCCATCAACCTGTACCGGGCGCTGCGCAGCTTGAACCCCTCGCCGTACATGTATTTCATGAACCTCGGCGATTTCCAGATTGTCAGCTCATCGCCGGAAATTCTCGCCCGCCTGGACAACGGCAGAATCACCAACCGGCCGCTGGCCGGCACCCGCCGCCGGGGTTATGACGAGGAAGAAGACCAGGCGTTGGAAGCTGAACTGATGGGCGACCCCAAAGAAATTGCCGAACATCTGATGCTGATCGACCTGGGGCGCAACGATGTCGGCCGGGTGGCCCGCTCCGGCAGCGTCAAGGTCACCGAACAATTTGTCATCGAGCGTTATTCTCACGTCATGCACATCTGCTCCAACGTGGAAGGGGTGCTGAAAGAAGGCATGTCAGCCATGGATCTGCTGCGCGCAACCCTGCCGGTGGGCACGCTGTCCGGCGCCCCCAAGGTGCGGGCGATGGAGATTATCGACGAGTTGGAACCCGTAAAACGCGGCATTTACGGCGGCGCCGTAGGTTACCTGGCCTGGAACGGCAACATGGATACCGCCATTGCCATCCGCACCGCGGTGATTAAAGACGGCAAACTGTATATCGAAGCCGGCGGCGGCATTGTCGCGGACTCGGTACCGCGGTTGGAATGGAAAGAAAGCCTGAATAAAGGCCGGGCCATTTTCCGCGCCGCCGCCATGGCGGAAAACCAGTTCCGCGACTTAACGGAATAAACATATGGTGGCTTGGGCTAAAGGCGTCTGCGCCAGCAATTGGTTTAATCACGGCATCACCGCGGTGATTATCCTCAACGCCGTGGTGATCGGCCTGGATACCTCGCCGCAGCTCACCGCGGCGTACGGCGCCTGGTTTGCCCTTGCCAACAAAACCTTTCTGGCTGTCTTTATCGTCGAAGCCGCAATCAAGATCCTGGCTGAAGCGCCGCACATGCAGCGCTATTTCAAAGACGGCTGGAACCTGTTCGACTTCAGCATTATTGTCCTCAGCCTGATCCCGGCATCCGGCCAGTTGGCCACCCTGGCACGCCTGGCAAGGCTGCTGCGGGTACTGCGGCTGATATCCACGCTGCCGGAGCTGCGCCTGATTGTCGCCACCCTGGTACGTTCCATCCCCAGCATGGCCCACGTACTGGCGCTGATGTCCATCATCTTTTATGTCTACGCGGTGGCCGGGTATCACCTGTTCCACGACATCGACCCCACCCACTGGCGCAATCTGGGCATCTCTTTGCTGTCGTTGTTCCGCATTGTCACGCTGGAAGACTGGACCGACATCATGTACGCCGCCATGGCTGCAGAACCCCTGGCATGGATGTATTTTGTCAGCTTTGTGGTGCTGGGCACGTTTGTGGTGGTTAACCTGTTTATCGCGGTAGTGATCAACAACCTGGAGGAAGCCAAGGCCGAGCGCCTCAACGAACTGACCAGCGCGCCCACCCGGGATGAAATTCTGCTGGAGCTGCGGGAAACCCAGGCGGCCCTGGCCACCCTGCGGGCCAAACTCGAGCGGCTGGAAGAATGACGGCGCCGTCCACGACAGCCCCACTGCCCGGCTATCCCGTGGTGCAGGTGGCCTACTTTGTCAACGACATCGAGCAGGCGGCCCTGGAGATGGCCGCCACCTTCGGCGCGGGGCCGTTTTTTCTGCTGCGTAACATCGAACTGGCCAGCAGCGAACACCGCGGCCAACCCTGCCCGTTTGTGCACTCGTCTGCTTACGGGCAATGGGGCAACGTCATGATGGAGCTGGTGCAGCAGGACAGCAGCGGGCCTTCCCCGTTCCGTGACCTGTATGCACCCGGCGAACAGGGGCTGCACCACCTGGCCACCATGGTGCCGGATCTGCCCGCCGCTTACGAAGCTTATGCACAGGCGGGCATCCCCCTGGCAACCCGCGCGGTGACCCGCACCGGCACCGAGTTTGCATTTCTGGATGCCACTGAGCGCATGGGTCACTTCATAGAAGTTTACGCCAGCGAACCGCCGCTGGTGGAGTTCTACGAATTTGTCAAAGCAGCGGCGGAGGGTTGGCGCGGCAGTGACCCTGTACGCACGCTTTAACTTAATAACGCGGGAAACCCCCATGATCCTCATGATCGACAACTACGACTCTTTTACCTACAACGTGGTGCAGTACCTCACTGAGCTGGGTGCTGACGTGGACGTACACCGCAACGACGAAATTACCGTGCAGCGCATCCGCAAGCTTAAGCCTGAGAAAATTGTCATCTCTCCCGGGCCCTGCACACCCAACGAAGCGGGCATATCGCTGGAGGTAGTCAGCACCTTTGCCGGCAAGATTCCGCTGTTGGGTATATGCCTGGGCCACCAGAGTATCGGCCAGGCGTTCGGCGGTGACGTGATTCGCGCTGAAAATGTCATGCACGGCAAAACGTCACCCATGTACCACAACGGCAAAGGTGTCTTCGCCAACCTGCCCAGTCCGTTTCAAGCTACCCGCTATCACTCGCTGATTGTCGACAAAACCACGCTGCCGGATTGCCTTGAGATCACCGCCTGGACGGAAAAAGACGGCCAGCCGGACGAAATCATGGGTTTCCGCCACCGGGACATGGTGGTGGAGGGGGTGCAGTTTCACCCCGAATCCATCATGACCGAAACCGGCCACGAGCTGCTGAACAACTTCCTGCGCATGTAGCCGGCGCCGCGGCCGCGCTGGGCAAAAGTGCTAACATGGGGCCTGATCTAAAAGTGACACTTTATGAATATACAAGAAGCGCTTGCAGAAATTGTCGAAGGACACAATCTCTCCCAGCAGGATACCGCCGCAGTATTCCACATCATCATGTCCGGCGAAGCCACGCCGGCTCAGATTGGCGCATTTCTGGCCGCCATCCGGGTGAAAGGTGAAACCGCGGAGGAACTGGCCGGGGCGGCCTCAACCATGCGCGCGCTGTCGACCAGGGTGGAGGTCAGCCATCCGCATCTGGTGGATACCTGCGGCACCGGCGGCAGCGGCAGCAAGCTGTTTAACATCTCCACGGCTGCGGCATTTGTCGCCGCCGCGGCCGGCGCCAAAGTAGCCAAACACGGCAACCGCAAAATGACCTCGTTCTGCGGCAGCGCGGACGTGCTGGAAGCCGCCGGCGTGAATCTGCAGCTTACCCCGCAGCAGATCAGCACCTGTATTCTGGAAGTGGGTGTGGGTTTCATGTTTGCCCAGGCCCACCACAGCGCCATGCGCTTTGCCGGTCCGGTGCGGCAGGAAATCGGCATCCGCACCATGATGAATGTGCTGGGGCCGATGACCAATCCGGCCGGCGCCCGGCGTCAGGTCATCGGCGTATTCAGTCCGGCCTGGCAGCAGCGCATGGCGGAGGTGCTGAAGCTGCTGGGCAGCGAACATGCGCTGATTGTGCACAGCAACGGCCTGGACGAGATCCGCCTGGACGCCCCCACCGCGGTGGTTGAACTGAAGGCCGGGGAAATCACCAGCTACCAGATCCAGCCTGAGGACTTCGGCATCAGCCGGCACAGCGACGCAGAGCTGCAGGCGCTGTGCGCGGACTCCACCGACAGCAGCCTGGCGCTGGTCAAAACCGCCCTTACCGAGCCGGATTCTGCAGCCGCTGACATTGTCAGCCTGAATGCCGGTGCTGCCATTTACGCAGCCGGCATAGCGACCAACCTGGCCAACGGCGTGGTTATGGCACAGGACACCATTGCCACGGGCCAGGCCCAGGAACGCTTCAGCGAACTGGTACGGGTGAGCAAGATGATGGGCCAGGCATGAGCGATATTCTCAGCCGCATCATCGATACCAAACGCAGCGAAATAAGCAGCCGCAAAGCTGCGGTCAGCGTGGCGCAATTGCGCAGCGCGGCTGAACAGGCGGCAGCCCCCCGGGGGTTTGTCGACAGTCTGCGCAGCCGGGCGGATGCCGGTGCAGCGGCGGTGATTGCGGAAATAAAAAAGGCTTCCCCCAGCAAGGGTGTGATCCGCGAAGATTTCGACCCGGTGTCGATTGCGCAAAGTTATGCGCAGCACGGTGCCGCCTGCCTGTCTGTGCTGACCGACGAACAATACTTCCAGGGCAGCGACCAGTATCTGCTGGACGTGCGCGCGGCTGTTAAGCTGCCGGTGATCCGCAAGGACTTTGTGGTTGACGAGTACCAGGTTTATGAGGCGCGGGCGCTGGGCGCCGATTGTATTCTGCTGATTGCCGCGGCGCTGGACATCATGCGCCTGACGGTGCTGAACCAACTGGCCCGGGGGTTGGGGCTGGACGTATTAATTGAGGTGCACAACCGCACCGAACTGGAAGCCGCCTTGAGCCAGCAACCGAGCCTGGTGGGCATCAACAACCGGAACCTGAAAACCTTCGAAACCAGCCTGGACACCACCATCAACCTGCTGCCGCATATTCCCGAGGGTATCACCGTGGTAACCGAGAGCGGCATCTCCAGCAGCGCGGACGTGCAGCTCATGCGTAACAACAATGTCAACGCTTTTCTGGTGGGCGAGGCGTTTATGCGCGCCGCTGATCCCGGCGCTGAAATGCAGAAGCTGTTCGCCTTCTAAGCCCGCCGCCTGCTCGCGGCGCAACAAAAAAAGGCCCCGACGGGGCCTTTTTCTTGCAGCTTGCACAGGCAAGCTGTACACATCCTTGTGCGGGTTGATCAACGTGTACCGTAAACCACCATGGTCTTGCCTTTGACAGAGACCAGTCCCTGGTCCACGAGGGTTTTCAGTACACGCCCAACCATCTCCCTTGAGCAACCGACGATACGACCGATTTCCTGACGGGTGATTTTGATCTGCATCCCGTCCGGATGGGTCATGGCATCGGGTTGTTTAGTGAGTTCAAGCAAAGTCCGTGCTACCCGTCCCGTGACGTCCAGAAACGCCAGGTCACTCACTTTTTGTGTGGTACGGTTGAGGCGGTCCGCCATCTGCCGTCCTACTGCGTACAACAAATCCGTATGTCGTTCCGCGAGTTCTTTAAACTTGTTATAAGAGAGTTCCGCCACTTCACATTCGTTTTTGGCTTTGACCCATGCGGAGCGCGGGGTGCCTTCCACGAACAGCGGCATCTCACCAAAAAAATCGCCTTTGTTCAGATAGTCTACGATGATCTCCCGGCCGGACTCGTCTTCCACCAGCACGGTGACCGAACCCTTGAGGATGTAGTAAATGGAGTCACTTTTGTCTCCGGCATAAATCAGCGTACTTTTGGCCGGATATTTCCGGCGGTGCGCTGCTGCCAGAAACGCATCAAGGTGCGTGTCTGTGGCCTCAGCGTTTAAGTTCATTTGAAACCCCTTGGCCGTCAATGGACGATTCATTTGATTGCTTTTTGCTGCAAGCATTTGTTGCGCTCCTTCGTAACACGTTGCGTGTGATGAATACTAGGTGAGTTGTGTGAACCGTTTCGAGACATGGTCGACAAACGGCATCATTTCACACTCCAAACGGTCGCAGTTCTCCCGGATTTCGCAGAAAATGTCTCGTCTTTGGACAATCGGACACGCAAACTGCAGGCATGCACACACAAATACAATGGGTTAACAACGTTCATTTTCAGGCGGTCGCGGATTCTGGACATACAGTAAACATAGACGGTCCTCCGGATTCCGGCGGAAAAAACAAGGGTACGCGGCCGATGGAACTGATGTTGATGGGGGTCGGCGGATGCACGTCGTTTGACGTTGTCAATATTTTGACCAAATCACGTCAGAAAGTGACCAATTGTGTGACCCAGATCACAGCCAGGCGGGCTGACGATATACCTCAGGTATTCGAAGAAATTCACATTCACTTTGTTATTGAAGGCCATAAGCTGGACAAATCCAGGGTGCAACGCGCCATTAATCTGACGGCGGACAAATATTGCTCCGCATCCATCATGCTGCAGCGCGCCGGAGTGAAACTGTCTCATACCTTCGAGCTTACGGAGCCTGCAACGGACACCGGCTGACCTCTCACCCGCCATGGGGAGACAAGCCCGCACGCTGCGCTGATGATGTCCGCTGTGCGTGTCCGCGGCCGCGCCGCAAGATGCGTCCATGGACACCACCCCCGCTGCCCAGTTGCGCCGCATCAGCACCTTCAGCCACCTGCCGGAAGCCGCCTTGCAGAACGCCGCGGCCGGCATCCACACCCTGATCGTCCCATCCGGGCGCATGCTGATTGCAACATGGGCCCGCGTGCCCGCATACCTGTACCTATTGAAAGGTTGCCTGGCCACATTACGGGACAACCGGCAGATTCACCTGCGCGGACGTCCCAAGGCCATTTCCATTACCCACTTCTATCCCGGCTGCCGGCAGGCCCGCACCCTGACCCGCTGTTGGGTCATGCGCATTGAGGCGGCGCATCATCAACAGTTGTGCCGCGCCGCCACCCCGCCCAGCCCCGGCGAACAGCCGCTGCACGGTACCGCAACGGCTGCCTCCCGCCACCCTACCCTGGAAGCGCCGGAACCCTGGCTGCGCCGGTTTCTGGAATCACCGCTGCTGCAGAAGCTGAGTAAGTCCGAATGGCAGCGCCTGTTCGCCACCTTACAACCCCAGGTTTATGCCGCCGGCAGTCACCTTGTATCCAGCGGCCAACCCGGCGTAAGCTGTTACGTAATCCGCAGCGGTCACGCCATGGTGCAGCGCTACGGCCGCACTGTTGCCCATCTGGGGCCGGGTGACCTGTGCGGTGAAGATGCGTTGATTCTGGAAGGGCCGCGTAACGCTGACGTTGTCTGCCTCAAACAGGTCAGCGCATACCGCATCAAACGTGAGCCGTTCATGGCCATATTGCTGGCCACCGCGGTGCGCAACACCGCCGCAGCGGACCTGCATGGAAATCATGTCCGGCTGCAGATTGACAACAGCGGCATCCAGCGGCCGGCGGAACCGCTGGACCGCAACTGCATTTCCCTGCAACTGCCCCGTCTGCGGGAGCAAATTCAGGAACTGCCGGCACAGCCGGTTTATCTGGTCTGCGGCGGCAGCGCTCAACAGCGGGCGCTGGCGGCCTTTCTGGCGGCCCAACGCGGTCTGCAGGTTTATTCCCTGGCCGCGGCGGACGCCGGCTAACGGGTGCGGACCAGTACCTGCCGTTGGGCGCTGACCGCTCCGTCCTGACAGGCGCCGGTACTTTCTATGGTGAAATAGGACACGCCGCGCACCACATCCGCGCGGCAGCTTACCGCGGCATTACAGTTGCGCAGCGCGGCAACATTCTGCAGGTCCCACACCGCTGCCGCGCAGTTACCCGTGCCCAACGGCGCATACAAGCGGTTGAGGCTGAGCTGAGCGCCGCTGTGCGCGGCCAGCAGGGCCTTGTGGTTCATGACCGACAACGACGTACCCCGGGCACCCAGCACAACCGTACGGTGAATAGCCGCTACCAGCAGCACCACCACCAGGATCAGAAACAACGCGCCGATCAGGCCCAGACCGCGCTGCCGGTGCCGGCTCAGCCACCTAACGCGCATTGGCCACCTGCACCGCCGCGTGGAACGTGGCTGCGGTACCCCGCGCGGTCAGCGACAGGGTGACGTCCACCATGCCGTTACGCTGCAATCCCGCTGGCGCCGCGGTAAAGCTGCTGGCAGCGGCGACAACATCTTCAGCCACCAGCACCCGCCGGGGCAGCGCTGCCGGCAGACCGGCAGGCGCCGGCTGAGCGGCGATAAAGCCATAGTCAGCGTACCGCCACAGTTGGCTGCCGGTAAAACAGTAGCTGACCGGCTGGCTGATCAGATAAAAGCGGTTACCCGGCGATTCACTGGGGAACTGGTGGGCGCTGCTGAAGGTGATTGTCAGTTCATTGCCGGCATCGGGCCCGGTCACGGTTACCGGCGGGCTGACGGCTCCCGGCGAACCCGGGGTATAAACATCCGCCAGCGGCGCCACGGCCACCCCGGCGGCGGCGGTGACGGGCACTACAGTGGGCACTGCCGGGAAGCTCAACGCGGCGGCAGCGGTGGGCAGGGAAAGGTATTCGCTGCCCCCCAGCACCGGCACAAACTCAATGCAGTCGCCGCTGCTGCGGATACTGCCGGGCAGAGCGTCGCGCAATTCCGCGGTAAGCGCCGCCAGGGCAAAACGCGCGCTGGATGCAAGCTGGTCGCGGCCGGCGGTGTCGGCAAAACCGTCCGCGCTGTCGGAGATAAAGCGCACCATCCCCATGGACAGGATACCCAGCACCACCATCACTACCACCAGTTCCACTATGGTGAAACCGGCAGGCCTCAGTCCGGCCCTTAAGCATTTCATCAGTAGTTGCCCCGCACCGAGGGAAATACATAGGTCTGCCCGCCCGGCGTGGTCACCGAAACTTCCACCAGCTTGGCGTCACTGCTGTCGTCCAGACCCCAGGCCGCAACCTGAGCGCTGTCCGCGTAACTGACCCGGACATCCACCCGGTAGCGCTCGTAGCCGGCAATCACCGCGCCCTGCCGGTCCAGGGGCGGCTGCTCCGCCAGGCCGTGATAGTCGTCCACATCATCGAACTGCGCGCGGTTTTCTCCTTCCGCGCCGATGGGAGAACAGGGCGCGCAGGGCGGCACTCCCCCCAGCGGGGTGTTTTCCGCGTAACGCAGTCCACGGATTTCATCCAGATAGGCCTGCGCCAGGTTAATCGATTTTTCGTGCAGCAGGCTGTCCGCGGAGTGCCGCATGCCCAGCGCAAAGGCCTGGGCGATAGCCAGCGCCGCAATGCTGATGACCAGCATGGAGACCACCAGTTCGACCAGCGTAAAGCCCCTGCTATAAACAGGCGCGCGCACTGACATAGCCATTAGGGTAGATACACAGGTTGCGGTTCGAGTCACCCTGGATCAGCAGTCCAATGCCCAGCGCCGGGTCGAGAACCGTACCGGCGGCGTCCGCGGAGGTTACCGCACCGCCTGCAGCGTAATTGATGTTGAGTGTATCCGCGGCGGCCAGTACCACGGTGGTGGCCGCATTCTGTACCTGCACACTGCTGTTATGCAGATCCAGTTCAGCGTTCTGCTCCGCTGCACCTGCCGCCAGCACCTGCAACCGCCATTGCCCGGTATCCCGCAGCAGGCGCAGGCTCATGGGGGTGCCGCGCCGGACTACCGCCGCATGGGCGGCAAACCGCGCCTGACTTAACAGTGCCTGAGCCAGCGTGGCGGGGGTAAACGTACTCGGCTTTACCATCAGCGGGATGGCGGTGATGCTGAGAATCCCAAGCAGGATCATCACCACCACCAGCTCAACCACGGTAAACCCCGCTGCAGCACGTTTCACGGCAACTCCCTCAAGCGGGTCCGATCCGCAACCTAAGGGCGGGTCCGCCCCGGCGGTTTAAGGAATCGTGTAAACGTCGCGGGTCACAACACCGGTGGCGGCGTTATAGCGCATCATCGGGATGGTCTGGCCGCTGGTGGTGTCCTGCGCGGTATAGTAGTAAGCGCAGGAAGTGTCGCTTTCGCGCTCGCCGGTATAGTCAGCGGTTGTGGCAGGGGATATGGCCGCGGTGCTGATGGTCGGCCCGGCTTGCAACAAGCCGGTAAACACCGTGCCGCAGTCCGCGTCCGTGGCGATGACGTTGCCGGTGGTGGCGTTGGTGCTGTAAGGGTAACCGTCAACATTGGTGCGCAGATTCGAAAACTCCGCAATCTGGGTGCCCGCGACCGGCTCACCGTCCGCCATGTATTGGGCGTGGAATAACGCCACGCCGGTCTGGAATCCACCCAGCACACCGGAAAACGCCGCGGCATTAGCTTCGTCATCCAGATCGATAAACCGCGGCAGGGCGGTTGCCGCCAGAATACCCAGCAGAATAATCACAACCACCAGTTCCACAATAGTGAAACCCGAAGATTGTGCAAATGGCTTGCTTGTTTTCATGAAAACTCCTTTCTCCATCCCAGCAGCGAAGGCTGCCGTAACAAAAGCGCCGTTACTTAAGCCTAGACCGTATGCAGCGAAATGCCTGATAAAACGCACACTTTTCAGCGCGCAACGCTGCTCAGATCCCACAGCGGCAGAAACACTCCCAGCGCCATGATCAACACCAGTCCGGCAATGGCGCTGATCAGTATCGGCTCCAGGGAGTCGGTTAGATTCTTGAGATCGTATTCCACTTCCTCTTCATAAAAGGCCGCCGCCTGTGCCAGCAGTTCATCCATGTTGCCGGTCTCTTCACCCACCGCCATCATCTGCAGCACTACCGGCGAAAACATCCGCGCCGCCTGGGCGGTGGTGGTGACGTTTTCACCGCGCTCCACCCGGTCACGCATGCGCAGTATCTTCTGCGCCATGTATTCATTGCCGATGGCGCTGGCGACTATCCGCAGGCCCTGATTCAAAGCCACCCCGGAACGGCTGACCATGGCAAAGGTGTGGCAGAAGCGCGCCAGGTAGATGCGCTCGAACAGGCTGCCCACCACCGGCAGCCCCAGCTTGCTGTGGTCCCACCTGATCCGCCCGGACTGCGTGCTGACAAAACGGCGGAAACCGTAAATGCCCGCCGCCAGCAGCATCAGGCCCAGCGGCCAGTACGTCACAAATGCATCCGAAACCACCAGAATGGCCTGGGTCTGCCACGGCAGGTCCGCCCCATACTTTGCAAACACACCGGCAAACGCGGGAATAACAAATATATTCAACACAACAATGGCAACCCCGATGGATAGCATGACAAACATCGGGTAGCGGGTGGCCGACTTGATGCGCTTGCGGGTTTCAGCCTCCATGGTCAGGTAGGCGGAAATGCGTCTGAACGCCTCTTCCAGCCGGCCGGTGTTTTCACCCACGTGAATCAGGCTGACAAACAATTCACCAAACACCTGGGGATGGCGGCCCAGGCTGGATGCGATATCCATACCCGCTTCCAGGTTGGCGGCCACGTCAAGCAGCACCTCCGCGAAGTAACCGTTTCTGCTGGATTCACCCAGCGTCCGCACCGCGCGCACGGCGGAGATGCCGGCGCGCACCAGCGCTGTCATCTGGTGGCTGAAAACCACCAGTTCGGAAGTCTGCACCCGCGGCCGCAGCCAACGCAGATGCCTGGCCGAGGGGCCCTGATGGGTTACAAACTCATTGATCTGCAGCGGCACCATGCCGGTGGCGGCAAGTTCCTGGGCCACCTGCCCGGCGCTGGCGCCCTGGCGGAAGCCGGATACCTTTTCCCCGCCGGGTTCCTTGGCACTGTAGGCGTAGCGCGGCATGTCAGTGCGCCGCCCCCGGCGACTGGCCGCGTTTATGGGCGCGCTGGGCGGCCACCAGGTTGCGTTCCAGCGCCGCCGGCACATCGTCTGCGCTTGCTTCCATGCCGTCCAACTGTATTCCTAAGGGGTCTTCTTCCTGGCCGGACAGCGCCATCACCTCTTCCAGGCTGGTGCGGCCCTGGGCGGCATAGTCCAGCGCGGCGTGCACCAGCGGCCGGTAACCCGGCTGGGCAAAAGCCCGTTGCGCAAACAGCGCAGCGTCGTTGCGGCGCAGCGCATCAGCAAGTTCGCCGTTCACTTCCAGCATCTCAAACACCCCCACGCGGCCGAAATAGCCGGTACGGTTGCAATAGTTGCAGCCTTTGCCCCGGGCGTACTGTTTGGCCTCATCAAAACTGTCCCCCAGGGTCATCTGCAGCCACCCCTGCTGGTGTTCGTCCGCCGCCACCGGCTGGGTGCAGCGCTCGCAGACCCGGCGGATCAGCCGCTGGGCAACAATGCCGCGCACCGCGGTGGCCACCATATAACCTTCCACCCCGATATCCAGCAGCCGCAGAGCTGAGGAAACCGCATCGTTGGTATGCAGGGTGGACAGCACCAGGTGCCCGGTCATGGCCGCGCGCATGGCAATTTCCGCGGTCTCCGGGTCGCGGATCTCACCCACCAGCAGAATGTCCGGATCCTGCCGCAGGGTGGCGCGCAGAACCCGCGCAAAGTCCAGCCCGATCTTGGGCATCACCTGTACCTGATTGATCCTCTCAAGCTGGTATTCCACCGGGTCTTCAACGGTGATTATCTTTTTCTCCGCTGAATTCAGATTGTTCAGCGCCCCGTAGAGGGTGGTGGTTTTGCCGCTGCCGGTGGGTCCGGTGACCAGCACCAGGCCGTTGGGGCGGGTGATCAGCAGCTTGAAACGCTGCAGCATGGCCGCCGGCATGCCAACCGCCTCCAACTGGGTGTGCTCGCCGCTGTGATCAGCCAGGCGCATGACCACGGATTCACCATGAGCGGTGGGCATGGTCGACAAACGTACGTCGATGTTCTTGTTTTTAACCTTAATGTCGAAGCGCCCGTCCTGGGGCAGCCGCTTTTCGGAGATGTCCAGGCCCGCCATCAACTTCAGGCGTGAAACCAGGGCGGAGCCGATTCGCTTCTCATTCAGGATCTGCTCCTGCAGCACGCCGTCTACCCGCTGGCGCAGCCGCAGCACACCTTCGTCCGGCTCGATGTGCACGTCCGACGCCCTGATCTGCACCGCGTCTTCGAAGATCGACTGCAGCAGGCGGGCAACCGGGGTGTTGTCTTCCTCGCTGACCGAAAGGGTATTCAGCGAAAACTCATCAACGCTCAGTTCGCCGTCCAGCTCGCTGGCAAAACTGACAATATCACTGGTACGCCGGTAAGCTGAATCCAGTACCGAAAGCAGCTCCGACTCCCTGACCACGGCCACCCTCACCGGCTGGCCGAGCTGCCTGCAAATCTCGTCAAAGGCAAATATATCTATGGGATCCGCCATGCCCACCAGCAGGCCTTCTTCGTCCTCTTCCAGCAGCATGGCGCGGTAGCGGCGCGCATAGGTTTCCGGCAGACGGGCAACCAGTTCTTCGTCGTAGGGGTAATCCTGCAGGTCGACAAACGGCAGGCCCAGTTGCTCCGAGAGGAACTTGAGCAGCCGTTCCTCACCGACAAAACCGTTGTCGATGAGAATCCGCCCGAGCTTGAGGCCGCTCTCCTTCTGCTCCGCCAGGGCCATTTTAAGCTGGTCTTCGCTGATGTCGCCGCTGGCGACCAGCAGGTCGCCGATACGGATCTTCTTGATTGCGCTGCTCATCCGTGTACCACCGGCTGTCCGGGGTCAGCCGCGCCGCTGCATGAGGCCGCGGATGCGTTTGACCCGCCGCGTGCTGCCGCCCAGCAGGTCCGCGGCGCTGCCGCTGCCGGCGAGCACAATCGGCTTTAACAGTATAACCAGCTCACTCTTGATACTGGTTTGCACTTTCTGTTTGAACAGATTGCCAACCACCGGCACCTTACGCAGCCACGGCACGCCGGCGTTGTTGTCTTTGCTGGAATTCTGCATCAACCCGCCTATGACAATGATCTGCCCGCTGCGCGCCTTTACAATGCTGTCAGATTCGCGGATGGTGCTGGCGGCCAGCGGCACCGGATCGCCGCCAATCTGTTTTATCTGCTCCGTGACCTCGCTGACGGTGGGATGTACATGCAGGATCACCTCATCGTCAGCGCTGATCTGGGGAGTGACATCCAGGGCTATGCCGCTGAAAAAAGGTGTCAGCTCAGGTGAGTCGTTGGTATTGATGGCGCTGCCCGCGGTCACCGTATTGGAGGAGATATCGGTAACAAAAAACTCGTCCGAGCCTACTTTGATCACCGCCTTCTGATTGTTAACCGTAGCTATGCGCGGGCTGGACAGCACCTGCACCGTGCCTTGGGTGGACAGCAGATTAATGGTCGAGTCAAAGTCACCAAACGCAGTATTCAGGGAAAATGCCGCGCCCAGCGGGTTGAAGGTTTCGCCGGTACCAGAAATAAACTCACCTCCAACCGAGTGTTCGGTATTGGCAAAATCGCCGCCCGAGGCATCGCCGAAGGTATGCCAGTTGATGCCGGCTTCAAAACCCTCGTTCAGGGTCACCTCTATCACTTTGGCTTCCAGCACCACCTGCCGGGTCAGGGTGTCTTCCACCCGGCTGAGATACTCCGCTATGGCATGCAGGGTCTTGGGTTTGGCTTTTACCACAATCAATCCGACCTGGGGCGTGACCACCACGCTGCCGCCGGCATCGACGGCAACCAGGGTTTCCAGGGTATAGCCAAGCTCCTGCCACAGGTCCGCTTCAGCGTCAGTGTTGATAAGTGTGCCGATAACCTGTCCATTGCCGTTATCGTTGCGCTCCGTGCCGGTGTCGTAGACCACGTTGTCACTGTCGCGGCTGTCGCTGACCTTGCCCGCTGAAACCTGCATCTCCGAGCTGCCGGTGCGGGCAATGTTGAGGTAATTCACATGGAAAATTTCCGTGCGCAGTACATCAGGAAATACCTGATAAACGTTGTCGTGCAGGGTGTAGTCAAAACCATAGACGTTGCGCATGATATCCATGACGCCGGGCACGCTGACATCTTTCAGGTCCAGGGTGACCTTACCCTCCACGTCCGGGTGCACCACCATGTTATAACCGGTGCCGCTGACCAGGCTGCGGAAAAAGTTGGCCGCATCAGCGCCGTCCACCATCAGGTCGAAACGGGGGTGTTCCTGCACCGGCTCAGGCACCGGCGCAATTCCATCATCCGCCGCCGCGGCGGCTGCATCGGGCTGAGCGCCTGCATTACCCGCCGCAGCCTGCTGCGCCGGTTGCTGCATTACCTGCAGCGCCTCATCCGCGCTGTCGGTCTGCAGCGTGGTGCGCGGGCCCAGCAAGGCACACCCCGCACCATGGGCCGCCAGGAAAATTATCCCGGCTGTCCGCAATATCCTTTTCACTCTGTTCCCTTAGTTTTGTGCCAGCTGCTCCGAGCCCACGGGTGTTTTTTCCACCACGCCCCGGCTGCTGAGCGTCAGCCTTGTAAGCTGGTTATCGGCCAGTGCAACGATAACTTCACCCGGCTGAATGCTGCGCACGGTAAAGCCGGCGCCAGCCTCACCTTCCGCCAGCACCTGGCCGTTGATCACCGCCAGGCGCCGGCCCTGACTGATCAACACTGAAGACAACTGCAGCCCCCGCGGCGATGCCGGCTGTTCCGCTGCGCCGGTTTGCGCATCCGCATGCGCTTCATAATCCGGCGGCCGGGTCGGGTCGGGCAGACTGCCGAAGCGCCCCGCCTGAGCATGCAGACCCGCACCCGGGCCCAGCAGCAGGGCCGCCGCAAAGACGGCAAGCGGCCGCGGCCTAAACACCCAGCCACTCCAATTCGTCAGACAACGTTTCAACTTCCAGCAGCACCGAAGCCTGGGGATACTCCGCCACCACGTACTCCAGACGGCGCCAGCCGAACTGCCAGGTACCCTGCTCCAGCTCATCAACATAGGCCAGCACATCCGCGTAACGGCCGCTGAATTCGATCTGGATCGGATGCCGGTATACGTCCAGCGAAGCGGGCCCGGCGGCGCCATCATCCACCACCTGCACCGTGACTTTCTGCGCCGGCTGGGTGCGGATGGCAACCAGACGCAAACCGTGGTGGCTGCTCAACACATCTTCCAGCAACAGCGGCACCTCATCCGCGGGAATAAACTTCTCCAGCAGTGCATCCACCCTTTTCTCGAGTCGCCGCAGCTCCTCCCGCAGCGCATCACGCTCCGCTTTCAGCCCCGCGACGGTGCTGTTGAGACTGCGCGAGCGCAGCGTGTTCAACTGCACCGAGCGCGTGTTCACGCTTTCATGCAGAGCTTCCAGGGCGTTCTGCTGGCGGGATTTCTCATCCCCCAGGCGGCCGCCGAAACTGGAGATCCACACCCCCCAGACCAGGGCTAACAAAGTGATGAACACCAATATCCGCTCCCGCAGGCTCAAGCCCGCGTAGCGCTGGCGCAATAAGGTGACGTCCAGGTTCACCGCCCGCCTCCGGGCGGTTGCGGGCTTTTCAATTCAAACTCCACAATTCCGCCGCTGCCGCTGCCGCTGACCTCCACCGAGCTGAAGCGCAGCCCGTCAAAACGATCACCGTCCGCGATGTTCTGCAGGTAGCGCGGCACCAGCACCGCATCCAGGGCGCTGCCTTTAAGGTGCAGACGCTGCGGGTAGATGCGTATCTCCTGCAGCCACAGTCCCGACACAACACTTTCCGCCAGTGACACCATGGCCGCCGCGACCCCGTTCCGGGTCTTGTCACCGTCTTCGCTGAGCACCTGCGCCAGCATGGCCTGCGCGGCTCTCTGCTCGCGCAACCTTTCGAGCTCAGCGCGCATAGCCTGTTCGCCGCCTTCCTGAGATTTGCGCAGTTCCGCCAATTGCGCATCCAGGCGGGCAAGCTGCCGGGCAGCGGTGTCCGCCTGCTGGCGTACTTTGGCGAGCGACCAGCCGTCCCACAACGACAGCAGGCATAACAAGACGGCAAACAGCGCACAGCCGGCCAGCAACTGCCGGTCCGTGAAGACTTCCCGGCGCGGCAGCAGGTCGTCGGTAAGCAGGTTAATCTGTTGCAGCGCTGACATGTCAGGTGCCCTCGCTGGCCGCTTGAATGGTATGCCGCAGCACCCCGCCCAGGGCGGGCAAGCCAGCCGCAATGGCATTAGCCTGGGCGCTGCTGGGCGCCTGCCAGTTAATCTCTTCGCGTTCCGGATTAAACAGCCCCAGGTCAATCTCATCGTGAAGCAGGGGACTGACTTCGCGCACGGGTATGGCCAGCACCTCTGACAAGTATTCACAAACCCGCTGCGACCAATCGTGGGTGCAGGCCACCATCAGCATATTGCAATGCGGCTGGCCCATGGCACTTTCGTAGTAATCAATGGAGCGCTGCACCTGCAGCAGCATGCGCTCGCGGAATTCCGGCCAGGTCTCCTCGGCAAATACCCTGGGTACTCCGGAGATGCGCCGCGACAGGTACAGTTCTTCGCCGCGGGAAATGCCGATCAGGCCGCTGTTGGCGGTCAGCCGCAACATGGCCACACTCTGATCCGCGCCCGGGTAACAGCGCCACACCAGGTTACGCAGCGCAAGCTCCGCAATATCGATACTGCTGATGCCCAGGCCGGTGCCGCGCACCTGCTTGACCAGGGTCTGCAGAAACTCACTCTGCGCTGAAACCACAAACACCATGGGGCGTTCGCGGGACGCACTCTTGGGCAGATCGAATACATCCAGCACCGCATCTTCAACGGGATAGTCCACCTGATCCTGAATGCTCCAGCGGACCGCGTCCCGCACCTCAGCGTCTTCAACCTCCGGCCGCTCTACCAGATTCAAGTTGTAAAGCTCCGGCGCCAGCACCAGATTACAAGCGCGCCGGCCCACCCGCAGCGCGTCAGCCTGCGCAGTCAGGGTGGCGGGCAGTGAACGCAGATCCTGGATGGCGTCGGTGCGCATGTTAATAGCCGCCAGTTCGCCGTCAGCGTCGGGCGCGCGCAGGCAGTGGGCAACAGCCACCGCGGAACCGGAAACATATACGGCAACATGCTCATCCGGCCGGCGCCGCGGACTTTTCACCGACAGGCCGCCGTCTCCCGGAAAGACCAGGCGTTCTGCGCGATTCAGTATATGGCGCAAGCGACTCAACCGGCCCTCCTCGTTGGCAATCCGGGACAAACAGGCGGCAAAAGCCGCAACTCTGTAGTTACAGTATAGAAACGATTTGAACTTTCGGGGCTGCAGACGCAGCGTCAGGCGGGAACGGTGCGTTCCCTGGCCCAGGTGCGCAGGCTCTGAATACTCTCCGCGCGCAGCACGGATATGGGATAGGTCCGGTTGAGGGCGGCAACAACGTCGGTCTGGTTAATTTTACCGTCACGGTCAGCAGCCAGATAACGCGCGGAGACAATGGCTTCTTCAATTTCCGCGCCTGTGAAGTCCACCGCATGGGCAGCCAGGGCGGCGAGGTCAAATGCCTCCGGGTCCAGATCCCGCTTGGCCAGGTGGATCCTGAAAATCTCCTCACGTACCGGCGCATCCGGCAGGTCGACAAAAAAGATTTCATCCAACCGGCCCTTGCGCATCAATTCAGGAGGCAGGCCGGTGATGTCGTTGGAGGTGGCGACAATAAACACCGAGTTGGTATTTTCCGACATCCAGGTCAGCAGCGTGCCGAGGATGCGATGCGCCGTTGCATTGTCACCCTGCCCGGTGGCCAGGCCTTTTTCTATTTCGTCCATCCACAACACACAGGGCGCCATAAGTTCCGCCTGTTTCAGGGAATTGCGCAGGTTGCGCTCCGACTCGCCGAAGTACTTGTTATACAGGCTGCCAAAATCCAGGCGCAGCAGCGGCAGCGACCAGAACCCCGCCACCGCTTTTGCCGCCAGACTTTTGCCGCCCCCCTGCACCCCCAGCAACAAAACGCCTTTGGGCCGGTCATCGGTGGTTTCCAGAAAAGCCGAGCGGCGCATCTTCAACCATTTTTTCAGGTTGTGCAGACCCGCGACATTGGAAAAACGCTCGGTGTCGTACTCAAAATGCAAAACCCCTTCAGCATCCATCAGGTCAAATTTGAGTTTGTTGACCCCCGGGATATCCGATTCGGTAATTGCACCGTCGCCGTAGATGGCGTGTCTGATCAGTACCTGGGCGTCCGAATGAGAAACGCCGCGCAAATTGGCAATCAGCTTCTTCAGGGTACGGCTGTCGGTGCGGACCTTACGGCCCTGGTTACGCTCCGCCCATTCCTGGGCCTGGGCGCGCACCATGGCCATCAGCTCTTCGTCACTGGGCAGCCGCAGCTCAAGATTGGCTGTCATGCGGCCGATCTCAGCGGGAATTTCAAGCTTATGACTGACCAACACCAGTGTGTTGCGGTTTTCCTCGTGGGCCAGCGCAATATCCTTCAGATAGCGGACGGCTTTCGGTTCCCCCTGCAAGAAGGGGTGGAAATCACACAATACATATAACGCCGGCCCCGGCGTCTCATAAATGTGTTTCAGCAGATCTTCCGGCTCCGCCAACTCACAATCCGATTCCGCCGGCGCAACCCGCTCGCCAAACCCGGCAAGGCGCAGGCCGCGGGTCACGGTCCACTCATAGAAACCCAGATTGCGCTGCATGGCAAAACGCAGCAGCATGGCCAGCACCCGGGGTTCGTCCGGCGATTCGATGCCGATAATCGGCACCTGGGCATCCAGTAATACGTTAAGGTCTTTGGTATCCGCCATGGGTATAATTCTAACCCGGCTGCAGCACCGCCGATGCCGACCAGGCGGCAAACTGCCGCCCCGGCCGGCAAAATCAGGAATATAAGTTGTCAAATCCAGTAGATGAATTGATCAGCGGCTTCGACCGTGCGTTACGTACCTTAAGCGGCGCACATAACGCTGCGCGCGCCAACCCGGGAGACGGCGTAGACGACAGCCCCCTGCAACCGGAAGAAAAAGCCCACGCCGCCGGCCTCATGCGGGTTAACCACTGCGGTGAAATCTGCGCTCAGGCGCTGTATGAAGGACAGGCGCTGACCGCCAGGTCCGGCGACGCGCAGCAGACTTTGCTGGCCGCAGCGGCGGAGGAGCGTGATCATCTGAGCTGGTGCCGCGAGCGTTTAACCGAGTTAGGGGCACGGCCCAGCGTTCTGGATCCGTTCTTTTACGCTGCATCTTTCACCATGGGCGCCCTTACCGGTCTGGCGGGTGACAAAGTCAGTCTGGGATTTGTCGAAGCCACTGAAGACCAGGTAGTCAAACACCTGGAACAACACTTGCAGAAACTGCCGCCTGGCGACCAGCGCAGCCGCGCCATCCTGGACGAGATGCGCAACGATGAAGCCGCCCACGGTGAACATGCTTTACAGATGGGCGGTGAGGAATTCCCGGAGCCGGTGAAACAGGCCATGGCGCTGCTGTCGCGGGTAATGACCAAAACCACCTATCGCATTTGAGCCGCGGGCGCGGGCGCATTTGAGGCGCGGGCGCATCTGCGCCGCTCCGCCGCGGGCCGCGCTATGACTCGCGGGCAGCCTGTTCCCGGGCGATGGCGCGGTGTCCTATATCCTTGCGGAAGTAGCGGTTACGCCAACCGATCAGGTCCACCCGTTCATACGCCCGCGCCTGAGCGGAGTGCACACTGCTGCCCAAACCTACTACACACAGCACCCGGCCGCCATTGGTGACCACGGCACCTTCACCATTGTCCGCCGCCAGCCGGGTGCCTGCGTGGAACACCTTGGTATCCAACAGTTCTTTTTCCAGCCCGCTGATGGGGTCCCCTTTGGCGTAGTCCAGCGGGTAACCGCCCGCGGCCATCACCACCCCCAGGGCGGTACGCGGATCAAACTGCAGGCTGGTGTGGGCAAGCTCACCCGCCAGCGCCGCCTGACAGGCCTGCAGCAGATCGGATTGCAGGCGCATCATCACCGGCTGCGCCTCCGGGTCGCCGAAACGGCAGTTGAATTCGATCACCTTCGGCTGGCCTGCGGGTGAAATCATCAGCCCCGCATACAGAAACCCGACGTAGGGGTTGCCGTCGTCGGCCATGCCGGCCAGGGTCGGC
>JANQOA010000190.1 GCA_028279305.1 Pseudomonadales bacterium
GCAGTCGCGGGTTGAGGAATATGCGCAGCTGCCGGACCTTCTGTTCAAGTACTTCACCATTACGGATGACAAGCAGGTAGGGGGGGTCTACCTGTGGCGCAACGCGGACAGCCGCGCGGCGTTTTATGATCCGGCCTGGCATGCGGGCATAGAAGAGCGTTACGGCACCGCCGCCAGCCTGGATCTGTTTGCCGCGCCGCTGGTGCTGTTGAACAGCAGCCCGGCCGGAGAATAACGTGCGGCAACTCACGTACGTGCGTAAAGGTGTGCTGGAGTGGTGGGACGTGCCGCCGCCGCAACTGAACACCGCCGTCAGCGCTATTGTGCAACCGCTGGCGGTGGCCCGCTGTGATCTGGATGCCGCCATAGCCAGGGGCGGTTACCGCACCGCCGGGCCGTTTGCCCTGGGACACGAAATGACGGCGGTGGTTGTAGACGTGGGTGATGCGGTGGGCCGGTTCCAGCCGGGGGACCGGGTTATCGTGCCCTTTCAGATCAGTTGCGGCGCCTGCCGCAACTGCCTGCGCGGCTGGACCAACAGCTGCCTTAAGGAAGCTCCCTGTGCGGCATACGGTCTGGGCACTCACCCCCGGGACGAATACGGCGGCGCATTTTCCGACCGGGTGCGGGTGCCGTATGCGGACCACATGTTGATCCCGCTGCCGGACACACTGACCGCGGTGGCCGCGGCGGGTCTGGGTGACAACGTTGCGGATGGCTACCGGACGGTGGCGGCAGGACTGGCGGCTTATCCCGGCGAGCCCGTGTTGATTGCCGGTGGTCTGGCCCAGAGTGTCGGGCTGTATGCTGTCATGGCAGCGGTACGGCTGGGCAGCAGCCGGGTAGTGTATGTGGATTTTGATCAGCGGCGGCTGGAGATTGCCGCCGCCCTGGGTGCTGAAGTTGAGGCTCTGGAAGCTTACGCTGAACGTGACCGTCACGGGGACGATTTCCTGCTGACCGTTGATGCATCCGCCTTGCCGGCCGGGCTGGCCTATGCAATACGCTCAACCGCGCCTTGCGGTACCTGCACCGGGGTCAGCGGCGGGCTCACCGCTAATACCGAACTACCGTTGTCCAGTGCCTACCTGCGCGGCATTACTTATCACGTCAGCCGCGTGCACAGCCGCGCCGTGTTGCCTGAAGTGCTGGCCCTGAGCCTGAGCGGCGGGCTTGACCCGCTGGCGTTTGCAGCCCCGGTGCTGAGTTTTGCCCAGGCGGCGGACGCCATGACGGATGCCGCGCCCAAATTGATATTCAGCGCGGACCCAGACGCAGAGGCACCCGGTCGTCCGCAAACGCCGCCCTGACTTGCGCATCGTCCACCGGATATACCCGCGCGCGGTAGATGGTTGAATCACCGTCCAGGCGCAGACGGATCTCACCGTTGCTGCTTAAGTGTTTATACCAGGTTCGTTTAGGCGCCGGATCGATGTACATGCGGCCGTTGATGATCACTGTCCCCACCTTCACCGAATAGGGATCCCGGGGGCGTGTCTCCAGTTCAATCACCGGGCCTTCAGCAGGCAGCTTGAGGTCGGCAAAAGGTTGGTCCGGTTGGCCCAGCGAACCGCCGGGGATAAATCCCAGGGGGCCGCCGCAGCCGCCGGCGGTTAATGCGGCAGCCAGCAGCGCAGCCGTTGCGGCTTTGCTCAAGTGCGTTTCCATCTCTTAGGTATCTCCATTATTTGTCCCTTTGTTGCCATGGGTGCCGCCGGTCCCACCGTACGGCTAAGTAGTTTAACGTTAAACTATAAATAGTTTAATAGTCAACTATGTGTAAAATGGCGGGTACCGGCACTCGGCAACGGGTCAGCAACGGGTCAGTATCGGGAGGGCGCGATCAGCAACGGACAGGATAGCGGGGATGCCAGGCGGCAGGAGCAACGGGCGCGGGACGCAGCGGCGGAGGTGGAGCCGCTGTTTGTGCTGTTTAACGAAATTGGCATCATCAGCCAATTGTCGGGCACCCGCTTTCGGGACGCTCTGCCGCCGGGCCTGAGCCCGGCGCAGTTTTTTGTCCTGAACAATTTTGTGCGTCTGGGCGGCACGCGCACGCCTTCCCAGTTGGCGGCGGCTTTTCAAGTGACCAAAGGCGCCATGACCAACACGCTGCGGCGGCTGGCGGCAAAAGACCTGGTAGTGATTGCGCCCGACCCGGCGGACGGGCGCGGCAAACGGGTCAGCATCACCGCCAAAGGCCGGCGCATGCGGCACAAGGCTATCAGCGGCGCCCTGCCGAGGTTTGCGGATATTGCGCAGTTGCTGGACGGCGCGGAAACAGCGCAACTGGTTGCGCAGCTGCAGCGCTTGCGTAAGTTCCTGGATGAAAACCGTTGACGCGGCGCGTCCGGCTTATATGTCAGCCGCCATGTCCTGTTCCAGCACTTCCTGGGACAGCCACCACAGCACTTCGGGAATGGTGAACTTCACAATCTGTTGAATACCGTTGCGGCGGCAGGACAGGCGCGCAAAACCGCTGTCGGAATCTACGTCCAGAATCAGATACAGACGGTCCTGAAAGCGCATCAGCCGACCCGCCAGATTCTGTTCAAGAGCTTTAATTCGTCTGTTCATGGGGCGAGTATTTCATCAACCGCGGTGGATGCAAACAGCGTTTTACAAACCGCCAACAACAGTCATCCGGCTTGACGCGGGGGGCTGCAAAAGGGTCAATTTCCCGGCAGTTCACGCAGCCTGGTTGACAGAATCACTAAGGCCCGTCTGTTTGAAACTGCCAGCGGTAACGGTTGGGGGAAATGCCGAACTTCTGCGTAAACGCCTTGCTGAGCGCGGATGGCGTGGCAAAACCGCATTCGGCCGCCAGTTGTTTAAGGGGCCGGCCGGAACATTGCAATAACTCCCGGGCCCGGTCCAGCCGCATGTCGGTCAACAGGCGCCCCGGGGTTTTACCAAATGCGTTGCGGCACATGCGGTGCAGAGAGCGCCCCGACACAGCGACTTCCGCAGCCATGTCGTCCACCGCCAGGTTGTGCTGCAGGTTGTTCTGCAGCCATCCCACCAGGTTGGTCAGGCGCGGGTCCTGGCCCTGCACCTGCAGGTTTAAGGCGCTGGAAAACTGGGACTGGTCGCCGTTGCGCACCAGATAAACCACCAGGTTGCGCGCGACATTAAGCGCTACCTCAGCGCCCAGGTCCTCCTGCACCATGGCCAGCGCCATGTCCACACCGGCCAATACCCCGGCGGAACTCCAGGTTCTGCCATCGCGGCTGTACAGCCCATCCGTGGTCACCCGCAGGTCCGGAAAACGTGCCTGCAGTTGCTGGATGCCGGCCCAGTGGGTGGTCACGCGGCGTCCCTGGATCAAGCCGGCTTCGGCCAGCAGAAAGGTGCCGGAACAGACGGATGCCAGGCGTTCGCAGCGCTGCCCCAGGCGCCGGATGGTGCTAATGAGCCCGGTGTCCACGAGCGCCTGTTGCAACGGTACGTCCGCCGCGCCGGGCACCAGCAGGGTGTGCGGATTGCGCGGCATGCTGCGCAACGGCGCACCGCACATCTGCAGGCCGGCGGAAGTGGTGACCCTGCCGTCCGCGGCCAGACACAGGTAATGCATGGCGTAATGTTGATAGCCGGCCTGGTTGTTGGCTTCATTAAAAACGGAAGCGGGGCCGGCCACATCCAGTATTTCCTGGCCTTCATACAGGGTCAGGACCACCGGGTGGGCGCGCCTCAGGGTCTTCGCGGTCCGGGATGTTTTGTCAGTTTTGGACATAAATATTTCAGATCTGCCAAATCAGGAAAATGTACATTAGGGTTCTATTTTCTGCAATGAGGTGACTAATGAAGATTACGTATCTGCTCTACGACAACATGACGCTGCTGGATCTGGTGGGTCCGCTGCAGGTGTGGTCAACGTTTCCCGATGTGCAGCCGCAGCTGGTGGCGCGCGAGCTGCAGCCGGTCACCACGGATTCAGGCTTGAGCGTGATGCCTACCCACAGTTTTGCGACCGCTGAGGATCACCCCGACATCTTTTTTATTCCGGGCGGTACGTCGGGCACGGCGCGTGCCGCAAGCGATCCTGAAACCCTGGAGTTTGTCCGCCGTCAGGGCGGCGGTGCGCAATGGGTTACCAGCGTCTGCACCGGAGCGCTGGTACTGGGCGCAGCCGGCCTGCTGCAAGGGTACCGGGCTGCCACCCACTGGGCTGCCATGCCGATGCTGGAAAATTTTGGCGCCACGCCGGTTGACGAGCGTTATGTGATCGACCGCAACCGGGCCACCGGCGGCGGCGTCACCGCGGGAATCGATTTTGGCCTGGCCATGATGGCGGAAATAGCCGGTGAAGATCTGGCCAAGGCGGCACAGCTTGCGTTTGAGTACGCGCCGCAGCCGCCGTTCCAGTCCGGCACGCCGGCCCAGGCGGATGAAAAGACCATCCAGATGGTGATGCAGATGTTCGAAGGCAGTGATGAACTGGCCAGCCTGGGGCTGGAGCAGGCTGGCAGTTCAGCAGCTTAGAAGCGGCTGCCGTGGGCGCCGATCTGCACGCGGTTCCAGGTGTTGATCATCACCACCACCAGCATCAGGCTGCAGATCTGTTCGGCGCTGAAGTGTTTCTGCAGGCTGGCATGCAGGCTGTCGAGGTCCGCGCCGTTGCCCGGCACGGTCAGGGCTTCGCTCCATGCCAGCGCAGCCCGTTCCGCGGGTGAAAACAGATTGGTGTCGCGCCATACCACAACGTGATCCAGGCGGGCCTGAGTATCACCGTCCTGCAGCGCCTCGCGGATGTGCATGCCGACGCAAAACACACAGGCGTTGATCTGGGAAACGCGCAGCTTCACCAGGTGCAGCAGGGTCGGGTCCAGGGGACCGGCGGCAATCACTTCTTCGACGGC
Organism: Pseudomonadales bacterium; assembly: GCA_028279305.1. Taxonomy (GTDB): domain Bacteria; phylum Pseudomonadota; class Gammaproteobacteria; order Pseudomonadales; family Azotimanducaceae; genus UBA4421. The sequence goes on from JANQOA010000190.1 coordinate 4,860, forward strand.
GGTTAATGCCCGCAGACCGTCAGCACCATGCCGCGCCAGGTGCAGGCGGTCGGGTTTGCTCATGTAACTCAATGTAGTTTCCTTTTGTCCATAGGTTCTTGTATGGACGGCCCAGGACGGCGGATTGTGACGTCAGGGATGCAACGGCGGCCAGCCGGGGTGCCTGGGGCGTGGGTCGTGGATGGCGGCCCAGGCCGGTAGCCCGGCGGTGAACTGGCGGTAGGCCGGTGCGGCGGCCAGTTCCGTGTCCAGACCACCCAGGGAAATAAATACGTTTTCCGGTTCAGCGGTGTGTTCGGTGAGCAGATAACTGCCGCAATTGGCGCAGAAATAACGGCGGCTCTGAGGGGTAGGCTGATAAACGGCCGGGGCCGCTGTGGACAGCCAGGCAAAAGCCTCCCGGGGCACGCTGCCGTAAGCGGCGCCGTCAGTGCCGGTCAGTTTGCGGCAGATGCTGCAGTGGCAGTAGCACAGATCAAACGGCGCGCCGCTGAACTGGTAGCTGAGCTGGCCGCACAAACAGGCGCCGGTATAAATATCGGTGCCGCTTGTGCTGCCGGTCTCGGTAGACATATCCCCAGTATACGCGGCGGCGTAAAAGCGGGTGTCAATTTCCTGTCATTTTTTTGCCTTAGATTAGGCCCCACGATGTAAGGAGAAGACCATGTACCGGCAAGACAACAAAAAACGCGCTCTGCTCGCTTGGGCCACTCTACTGTGCGCGCTGTTCACCACGGGTGCCTGGGCCACCCCCATTAACTTCCTGGTTACCGGCACGGTGATTGACGGGTCCGGCGATTTTGGTCTGGATACCGGAGATTCGATCTATATCAGCGGCGTTTTTGATGACGAATATCTCACCGGCATTGGTCCCGAACTGGTCGAGTTCGGGGCCGGCAGCGGCAACCTGCTGGAACTGCTGATCGGAGACGTCAGCTTTTCCGAACTGAGCGAAGTGTCCTTCGACTTTGGCTACCCCGTCCTGGAGTTCTTCGACGGCATTTTTGACGGGCTGGACTTCATCGGTCTGGGAGAAGCGGGGCAGGAGATTGTCTACTTCACCGTTGCCGGTATGGAGTTTTTTGAAACGCCGGGGCCGTTGTACGGGTTACTGGATGACGGCAGCTTTCAATTTAATCCGCCCGCAGCGGTGGGGGTACCGGAGCCGGGTACCGTTGCCCTGCTGGGCCTGGGGATGCTGGCCCTGATGCTGTTTCGCCGCCGCGCGGCTTAACTACCCGGGCAACCGCCCGATCAACCACCCGATCAACATCCGAGCAAACACCCGATCAGCGCGGCCGGTGTTCGGTGCCTGCGCAGGGTGTCAGGTAGATGGCGCGCATGGGTGAGTCCACGTCCGCGGTATGCCAGACACCGCGCGGGTTAATAATGGCGCTGCCCGGCGCAAAACTCAGGCGCACCTCACCCTCGTCACTTTGCTGTATAAAGGTGCCGCTGCCGGCCAGCACAAATACCACCTCGTCTCCCTGGGTATGGCACTCCCAGGCCGGCCAGTTGACCGGTGACTCTTCGATCATCATCAGCCGTCCCGGGCCGCCGTCGGTACAATAGTCAGCGGTGTAGCGTTCAAACGAGGGTCCGTCAAAACTGAAATCAGCTACGGGTACCGCACCGGCCTCGCTTGAGGTTTGCAGATGGATGGGGGTTTTACTCAGGTCATAAGGTCCGCTGGTCATGCTGTTCTCCCGTTAATTTCAGTTACAGGTTAAGGGCCCGGCGGCAGGTTATATTGAAGAAAAGTTACCCGCCCGCAGCGGCACTGTAGGCGCCGGGCGTGCTGCCGCTGAATTCGGCAAACTCGCGGGTAAAGTGGGCCTGGTCAGCATAGCCGGCCCGGGCAGCGATGTCCGCCAGGGTCGGTGGATGAGCTTGTTGCAGCAACTCCATGGCGCATTCGAAACGCAGAATGCGCGCCACCAGTTTAGGTGAGGCGCCTACATCCTGCTTGAACAGATAATTGAGGTGTTTGCGGCTGTAGCCGCTGGATGCCGCCAGCTGTTCAATCTGGGTGGTGCCGCGGCAGCGCTGCAATTGATGCAGTACCGCTTCGCTGGCTGTGGCCGACCGTGCGCGCTTGTCAAACAGGCGTTCCTCCAGCCAATCCTCCAGCAATTCAAAGCGGCTGTGCCAGTCGTCACTGCGCAACAGCTTATCTTCAATGCGGGCAGCGGATTGATGCAGAACATCGCGAACGTCAATGATCTGGTCGGTTAACGCGGACATGTTCACGCGCAGTACGCGCCGGGCGCCGACCGCATTCAGGTTGACCTGGATGCAGGCCGCCCGGCCGGCGGACCCGATGCCGACCGCGTGGGTGTGAAGGCCGGCGACAAAACTGTTGGCCAGCTCCCGCAGATGGGCGCCGGAATGCAGATGTCTCTGACAGAATCCGGGGCCGAGCATAAAAATCAGCGGCACAACGGTAGTGGGCAGTTGGGTGTTGGTCACCGCGACGTTGCTGAACTCTTCGTAGCCTTCCATGGACAGCACATAGCGCGCCAGGCGGGGTGCCACCGGCCAGCTTACCCAGGCGGTATTGGTCACGTCCGCCCGGCCAGCACCATGTCGCATACCCGGCGCGCGTGCTCTCTAACGAAATCTTTGTTACGCGGGTTGAAGCCGAACAAGGCTTCGCACTCGGCTTCCACGTCAAAGATCATGGTCGCGGCGCCAATAAAAATGTACAGGGTGTGCGCATCCAGATTGTTGCCCATGAGCGAATTGATCAGATTGAAACGCGGCCTGACGTGATTGTCCACCAGGTACTGCAGGCGCCAGGTGGCGCTTTTGCCTTCCTGGATGATGATGCGGCTGACCTCGGGGTGTTCAGCGCTGTAGTGGATGAAGCGGGTCAGATGCGCGCGTATCTGGGAGTTTTCATCCAGGTCCTGCAGGGCAGCCTGGGTCTCCGCGGATGCCGCCGGCATCTGGTTGAACACTTTGTCCACCACCGCCTTCCACAGGTTTTCTTTGTTACCGAAGTGGTAGGTGACCAGGCCGCGTTTGGTGTTGCTGGCGGCTTCGATGGCGCGGATCGAAATGCCTTCAAAACCCTGGGTCGAGAACAGCTCGACACCTGCCTGCAGGATGGCTTCCCGTGTATCTTCCGCGCGCTGTTGAGTGGCTCGTTGCCGTTCTTTGGAAATAGGCATTTGTTTACCGCTGACCTTGGACTAAATTATATTTGTATTATTACAAAAATAGTGTTTATATATTCGCACATAAACTAAATTAAAGAAAACCTTATGGGTATTCAATTGATTTTTGCCCGCCTGTACCCGCGGTGCAAGGCGGCTGCCCGGGGTGCTGGCTTGGCAGTGCAGTTATTGGCACGGCAATTATGCATGGAGCCGCCGCGATGATTGTTCTTATTACCGGCGCCACCGGCGGTCTCGGCCGGGTGCTGAGCGAATTCCTGGTACAGCGTGGCGTTCGTGTCTACGGCACCTCGCGCAGTGCGGCGGCGGACCGCACTGCCGGCGGCATCCCGCTGCTGCCCATGGATGTTACGGACCCGTTGTCGGTGCAGGGCTGTGTCGACGAGTTGTTGCAGCGCGAAGGCCGCATTGATGTACTGATCAACTGTGTGAATGAAATGGTGGTCGGCGCCACTGACGAACAGGACACAAGCGAGGTGGAAGCCCTGTACAGCACCAATGTGTTTGGGGTGATGCGAGTCTGCAAGACCCTGCTGCCGGTGTTCCGACGCCAGGGTAACGGCCTGATTGTAAACATGAGTTCCCTCGGCGGGGTGCTGGCGGTGCCTTTCATGGGCGCGTACACCTCCGCCAAATTTGCATTGGAAGCCATGAGCGAAGCGCTCTACCACGAGTTGCGCGGAGAAAACATCAATGTAGTCATCATGCAGCCGGTAGCCATGAACATGCAGCGCCCGGCCACCGGCGCCCACCTGCGCACCGCGGACGGCGTGGCTGCGGCTTCCTTCAGCCACAAGATTGTAAAAATGATGGCCAGGGATACGGAAAACAGCAAACTCACCCCGCAGCGGGTGGCGGCAGAAATTTACAAGGTGATGCAACAGCCGAACCCGCCGTTGCGGGTACCGTTGGACCGCGCGCGGGTGCTGGGCGTGGTTAAACGGCTGGCGCCGCAGCGGGTGGTTAACAAGCTGATCGACAATCTGCTGAAAGACGCTGCGGCGCTGTAGGCCGTTCACCATGGTAAAACTGTTAGACGGCGATATTAAAACCCGCGAAGTGCTGCAGTGGAAAGGTGTGCATCTGATTCACTTCATCAATTCTTCCTGCTCTCAGAAAACCAGAATATTCCTGAACCTGAAAGCCATTCAGTGGCAGTCACACCACTTGAACCTTGCCGCCCAGGCCAACTACGAGCCGTGGTTTCTGGGTATCAACCCCCGCGGCCTGGTGCCGGTACTGGTGCACGACGGACAGGTGCATATCGAAAGCAACGACATCCTGGCTTATCTGGAGGAGACCTTCCCGCAGCCGCCGCTGATGCCGGCGGCGTTGCGGCAGGACATCCAGGATGGCTTGCGCGAGGAAGACGATCTGCACCTGGATATCCGCGCCCTGACCATGCGTTTTCTGGCTCCCAAACGCATGGTCAGCAAAAAGCCCCGGCTGCTGGAGCAGTACCGCAATGACCAGGGCACAATCAGCGGCGCCGCGGATCCGCACAAAGCGGTAGAGATTGAGTTCTGGCGTAATTTTGCTGATCACGGCATTACCGACCAACAGGTTCGTCACGCCGCCCGCCGCTTCCACGAAGTGTACCAGCGCTGGGAAGAGCGCCTGGCGCAATCCGCCTTTCTGTGCGGGGAGACGATTACCCTGCTGGATATCGCCTGGTTTATATACACCCACCGCCTGGCCGCCACCGGTTATCCGTTCAGCCGTCTGCACAGCCGGGTGCATTCCTGGTACCGGGGACTGCTTGCGCGTGATGAGTTTCAGCGCGAGGTCAAAATGCCGGGGCCCATGCGGGTGGCGGTGGCCGGCGCGCGCCTGGGAAAACGTGTCAGCGGCCGCAGCTTGAGCGCTCTGGCGGGGTTCTGATACGGGCTCACTGGTCTAAAGCGCCCACCCGTTGCAGGTAACGGAAAACCCCCAACCATTGTTCAAAAATCAATTCTGACGGCAGGCTGCCCGGGGCAAAGTGCAGATCGCGGCAGAGGCGCCTGCTGCGGGTTTTACTCACATAGCGGCGCAGGGTTTCGCCCATGGGTTTGCGGCTGTTAAAACTGTGCTGCAGCAGATCCTGCCAGGCCTTGCGGTTGTCCAGTAACGGCCGCGGACGGTAGCTCATCCACAACAGCGCGGAATCCACCTGGGGCGGCGGATTAAAACTGGTTTTCGGCAGGCGGCTGATCACCTCCAGATGCCAGAAGGGTTTCAGGCGCAGCGACCACAAAGTTTCACCCTGATAAGGCGGACCGCACATGCGCCGGGCCAGCTCCTGTTGGACAACCAGCCACGCATCCGCCGGTGGATTAGCGGCAAATGCCAGCTTGCGGATGATGCCGGTGGTGATGGCGTAGGGCACGTTGCCCAGGACCCGGTAGGTATCCTGCGGCAGCGGCCAGCGCAGAAAGTCCGCCGCCACTACCTGGACCCCGGGCCCCAGAGTCTGCTGCAGCCTGGCTGCGAGAAAGGTATCCAGTTCCACCGCGGTGATCCGCTGGGTGCGGTGCAGCAGTGCTTTAGTCAGCGCACCGCGGCCTGCGCCGATCTCTACAACAAGATCAGAGTGGCTAATCGACGTAGCTTGAACAATCTCTGCCGCCGCGGCGGCGTGCAGAAAGTGCTGGGAAAGTTCAGCCCGCCGTTGCCGTGCCGGACGCGCGCGCCCGGACACGGGTGAATGTCACCATGTAGTGCATGGGCGCAGTTTAACCCGGTGGTCCCGATCCATGCCAGCGGCTTGGTACCGCTGCCGCCGCACCGCCAACCGCGTCTATCCCGCTCCTATCCCGCGCCTATCTGATGTACGCCGGGTTAAACCGTTGGTTGACCTGCCGGGCCAGGCGCGTGATTACCGGCAGGTCTTCCGCGGTGGCGGCCGGCGCCAGCCGCAGGGTCACGCGCAGGTGGTGGCGGCCCTGTAATACGTGCGCGGTTAGAATGCCGTTGTGCAGGTCGGCAAATGCTTCGTCACCGATGGGCGGCAGACCGAGGGTGGCGCGGGCGTCACGGCGGGCCTGCTGGAAGGTGAACTCTCCACCCAAGGTGACCACGTCTATACGCTCGTTGCGGTTGGCGCTGGAACGGTAACGGCAGCCTTCTTTGGCCACCCGCGGGTTACCGCCCAGGGCTTTGCCTTTGGGCGCCTCTATAGAGGCTGACAGTGCCGCGGCGGCAGCGGCCGCCGCCAGGATA
>JANQOA010000194.1 GCA_028279305.1 Pseudomonadales bacterium
CGCCGCGTTTTTTAGCCGCCGCCGCAACGGAGCGGTGAGACTCGCGCAGCGAGGCTCAAGAGCGGAGGAAGGGCAGCCGGGAGGGCCGGCGGCGTGAGCGCCGCAACCCCCACGCCCTGTGAGCCCGTACCAGGAAACTGAACAACAACCAGGCTTCAAATCAAAAACCAAACAATTGAGCGCGTTCGTAAGGGCAGGCCGGCCCCGGGCGGCGAGAAACCTGGTCCCGGTGCGCAGACCCGCCAGCCCGGAAAAACCCAAACCCTAAACAAGCAATGATGTAAGATTCCCATTTACCCCGGCGATTTGTGTTGCCCCAAAAGCTCATCACCGCTGCCCTGACAACCGGCTTGCTGCTGTTGGCCTGTCTCCCCGTGCCCGCCCAGGAGGGTTTTCAAGAGGCCCCGCCGCCACTGTTGAGCCAGCCTGAGCCGGCGGCACCGGCGGCTGAGAGTCCGCTGGTGCAGGCTTGCCTGATGTCGTTAACCGGTTCGCCGCCGCGCACGGACGACTGCATCGCCGCCCTTGAACTCAACTACCCCGCACCGTTAGCGGCGCAATTAAACAGTGCGCTGGCTTTGCAATACGCCCGCCTTGGGCAGATCCGCGCGGCGGAAACCGCCTTGAATACCGCTTTGGCGCTGGACGCGGGCAACCCCGTGGTGCAGGGAAACCTGGGCAACATTCAGTTGCTCAGCGGCAACTACAGCGAAGCGGTCAACGCTTACAACAATGCGCTGGCGCAGCCATCCGAAGCACGGCATCAGGCAGCGGTTTATCTGAACCGCTCGCTGGCGCTGCGCGGACTGGGCCGTTATCAGGAAGCGAAACAGGATTTTGACGCCTATCTGAATATGGGCAGCTACAATATCTCCCCGCCTTCAGAGGAAACTGTTGGTATAGACGCACTCCCCGCGCCGGCCGAGACCCGTTAACACTTCGTAGCCGATAGTGCCGGCATGGGCGGCAATTTCGTCCACGCTGATGTGAGTGCCAAGTATTTCCACCCAGGTACCTTCCTCTACGCCGGCGACGCCGGTGACATCAACATGCACAAGGTCCATGCTGACCCGTCCGACGATGGGACAGTAGGTGTTGTTCACCCACACCCGGCCGCTGTTCGACAGTAACCTGGGGATGCCGTCCGCATAGCCGGCAGCCACCGTGGCCAGCAACCTGGCTTGGCTCGATGTGTAAGTGCCGCCGTAGCCTACCGGCACGCCGGCATCCAACGGCAGGAGCTGCAACACCCGCGCCTGCAGCCCCACCACCGGCTGCATGGGATTGGCTGCACCGGTGAGGGCGGCGCCGCCGTATAAGCCCACACCTGCCCGGCCCAACAGCCGCACTTCGTCACTCAACCCGTGCAGGTCATTTTCCAGGCCAGCCAGCATGGCAGCGGAATTGCCGACGCTGACCCGCAGCGGTACCTGTTGCGGGTACCTGCCGTACAGATGCGCATAGGTCTGGCTGAAGCGCTGCAACTGAATACTGTTAAAGGCGTCGCCGGGCTCGTCCGCGCGCGCCAGATGAGTCATCACCAGATTCACGTCCAACGCTTGCGCCGCAAATACATCAGCCGCCTGTTCAGCCGTCATGCCCAGCCGCCGCATGCCGGTGTCCAGATGCAGCGCCGCGGGCAGCTTTCGCGGGGCCCAAGTTGCAGCCTGTTGTGGGGTATTCAGCACCGGTATCAAACCGTCGGCAGCCAGGGTGTCCGCAGTTTGCGGCAGCACCCCCTCGAGCACGTAAATCCGCGCGCCGGGCAGGCTGGGCGCCAGCGACTCTCCTTCCGCCGCGGTGCCGACAAAAAAATCTTCGCAGCCGGCTGCCGCCAGGTGTTCAGCTACCTGCAAAGCCCCCACACCATAGCCGTTAGCTTTAACCACGGCGGCCACATCCCCGCGCGCACAGTTGCGGAACCTGTCGAAATTGGCACTCAGCGCGCCGAGCGAAATGGTCAGCCGGTTACTCACCGTGGTGGCAACCCTGGCGTCTTATTGCAGAGAGTTAATGTAGGCCACCACATCATTAACCGCTTTGTCATCAACCAGCGTGGCGACCATCGGGCGCATCTGGCGGCCGCCGTGGTCCGAATCGTGGTAACCCCGTTGTCCGTTCTTATACTTGTTTATCTGGCTGACCAGGTACCAGTCGTTCTGGCCGGCCAGGCGCGGGCCCGCCATGGCCTCAATACCCTGGGCGCGGTCTCCGTGACATGCCGCGCACACGACATACAACGCTTTGCCGTTTTCAACATCACCGGATACCGTTACCGCCGGGGGTTCATCCGGGAAAGTGGAGATATATGCAGCCAGATTCTGCAACGCCTCATCGCTGGCCAGCTGCGGGCCCTTGGCCATGGCCGCCATCTGCATACCCTGCATATCACCCGGCGCGGAACCGCGCGCATTGTTCTGGAACAGCCGCATCTGCGTGATCAGGTACCAGTTTTCCTGGCCGGCCAGCTTGGGGGCGTTCATTGCCTGATTACCCGCACCCGCCGGACCATGGCATGCCGTACACACCGGGTACAGGCTCTTACCCGCGTCCGCATCACCCGCGGCCCAAGCTTGCGCCGCAGCCAGCCACATCACAACACTGATGAATACCGTTCGAAAATTCATAACACTCCTGTCCGGCACTGCCGCAACAAAACCACAAACTTTATGACCGGCAGCACCGGCCGCCGCTGAACCGTCCGGCGGCGCCGGAGGTGCGGTTCGGATCTGAACCAAACGGACTTGTCAGTCGCTGGTACGCCGCCAGAAGGCCAACCGGAACCGTCCGGCATTACGGCGGTCGAGCTGACGCCTGTCTTCCACCACTCTGTCCCGCCGCGCGCGCAATTCGAACAGGCCGCGCGCACTGCGCCGCCGGTCCGCTGTAGATCGCCGATCGCTCTCAGAGCGTCGATTCAAAGTTGCTTTTGCAGGCTCCTGCATATACGGCCGTCGTTGACCGTCTTCCTGGCCGCCAAGCAAAAGTCTCTCCTCTGGATCTTTCACAGGATAATCCACATGAGTCTCCACCAACGTTGGCTACTTCGTCCCCGATTCACCAAGTTAGATTCCATCGACGCCAGTCCCTGTTGCATCGACTTACGAGTAGCTGCGGATAATAGCCATCCTGCCGCAGAATGTAAAAATCAGCTTTGTACGGTAAATAGCCTTTCCCACGGTCCGCAAACGTACAGTATGCTTGAACCAGCAGCTACCGGTGGAACTTCTAAAGTTTGGATAACAAAGAATTACAGCCTCTTCCATCCGGTTTGATTGACGCTTTGTTGCGCTTCGCCATGGACCCCACCCAGTGGGACAGTTTCGCCCGGGAACTGGACGCCCGCGGCCAGGCCCTGTCCGGCACCGACCCCAGTTCCTTCCTGACGGCTTTGAGCCAGGCTGAGTCCCTGGCCTGGCAAATCCGTAACGAGCCGAGCAGCGGACTAAGCGGATGCGCATACTTCCTGTTAGCCGAAGACGGCAGGGTGCTGCAAAACAACACTCAGTGGGAAGACCTGGAAGACTACTGCCGGGTTGTCGACGGCCATCTGAAGTTCAGTGAAGTTGCTTCCGCAATGAACTTCCAGCAGAGCCTGCACATGCTGCGGGAAAACCCGGACAGCCAGACGCTGGTGGAGTTGCACCATCCCAACCTGCAATCCCGCTTCGGTTACATGGTGACCGCATCAAACCTGCCGGCCGCGCTGACTTCCGGCATTCCGGAAGAGCGGCTGACATCCGCCGGGCGCGACGTCCAATTCGGCTTGCTGGTTGCACAGCGTGAATCCGGCGAGAAAACGCGGCGGGTGCTGCAATCAAGTTTTCATCTGACCACCGCGGAGATGGCAGTCTGCCAACGCCTGAGCTCCGGCCTGCAGCTTAAAGATGTGGCTCAATCCCTGGGCATCAGCACCAACACCGCGCGCAATCACCTGCAGGCGGTATTCGACAAAACCGGCATCAACCGCCAGAGTGATCTCATCCTGATGATGACTCAACTCAGCGTGGTGCTGGCGGTGCTGGGGGACGGCGCGCCGGCTGAGGTTGACAAGCAAGCCTACGGCGGGCACCACTTTGTGATCCTGAAACAGGAAAGCGCCACACCAAGGCGGATCGCGTTCCGGCGTTACGGCAACGGCAGCCGCACTATTGTCTTCTGCCACGAAAGCGCCGGCAGTTCCAGGCTGCCGCCCGGCACCGATGCGCTGGCAACAAAGCTGGGCCTGACCATTCTGGCGCCGGAACGCCCCGGCTCGGGATTTTCCGATCCCCTGGACCATTATACTTTCAGTAACACCGCGGAAGACATCGCTTATCTGTTAACCGATCTTGGCATCGCCGAAGTACATTTGTTGGGCTATCTATCAGGTGCCGGCCACGCCCTGGCGGCGGCGGCTCACCTGGACAACCAGGTGGCCGGTGTCCATGTCAAATCCATCAGCCTGGTGTCCGGCCGGGCCCCGGCACCGTTTCCCGCAGCAGAGCGCAGCCCGCTGGCTGTGTTGAGGCGGCGCCTGGTCGAGCAGCCCTGGTTGCTGTCTACATTCTTCAACATTGTCAAAAGCCGTGCCACCACGGCGCTGGTGCGGCGGATAATTCTGGGCATCTACGGCGCGGCGCCGGACGATCGGGCTTTTCTGCAGGCGCACCCGGAGATTCTGGACCATATTGTCGGCTCCGTAATGGAAAACCTGACCGTATCCGCTGCCGGAATTGTTGGTGAGATCCGCTGTTTCGCCAACGCGGTGCCGGTTGCGGTGTCTTCGATTCACGCGCCGTTAACCGTCTGGCACGGCCGCCGGGACAATGTTGCTGATTACAACAATCTGGCGGACACACTTTACGGGGTACCCCACCAGCGTCATATATTCGATGATGCCGGTACCATGGTGCTGTATCAGCATTGGGACAAAATCCTGCAGTCGTTCAGCCGCTAGCCGGCGGTGTTGGTCCACCCTGCAGCAGCGCGGTGGCCTGTTCAATCCATTCGTCACGCAGAATGCGGCTGCGGTGACAGTGCAGGGGATGCTCGGGGTCCGCCAGCAGATCGCCGTTCAGAGCTGCAATTTCCGCATAACTGGTGACCCCCAGTTCTCTCAGCTGACCAGCCAGCTTGCCGCCGATGCCTTTGATGCGGGTTAAGTCATCCGTCCGGTGCTTACCTTGATCGAGACCTTGATCCTGCTCCTGATCACGCCCTTGCAGGTAACGGCCCAGCTTGGCCTGCAATTCTTCCACCACCTGCTCCAGCGCGGATCTGGCTTGCAGCAGTTCTTCGTTTTGCGCCTGGTAGCTGTCCACACTCTGCAGCGCGTCCCGCAGCCTGGTTTCCATGTCCTGGTGCTGTGACCGCTCCTGCCGTAACTGTGCTTCAGAGGTTTTCTGCTGCTGCACTGAACTGTCCTGCACTTCGCTCAACTCCCGCTCCATCTCCTCCATCAGGCCCTGCTGATTGTTGAGCTTTTCTTCGAGAATCTGCGCGTGACTGCGGAATGTATCCACCCGGCGCTCCGCTTCGATAAGCTTCTGCGACAACTGTTCATGCTGCGCGCTGGCTGATTCGCCAACCTGGGCAAGTTCAAGCTCGCGTTTCTGCTGCTGCAATTGGCCCACCTCGTCTTCCAACTGGCGTACCAGTGCCGAGCGGTTTTCCAGGTTCGATTTCAGTTTTTCGTTATCAGTCTGGAGGTTGGCCACCTCGTTGCCCAGGTCACGGCGCTCCTGATCCCTGTTTTCCTGCGCCTGTTGTGCATGTTCCAGACACTCCGTCAGCCGTTTTACTTCCGCCTCCAGGCCGCTGCTGTCAGCCTCTCCGGTCTGCGCTTCTGCAGCCCCCTCAGCGGCTGCATGCAGAGCCGCAATTTCGGCCTGCAGGCGGCTGATCTGCTGCTGGAGTTCTTCCGGCGGCTGCGCGGCCGCAAGCTCAGCTTCCATGACTTCCTGGCGGGCGGTGAGGTCGCTATTGGTTTCCACCAGGGCGTGAAATTCAACCGCCAGCTCATGTTTACCCTGTTCCGCCTGGGACAGCTTGGCCAACATCTCATCCTGCAGTTGCTGCCAGCTGCCTTGCTCTTCCAGCAATTGCTCGTGGGTCAGGCGCAACTCGTTATGGGTCTGTTCCAGCGAGGTGATGCGCGCAGTCAACTCCGCACTCTGCTCAGCGGCACGGGTTTCCGCCTCCGCTGCCTGTTGCCTGGCCTGGTATTGCGCTTGCTGCTCAGCCTGCTGCAACTGCTGATCCAATGAAGCCATCTGCTGCCGTGTGTCGCTCAGATCCGCGTTCACCTGCTGCAACTGCTGTTCCGCCTGTAACTGCAAATCGCGGGCCTGCTGCAACGCGGTTTCATGGGTACTGCGCAGCGCCCGCATTTCATCCTCGGCCCGGCTCAGCTCGTTACGCAACTGTTCCGTTGCCTGCTGCTGTTGCTGGGCGTCCCGCAGCGCCTGGTCAGCCGCCTGTTGGGCCTGCTCAAGCTGCCTGCCGCTTTGCTGTTGCAACTCTTCAGCCGCCGCACGGGCCTGTTCCAGCTGCCGGTCGGTACGCTGTTGCAACTCTTCCGCCACCTGCCGCGCCTGCTCGAGCTGGCTGACGGTCTGTTGCTGCAGCTCCTCAGCCTGCTGCAGGGCCTGCTCGTGATCCTGCCGGGCCTCGTCCAGCGCCCGCTGCGCCTGGCCCAACTGTTCACGCAGTTGCCCGGCGGCCTGTTGCTGCTGTTGTTTTTCAGCACCGGCGGCGTCCAGCTTCTGCCGGGTGTTCTTCAGGTCTTCACCCACCGATTCCATTTGCTGGTTCAACATGCCGGTGGTCTGCTGCAGGTTCTGATTGCGCTGCTGAAGCGAACTCACTTCCTTCCGCAGAGACTCGGCTTCCGCCTTGTGCCGGCTTTCCAACTCCTCCTGTTGCTGCTGCCAGCTGGCCATTTCCTGTTCCAGCTGGCTGGAGGCGCGGGCGCCTTCGGATACCGCATCATCCAGGGAATGGGTAACAGATTGCCATTTTTCTTTCCAATTTCCGGATTCTGCGCGTACGGATTCAAGTTCCAACTGGACCGCATGCAATTCCGCCGCAGCGGTACGATGGGCGGCGGAGAGCTCAGAAACCTTATTTTCCAGGTCGCGGATGACTTCGTCCCGCGCCTGCAGCCGGGCATCCACCCCTGCCTGCGGGGGCGTGCTGTCAGCAGGCACAGCCTGCTGCTTGTTGAGCGTGCGGATCTCCTCCCGTGCCTCAGCCAGCTCTTCGGTACGTTCGCGCAAGGCGGCAGCCAGTTTCGGTACCCGCTCCTGCCATTTAGCCACCTCGGCGCGCAAGTCCTCAATCTGCGCCGGGGTCATCTGCGCATACTGGCTGTTGTCACCCGCTGTATTGTCCGTGTTGATGTTTGCCACTTCCCTGTTTGTCCACTTTCAGCCGCACATACGCGCGCGCCGGGCGATACCCACCTGAAGTAAACGCTAACGCAAACCACGCGGAAGTGTTGTGATCTGTTTGGAAACTTGGAAAGCTGCAAAAAACCTCACCATTAACTGCAGAATTGGCTCCATATGGACAACAGAACTCCGTTAAGCCGCCGCGGGCAGGTACAGACCCTGAACTTCCAGTCTCCGCGGTTGGCTGACAATCCGCTGGGTGATCCCAGCACCCGCCAGCTGGCCGTATATTTGCCCGCCGCATACAACAACCGCCGCTACCAACAGCGCCGTTTTCCAGTGCTCTTCGACCTGGCCGGTTATACCGGCTCCGGGCTCGGTCACGTTAACTGGGCAAACTTTTCCGAAAACCTGCCGCAGCGGCTGGACCGGCTGATCCATCAGCGCAAGATGCCGCCCTGCATTGTGGTGTTTCCGGACTGTTTCACCGCCCTGGGCGGTAATCAGTACATCAACAGCAGCGCCATCGGAAATTACGCAGATTATTTAACAAAGGAACTCATTCCTTTTGTGGACGGTGAATTCCGTACCCATGCAGACCGGCAGCACCGCGGCTGTTTCGGCAAGTCTTCAGGCGGCTACGGCGCCATGCTGCACGGCATGAAGTACACCCGCTACTGGGGTGCCGTGGCCAACCATTCCGGCGACGCCTACTTCGACTTTATCTACAAAGCAGAGTGGCCGGCGGTGCTGACCGCGCTGCAACGCTATGCCGCGCCGGCGCTGCAGGCCGGTGAAAACAACCCGGCGGCGCAGGCGCAGCCCGGCGAGGACGACGGCCGCGTGCAGCGCTTTCTGCGCTACTGCCGCAATAGCGGACGGCTGTCCGGTATGGATATCACGGTGTTGATGATGCTGTGTATGGCGGCAACCTATGATCCGGACCCGGATGCCAGCAATGGCTTCCGCCTGCCTTACGACCTGCACACCGGCGCATTTCTGCCCCAGCGCTGGCGGCGATGGCTGCGCCACGACCCGATTCACCTGGTCAGCCGTTACCGGGATAACCTGCGCAGCTTACGCGGCCTGTACATGGATTGCGGCTGGCGCGACCAATACCACATCCATTTCGGCTGCCGCCAGCTGGCGATCCTGTTGCGCCAACAGGGCATTAAACACCGCTATGAAGAATTTAACGGCACCCACAGCGGCATCGACTACCGCATGGATGTCAGCCTGCCTTTCCTGGCCCGCTGTCTGAGTTAGCCGTGTGCGGCGCCAGTACCGCGGCCAACATCCGGTCCAGGGAGGTCAACGCCGGCAACTGCAGGGCCGCAACCGCGGCAGCACTGTCCACCCGGTCGTCGTGATCCAGCACACCCAGCATGGCGCGTGACACCGGCGGCTGGCTGGTCACGCGCTCCAATATGCCGGCCGCCAGCATGCCCACACTGATCGGCAGCGACAGGATGCGCGGACTGCATCCCATCACCCCGGCCGCCCGCTGCACCAGTTCCGCCCGGCTGAGGACTTCCGGCCCGCCGAGATCCAGGCAGCCGGCCACTTCCCCGGCCGCTGCCGCCCTGATGGCAGCCACCACATCTCCGGCATAAATGGGCTGTTCAAGGCTGGTCATGCGGAAGCCGGTACTGACCGCGGAGCTTGCCCGGCCGGCCAGCGCGGCACTGGCAAAATCCCCTTCACCCAGCACCATGGGTACGCGCAGCACGCAGACCGGACACGCTCCGGCCAGCAGAATATCTTCCGCCCGGCCTTTGGAAGCCAGGCAGGCATTGGCGGAGTCCGCGCCGGCACCAACTATGGACATGTAGGTGATGTGGCTGACCGTGGACGATGCCAGGGCTTGAACCAGCGCCGTGCAGCTGCGTTCGTGGGCTTGTTCATAGTCGCCTTTAATAACACCCACCAGGTGCACCGCCCAGCGGCAATCCCGCGCCGCAGCGGCCAGCGCTGAGGCATCGGTATAATCCAGCTGGACAACATCCAACCGCTCCGCGGCATCACCCTGGGCCGCGGCAGGAAGGTTTTCCAGCACGCCGCTAACCTGTGCGGCGGCCCGTGCACTGCGCACCACCGCCGTGATGAGGTCGTCTGTGGACTGCAGGAGTTCGCTTATCAAGCGCCGGCCCAGGTTGCCGTTGGCACCGGTAATCAGCCATTTGCTCATACCGCTATAATGCGGAGATCGCGCTGCCGTTCAAGTCAAATTCCTTACAAATCCTTACCCCATGCGGTTCATTTTGCGGCTTCATGCAGTAGCATAGGGTACTGTAAGAAGCCCGGAGACCTGTACATGCGTGCGGCTATCAGCATTGTCTTCAGCATCGCCTTCCTGGGCGCGTGCTCCGGGCCCATGGGGCCTATCCCGGGTGATGCCCTGGAAGGTGAAGAAACGCCCTGGCCGGCCGATTGGGCATTTACCGACAGTATTGAAAACGTGCTGCTCGAAACCAACCCCGGAGACCCTTACTCGGTTACCGTCTGGGGGGTGCAGCAAAACGGCCACTTTTATATTGCGGGCAGCAGTTCCCGCAGTAACTGGGTGGAAAACATCCAGGAAGACAACGCCGTGATCCTGAGTGTTGAGCACAAGTTGTATAACGCGCTGGCAACCGAAGTTACCGACATGGAAGAGCAGCTTTCCATCCTGCAATTGTACATACACAAATACGAGATCGAACCGGACGGTAACTTCATCGAAGACGGCGGTATTCTGTTCAAACTCAGCCCACCCGCATCGGCCCTGTCCCAGCTTCAACCTTGATGGCAAGCCAGTGGCTCACCTGGGCCAACCTGCTCAGCCTCAGCCGCACGGCGCTCATCGTGCCGTTCACCTGGCTGTTGCTGCAGGAGTATTGGCTGGCTGCCGCCGTCTGTTTTGCCCTGGCCGTGGTTTCAGATATTTATGACGGCAAGCTGGCCCGCAAATACAATCAGGTCAGCCAGCTGGGCGGCCTGCTCGACCACGGCACCGATGCGCTGTTTGTCACCTGCGGTTGTGCGGCCCTGGCTGTGCTGGGCCTGATCAACCCCATCCTGCCGATATTGATTCCATTGGCTTTTTTGCAGTACATGCTGGATTCCAGGGCGCTGGCCGGGCACGCGCTGCGCACCAGCCTGGTGGGGAAGGTCAACGGCGTCTGCTATTTTGTGGTGGTGGGGGTGGTTGTCGGTGCTGAACTGCTGGGCTGGCGTTGGCTGCTGCTGCCCGCCGCGGTGTTCGCCTGGCTGCTAGTAGCCAGTACCTGCCTGTCGATGCTGGATCGTGCCCTGACCTACTGGCGCACCCGCAATCCTGAAAACAAGTGAGCCAACACAAGCCGGCGGCGGCGCCGGCCGCCTATACGTCGGTACCGGCCAGCGGACCGGCCGCGGCAGTTTTAAGCTCCACCCGGTTGCCGTCCGGGTCGATAAAATAGACTGACGGGCCAAAACCCCGGGCGCCGTAAATATGTCCCGCGGCGCTGCCTTCAAGGCCGTGCTGCTGCAGGTGGCTGAGAACGTGCTGCTCATCGTAGTCCACTACCCGCAGGCAGAAGTGGTCCATATTCGCCCCGCCGGATGGCTCCCCGACGGCAGGTTTCTGCGCCCTCATGATATCCAGCAGACTGTCTCCCACCCGCAACTGCCAGAGGAAGTCTTTGACCTTGCGTTCAACTTCACAACCCAGCAGAGCGGTGTAAAACCCAACCAACGCCTCGGGTTGGGCGGAACGCAACACGACATGATCCAGACCGCTGATCACAACCGGTTGGCGTTGTGCCTGCTGTTGCTGCAGGGCATGCTCCAGCAGCACCAGCCTGTCGTTGCCCCAGTACAGTTTGTCACCCAGCATAACGCTGGGAGTGCCGAATACACCCTGCTGGACAGCCCGGCTGCAATTGGCCTCCAGCTCAGCCTGCAGCTCCGCACTGCCGCAGTCCCGGCTGAGGCGGGCAACGTCAAGGCCCACTTCAGCCGCCACCATCTCCACTACCGCCTGGTCCAGCGGCCAACAGCCGCGGGCAAATACCGCGCGGGCAAGCTGCCAGGCGAATTCCCGCACATCTGCCTGACGGCTGGCGGCAATCACGCCGCGCAGCAGCAACTCGACATCGAACTCCACGTCCGTGGGTTCGTTAAACTCGATACCGTAAAAGTCCGCCCAGGCGATTGCGTCGCGCTCGCGGTAGGCCCAGTCGTACTGACCTGACTGCGGCGGCCCTTGAAACGGGTCCGCGCCGCGCAACTGGCGGATTCTCTTGCCGTTTACCGGTACCCATTCAAACCGCACGCCCAGCCGCTTCTCCATGTCCGGCACGCGCGACATGGAAAGGTAAGAGTAGCGGCTGCCGGTGGAGAAGTAGTACACCGGGGCACTGGTGTTCATGCGGCAATCTCGTAGGCCAGGGAGCGGAACTGATGGCTGAACGGGTGCCAGAAGCCGGGCATGCGTTGCGTGCAGCACATCCCCATCAGGTCAGCCTCGGGTGCCATCCAGGTGTGGGTGCCGGCCATGCCGCCCCAGAAATACTCGTCCCGGGATGCCGCCGGGTCACCTTCCTGCAACTGCTGACGCAGCGCAAACCCCAGGCCAAACACCGTACCGGGCATGGCCCACATGGGGAACGCAACACTTACCCCCTGCGCCAACTGGTTGCTGCGCATCAGCCGCAGGGTTTCCGGTTTTAGAATACGCGTGCCGCCAAGCTCGCCGCCGTTAACAATCATGCGCACGAAGGATAGATAATCGGCCACCGTTGATACCAGGCCGCCGCCACCGCTCTGCAGCGCCCGCGGCTGACTGTATTCGCCGCTGGCCGGATCGTCCGCCAGCGTCATACCGGGTTTCATCGGGTCCAGCAGATCAAGCGGCGCGTACATGGTGATAAACCGCTCGCTTTTTTCCGGCGGCACCCAGAAACCGGTATCCACCATGGCCAACGGGGTAAACAGGCGGCGCTGCAGATAGTCGCCGAATTTCTCCCCGCTGAGCACCTCCACCAGCCGCGCGCATACATCCGTCGCTACAGAATAGCGCCAACTGCTGCCCGGCTGATAAGCCAGCGGCAGCTTGGCAACGCGGTGGCAGAATTCTTCCAGGTCAATGGTGGCGTCAGCCAGCACATTCACACAGCCCTGCAGATACGCCTGGTCGATTACCGATTCAGGTTCGATAAAGCCATAGCTGAAGCCGGCGCTGTGGCTGAGAATATGGCGGATGCGGATCGGCTCAGTTGCCTCCACGACGTCCTCAATGCCGGCTGCATCCGGTTTAAGCACCGGCAGGTCGGCAAATTCCGGCATGTATGTACCCAACGGCTCGTCCAGATCCAGCTTGCCGTCCTCGTACAACATCATCAGCGCCACCGAGGTCACAATCTTGGTATTGGAATAGATGCGGTAGATGGCGTCCGGGCGCAACGGGGTGCGGCTGTCCGTGTCCATATAGCCGAAAGTCTGATAGTCGACTACGTCCTGACCTTTCATAACAAGGGTACTTACGCAGGCCAGGATGTCGCGGTCGATGTATTGCTGCATGGCTTCATGCAGCGGGGAGAAATCCAGACCGGAATCTACCGTTTCGATAGGGGGTGCAGGCATAACAGCTCCGTTAAGGGACTTAAGAGTCAGCGGCCCGCGGCAAAGCCGCGCAGCAGCTCGTAATATATCCTCACGCCACGGTGCATGTTCTGCACCGACAACCGCTCGTCGTTGCCGTGCACGCCGGCAAACTCCGCGGTGGTAAAAGAAAACGGCGAATAGCCGTAACTGGTGATGCCCAGGTCGCGGAAAAAATGGCTGTCGGTGAAACCGCCGGCAACCGTCGGCACAACCTGCGCATCCAGCATGTCCGCGGAAATGCGCTCAATGGCTTTGTATAAGGGTGTCTCGGTCTTGCTCACGGCTGGGGTAAAACCCATGATCTTTTCGATGCTGATCTGCGTGTCGTTAATTATGGTGGCCAACTCTTTGAGAAATTCTTCCGGGCTCTGATCCGGTAACAGGCGGCAATCCAGTTCCGCATGCACCTCAGCGGGAATAACATTAATTTTTGAACTGCCCTGCAGGCGGGTGATTGAGCAGGTGTTGCGCAGCAAGGCGTGCACCCCGGGGTTCTTCAGCTTCAGTTCCAACAACTGGTCATCACCGGGACGCGCATGGCCGATGGTGGTGAATAGCTGCCGGTTGCTGTCATTCTGAAACGGCGCGATACCCTCCAGCATGTCCGCTACAGGTTGCAGCACGCGGACCGGGAACTCCGTTTCGCTGATGCGCTGCAGCGCGCGCACCATGCGCGTAACGGAAGTTTCCACCAGCGGCGCTGAGCCATGCCCGGGGCGGCCGCGGGCAGTGAGCCGCAGCCACAGGGGCACTTTCTGGGTGACTTCCACCATCACCGCCGTGGTGTCGCCAAATACCCGCGCGGACCCGCCTTCGTTCAAGACATAACCGACGTCCTCGAACATCTCCGGGTGACTTTCGATCAGCCATCCGGCACCGTACATGCCGCCCGCCTCCTCATCAGCGGTGGCGATCAGCCAGACATCCCGGTTAAGGCGCGCGCCGCTGGCATGCAGGGCCAGAAACGCCTGCAATTGAGCAATGCCCAGGCCTTTGGTATCGATGGCGCCGCGGCCGTAAATCCAGCCGTCTTTAACTTCTCCCGACAGCGGCTCAAAACTCCAGTAGTCCCGGTTGGCGGGCACCACGTCGATATGATGCAACAGTACCAGCCCGGGTTTCGCGGCGCCGCGGGCGGCGCTGAGGCGCGCCCAGAGGTTACCGCGGCCGGGGGCGGATTCCCCGGTACTGTAAGCAATACCCGCGGCGTCGAGAACAGCCGCCAGAAACTCCACACCCCGGCTTTCATTACCCGGCGGGTTGATGGTATCGATGCGCAGATAATCCGACAGCCGGGCGACCCCCTGGCGCGCATACTCGTCAATATCTACTTCCTTGCCCTGAGCCGTTACCGGCGTGCCGTGCATGCAGAGCACTATGGATAGAGCGGCTGTCAAGACCGGGAGCCGTTGCATATGTCCTCACTGTAGCGCTTGGCGTGGTTCGAGTTATTGGTTGCTGAGACTGCCTAACTCCCGCTAATCTGGCAACTTTAATCTGGCCGGGGCAAGCAAAGACAAGCGCCGGCCGGCAACAACAGCCACCGACACCGAGGACAACGCCATGCGCATCTCTACCCTACTCAGCTACGCCGGCGGATTTAAACAGGCGGTGGCGGAAATTGTTGAGCTGGAAAAAGCCGGCCTGGATGTTGTATGGGTGCCGGAGGCTTATTCTTTTGACGCTCCCAGCGCCATGGGCTACATCGCCGCGCGCACGGAACGCATCACCATCGCCTCCGGCATTTTACCCATCTACAGCAGGACACCGTCGCTGCTTGCCATGACCGCTGCCGGGGTGGACTATCTGTCCGACGGCCGCTGCATGCTGGGCCTGGGTGCATCCGGACCCCAGGTGATTGAAGGTTTTCATGGCATTCCCTACCACGCACCCGTGGCACGAATCCGTGAAATTATCGAAATCTGCCGCATGGTCTGGCGCCGCGAACGGGTGCAGCATCTGGGCCAGCATTACCAGATTCCTCTGCCCCAGGACCGCGGTACCGGCCTGGGCAAACCGCTGAAACTTATCAATCATCCCCTGCGCGATGATATTCCCATTGCTGTTGCTTCTCTCGGACCGGCCAGCGTAGCGATGACCGCTGAACTGGCGGACGCCTGGCTGCCGGCCTTTTACACCGCTGAAGCGGCGGCCGACGTATGGGGTGAAAGCCTGGCCGCCGGCCGCGCTCAACGTGACCCGCAGCGTCCGCCCCTGGAAGTATTTGCCGGCGGCATGGTCGCCATCGGCGAAGGCATGGAAGACCTGCGCAATGCCGCCCGTCCCCAGGCTGCATTGTATATCGGCGGTATGGGCGCGCGCTCAAAGAACTTTTACAACGATATCTTTGCCAAGAGCGGTTATGAAGAGGAAGCAAAACAGATTCAAGACCTGTACCTGGCTGGTGAAAAGAAAGCCGCGGAAGCTGCCATCCCCGACGAGTATCTGGCCAAAAGTGCTTTGATCGGCGAAGAAGGGTTTGTCCGCGACCGTCTCTACGCGTTGCGTGAATCCGGGGTTACTTCCCTGAACGTGAGTTTAGCCGGCCGCTCCACCGAGGAGCGGGTGGCGCAATGCGAGCGCCTGCGCAATCTGGTGGACACCCTGTAGCTTAATCCAGCACGCGGATCAATCATGCACGCGGATCAGTCCTTCCTGCACCGTTGAAGCCACCAGCCGGCCTGACAAATCAAATATGCTGCCGCGGCTGATGCCGCGGCCGCTGGAGGCACTGGGCGAATCCTGAGCGTATAACTGCCACCGGGACACATCAACGGGGTGGTGGAACCACATGGCGTGATCCAGGCTGGCGACCTGCATACGCTCACGGTCGAAGCTGCCGCGGTGGGGTAACCGGGACGTGCCTATCAGCGTGTTATCGGACTCATAGACCAGCAGACACACCTGCAGCCGCGGATCATCAGGCACCGGCCCATTACTTTTGAACCACACAAACTGCTCCGGCGGTTGCGGCTGCTGGGACTGCAGACGGCGGAAGTCGTGGCGCCAGCTGATAAACGCGGATTCAAACAGGTAGGCGGGGATCTTATCCTCCGGCGGCGGCTGCAAATCCGGACGCGGGTTGTCTATCTGATGCAGCCGGCCCGGCTCATCCGCCTGAAAGGAGGCATCCATGCTGAAGATGGCTTCGCCGTCCTGCACCACCACCACCCGGCGGCTGGAGAAAGAGCCGCCGTCACGCAAGCGTACCACCTTGATGACCGCGGGCATGGCCGGATTGCCCGGCCGCAGAAAATAGCCGTGCAGGGAATGCACGCGGCGCCCGGCGTCAACGGTGCGGATGGCGGCCATCAGCGCCTGGGCCATAATCTGACCACCGTACAGGCGCCGGGTGCGGTCCTTGGGGTGATAAGCGCGAAACAGGTTTTCTTCCACCTGCTCAAGGTCCAGCAGCTGGATCAGTTCTTCCAATTGGTCTGACAAAAATTCAGGCTCGGCTACGGGGTAGGAGGAGCGGCATCATACCACCGGCGTAAAACAATGTTGCAATCCAAACCCGCCTGGGTATAGTGCGCGCCTCCTCAACAACGCAAATAAGAAGCTAAGGCTCTCCACTCCCGAACACATGCAAATTACCAACGTTTCGCCCG
The DNA here is from genome assembly GCA_028279305.1 of Pseudomonadales bacterium. GTDB lineage: Bacteria > Pseudomonadota > Gammaproteobacteria > Pseudomonadales > Azotimanducaceae > UBA4421. The sequence continues at coordinate 16,610 of JANQOA010000194.1, forward strand.
CCGGTGAATTGAGCGTGACCGACCTCATCAACAGTCTCAATCTTACCGCAGAGGGCACCTGCCAACGCAGCGCCTGGCTGATCGACATCACAGCCGCGCGCCTGCTCATGAATCAAGACGACATCAACTGGCTTTCAAACTTTTTTACGCACCGCCCCTGGCGCAGCCATGGCGTGAATATCGCCGTGCTGACTGACAATTTTGATCCGCAGAGCGTCATCAACCGGGTTGTAGACGCCATGCACAGCCTGGGCATGCGGATTCGGACTTTTGCGGCGGATGAGCACTTAAAAGCCGAACAGTTTCTGCTGGAAGCAGGCATCTTCTGCTCTGATTAAGTTGTTTTTCTCGACTGGCCGGTCTGCGCATCGGGACCAGGTTTCTCGCCGCCCGGGGCCGGCCCTCCCGCCTGCCCTCACTCCGCTTGTGAGCCTCGCTGCGCGAGTCTCCCCACTCCGTTCGGCGGCCCCTCAAAAAGCAGCGAGAAACCTGGTCCCGATGCGCAGCCCT
>JANQOA010000217.1 GCA_028279305.1 Pseudomonadales bacterium
GGCCGTTCCTGATCGAGGCGGTGGTGACCGGACGTTAGCCGTGGTCAGGGGGCATCTGCTAAGGTTTCTGCAGGTTGGCGCGGTGGGCTTTGCCATCGACGCCGGCGTCTTGTGGCTCTGTGTTTACCAGCTTGATATGCCGCCGGTGTTATCCCGGGCGGTATCGTTTATCGCCACCATCTCCGTGACCTTTGTACTCAACGCCCGCTATACGTTTCGCGTACCGGTACGCGGCGCCAGTAAAACCCGCTATCTGATCATTCAGATCAGTGGTGCGGGGATAAACTTTGTCACTTACACATGGCTGGTCTTGTACGGGCCGCTGGCAGGCCGCCCGCTGTTCTCCCTGGTGGTGGGTTCAGCGCTGGCCGCCACGCATAATTTCATGATGATGCGGCGTTTTGTCTTCCCCGCCCCCCGCCGGATGGTGCACTGAATCCTACAGGCATTCACCGGCCATGCCGTTGATCCAGGCAGCAATCAAGTCATAACCTTCCGTGTGCACCAGCGTGCGGCCCAGCTCCGGCATCATGGTTGCCGGGTCGCGGGTCTGCATGCGGAATGCCAGGATCGATTCCGCTGCGCGTCCCGGCACTATGCTGTACAGGTGCCCGCCGCTGCCGCGCCCGGCGGCGATGGGCGGTTTGCAGACACCCATGGCGGCCGGGCTGTTGTTGTCGAAGTTCAGCAGCAGGCCGGATGTATCCGCAGCACCGGCGGGGTTGTGGCAGTGGGCGCAGTTGATGTCCAGATAAGCGCGCGCCCGCTGTTCGAGATCAAGGCTGGTGTCCTGCCAGGCAGCCGCCGCTTGCAGCCGGGCAAGATTTGGCAAACCCTGCAGCTTGCCCTGCGCGGACCAGGCCGTCAGCTGGTTTACGCCGCTCACCGGGTGCGGCCGGTGCAAGTGCCGGGCCTGCAGTCCAATAGGTTGGATGGCGCCGCTGCTGTGGTTGGTGGCATGGCAGCCGGCGCACTGGTTGCGGCTGGGCACCAGGTAGTTTAGCAGCCCGCCGTCAGCCTCCAGGCTCAGCAGGTCGCCGGTGACAGCCAGGTAGGCGTCATCTCCGCGCCAGACATAGGGCAGGGCGTCCCAGCCGTTATCCTGCTTAACCAGCAGCCGGGTTTCAATCAGCCGCACGGTGCTGGCCGGCCGCTCAAACGGGTTGCCGTCGGGTTCCGGCTGCAGGCTGATGGTGCCGTCAGCATGCAGCGGGTAGTAGAAGGTCTTGCTGATTACGGTACCGGTTGGAAAGCGGAAGCTGCTGTGCGCCGCGTACTGCATGGCAGCACTCGCGGGCAGATAAACCGTGCGCAGCTTCAGCGCATAGTCTGAGAATAACGGTGTATTTAAGGCATACAGGTCGTGTCCGCTGGTGGTCTGCAGACCGCGGCCGGCATCTTCGAAGATACCCCAGGCTGACAGCGTTTGCGGATACTCGTCGGCGCCGAAAAAACGCGGCTGCGGGCTGCAGGCGGCCAGTTGCCCCGCCAGGCAGAACAGGCTGAAGGCGGCTGTAACGCGCCTATTCACCGTCCAGGTCAACGGCGGCCAGCTTGCCGATTGTACAACCCTGCACCGCATCCACCATCCCAGCGTTGGCATAGTTGTTACCCGCATCCACGCTCAGCAGCTGCGCGTCACCGTTGTTTACACAGATTACTTCTATGTCCGCGGCTTTTTCCGGGTTGACGATGCCGTCCCAGATGATGTCCGGAAAGGCGCCGTCCGGCCCCAGAACGGCGTCGCGCACGGCGGTCAGATCTTCAGTTCCGGGCGCGGTGCCGCCGCCGCTGAAGGTATTGCCGTAGATATTGATTTCCTCGGGATAGGGATCAAATTCCGCCGCCAGTTCCCGCTGACCGGCATAGTTGGCGCTGAAATAGCTGGACACAAGGATGTTGGCGGTATTGTTATCCGTCAGCGTGTTGTCAAATACTTCCACTTTGTCGTTGGAGTTAATCACAATCCCGGAACCCGCGGGTACCCCCGAGACCGCCGTTCCCGGAGCGGCAAAATTAGCCAGGTTGTTGCTGACCACCTTGTTGTTGTAAACCCGGGTGCTGTGCCCGCGCTGGGGGATCTGCGGCATGTTGAATACCAGGATGCCGCCTGTGTTGTTGGTAGCCACGTTGTCATACACGTCGGCGTTGATCGTGTTTTCGATCTCGATGCCCGCCACATTCTGTTCCGCGCGGTTGTTGCGCACCACCACCTGCCGGGACTGGCCGACATAGATACCGGCGTCCGAAGCGCCGATGGCTACAGACTCCTCAACCAGGGTGTTGACCGTTTGCACCGGATAAATACCGTAAGCACCGTTGCTTACGTCGGGCCCGTTGGTCCATTCCGTGCGCACCCTGCGGATGACAATGTTTTCTCCCTCGTTGATTTTCAGAGCATCCCCCGCCGTATCTTCGATGGCCAGATCTTCAATCACAAAATTGCTGGCGTTTACGGACAAACCTTCCGCCCCGGCCACCTGGTTTTTGAAGCTGAGGATGGATTTATCCATGCCGGCGCCGCGCAGAGTGACGTTGTCGGTGTTCAGCACCAGACTGCGCTTGAATTGCAACAGGCCCGCGGGCACCGTAATCACATCGCCGGGTTCAGCGTTTTCCAGCGCCGCGCGCAGGGTGTCCGGCACGCTGGGGGCCGGCGCCGGGGCCGGGCTGCAGGCAGCCAGCGCCACCAGTACCGTTGCTGCGCTTAAAATCCCGGCCGTTAAAGTTGTTGAGCGAAGTGACATCCTCAGCCTCCAGTCCTCACAGTAGTATCAGGGTCCGGTCGATGGTCCAGTATGCGGCCACGCAGCCCATGCCGTATGCACCGGCGCGGATCAGCTGGGTGGTGCTGGCGACCCGGTTCAACAGCCACCGCAGACTCACCAGCACGGCGATGATCATCAACTGGCCCAATTCAATGCCGACATTAAACAGCAGCAACGACAGCCACAGCGCATCCTCCGGCAGGCCGATGTCGCGCAGCGCTCCGGCAAAGCCTAGCCCGTGCAACAAGCCGAAGGCAAATGCCATCAACCATGGACTGGCCTGGGTCAGGCGCGAGCGTTGGGCTTCTTCCTGCACCAGCTCTCTGGCCAGAAATAGTATCGACAACGCAATTACAGCCTCCACCGGCCCCTGCTGCAACTGCACCAGGCCCAGCACGGACAGCGCCAGAGTCACGCTGTGGGCCACGGTAAACGCGGTAACCGTTTTGATCAGCGCCCAGGGTTGATGAATAAACAGCACCAGGCCAATGACAAACAGCACGTGATCGATGCCGAAAACCAGATGCTCGATGCCAATCACCAGATAGCTCAGCACCGGCGCTGTCGGGTTGGACAGATCCAGGCTGGGCTCCTGGGGCCGCAGGATGTGGTTGCTGCTGTCGCCGTTGGCGCGGTCAACCCTGACCATCACGTCTGTGAGGGTTACCGACAGCCCGCGGATATGGATGGCACCGGCGGTCAGGTCGCAATCCGTGGTCCAGCGGTGGATGAGGGCGGTACCGGTCAGTTCCGGCGGTGCAAGGTCCCGCAGTTGGCATCCGTCGGGAAATATGGGGTCGATGGCAAGACGGCCGTTCTGCACCACCGGTTGTTTCCACAGCACGTCAAAACGCACGCCGCCGGCATCAGCGCGCTCGCTGATCTGCAGATAAGCCGGGCGTACTTCGTGGGCCGTCGCCGGCAGCGCGGCGGCCGCGGCCAACAACAACAGCAGCACACATTTCACAGCTTGCGGCACGCCGGGATCAGCCTTGGGGTTTCCCGGCAAAAACAACCTCGTAACGGTCTTTAAGTTGCGCGTAGAAGCTTTGGTTGGCTGCCGTGCGGGCAGCTTGCTGGGCATCTGCGGCAACCTGGTCGATGATGCTTTCGAAGGGCTGGATTTCGCTGGCTGCGGTTGCGGTGAGCAGCACCGCATGCCAACCGTAAGCGGAGCGGATCGGTCCCTGCCATTGTTCTCCGGGGGTGAGGGCGGCAATCGCGGCGCTGAACTGACGGCCGAATAGATCGCCGATTTCCCGTTCCGAGCGCAACGCGTAACGTTTCTGCAGCATAAACGGATCTCCCGGCACAGCGTCGTTTTCCAGCGCCGCCCGGGCGTCTGCTTCCGCGGCGGCACGGCGGTCGACGGAAAAATACCGGTGCTGGAACGAATAGCGCTGGGGCAGACGGTAGTCTTCGGCATGCTCGTTGTAGTAACTGCGCAGCTCAGCCTCGCTGGTCGGCACCGCGGTGGCGATATCTTCGGTGAGGAAAGTCAGCTTCTGCACCATGCGCCGGCGCACGATGGTGTCGTTCACATCCAGCAGGCGGCGGCGCGCTTCGCGGTAGTAGATTTCTTCTTTAACAAACTGCTCCACCAGTCCGGACAGCTCCTGCTCGGTGGGCGGCCGGCGCATCTGCATACTCCACTGATCGCTCAAGCGCTGCACGTCAGCATCGCGTACTTCGACCCGGTAAGGAATGTCGTCCTCTCCCAGCCAGTCCGCGGCAAAAAAGATAGCCGTGCCGCAGAGCAGAAATATCCAGAGGGGGTCTTTCAGCCAGTTCATAGGGATGAGGCCCTAATTCATCTCAAAACCGCCAGCCACCGACAGGGCGATGCCGCTGACGTTTTCGGCGCTGGCAAGGTATACCACGGCCTGTCCCATGTCCGCGGCGGATTGCGGCCGGCCCAGGGGGATTGTGTTGCGCATGGCAGCCTCAAATTCTTCTTCGCGCTGGCTGCTGGAAGTCGCGTTGCTGGGCAGCAGGTGATCCAGCCACATGGCGGTACCCACCATGCCCGGGCAGATGGCGTTGACCCGTATGTTATCCGCAGCCAGTTCCGCGGCCAGCGACTGGGTGATGCCGATGGCTGCAAATTTGGATCCGCAGTAAGCGGACATATTCGGATAGCCTTTTTTCCCCGCGATGGAGGCGGTGTTGACTATGCAACCGGCGCCGCAATCCCGCAGATGCGGCAGGGCCGCCTGGGTCATGAGAAAAATGCCTTTACTGTTGACCGCAAAAATCCGCTCCCAGGCAGCTTCGTCGAAGCTGGCCACCGGGCCGCTGTCCACCACCCCGGCGTTGTTGACGAGGATGTCCAGGGCGCCGAACTGGCTGATGGTGGCAGCCACCGCTGCAGCGCAACTGGCGGCCACGGTAACATCCACATGGGTAGCGCTGATGTGCTCACCGAGGGCCAGGGTTGCCTGCAGGTCGCTGTTGTCGGCCAGGCTGTAGCGCCAGTCCCCGTCCGTATTGCCGGGGTCGGCATCAGCGTCCGCGCCGCCGGCGGGTACCCCAATATCCGCTACCATGACTTTAACCCCAGCGTCCGCCAGGCATGCTGTGATACCCGCGCCGATGCCTCTGGCACCGCCGGTCACCAGCGCCACTTTTCCCGCCAGTTTGTTGCCGGAAGTGGATGAATTCACGGATTGCCTCCTTGTACCTGTCTGCAGGACTTCACGTATCAGGCGGCAAATTGTTGCAGATGGTAGTCTGAATTTCCAAACTGGGCGTCGATAACCAGCAGCCGCTTGAAGTAGTGGCCGATGCGCAGTTCTTCGGTCATACCCATGCCGCCGTGCAGTTGCACGGCGCTTTCGCCGATCATCACACCCACCTTGCCGACAAAATGTTTCAGGGCATGAACGGTGCGCAGGGCATCAGCACCGTTCTGTACCACTTCCAGAGTTGCGCGGTACAGCAGCGATTTACACTGTTCATATTCCATGAACATATCCACCATGCGGTGCTGCAGCACCTGAAAATCCGCCAGCGGGTGATCAAACTGCTCACGCTCGGAGGTATAGGCAACGGTATCCTTGTACAGCACTTCCATGGCGCCCACCGCTTCGGCGCTGATGGCGAGAATGCCGTCGATCGCGATCTGCAGCAGCAGTTCATAACCCTGGTCCAGGGTACCCAGCACCTGCTGCGCACCGACCCGTACGTTGTCCAGTTTAACCTCCGCAGCCTGCAGCCCGTCGACGGTGGGGAAACCCTTTACCGACACGCCGTCGAGGCCGGCATCGACCAGAAACAGGGTGATACCGTTGCGGTCGCTCTGGCCGCCGCTGGTGCGCGCGCTGATCACCAGATGGCTGGCGGTGGCGGCGTTCTGCACCATCCCCTTAACCCCGTTCAGCACATATTCCTCACCTTCCGGCCGCGCCCGGGTCACCACGTTGTGCAGGTCGAAGCCGGCCTGCTCTTCAGCGTAGCCGCAGGCCAGCTGCAGGCTGCCGTCAACCACCCCGGGCAGCACGGCTGCCTTGGTCTCCGCGGTGCCGCCCAGGCTGACCGCCCGGGCACCCAGCACAACGCTGGCCAGATAGGGTTCCAGCACCAGGCCTTTGCCAAATTGTTCCATAATCAGCATGGTGTCGATCTGCGAACCGCCGAAGCCGCCTTCGTCTTCCGGCAGGGTTAAACCCAGCCAGCCCAGTTCGGCCATGGTTGACCAGTGCTCGCTGCTGAACCCCTGCTTGCCGGCTGCCAGCTTCTGGCGCGCCTCCAGTTCGTAGTTGTCCTGTACAAACCGCTGCACGCTGTCCTGGATAAGTTGCTGTTCTTCGCTTAACTCAAAATTCATAGTTCAATTCCGTTCTGCCGGTTTTAACGGTTGGATTGTTTAATGCCGAGGACGTTTTTTGCGATCACGTCTTTCTGCACCTCGCTGGCACCGCCGTAGATGGTGTAGGCGCGGCTGGCCAGGTAGCCGGCCATGCCGCCCTTGGCAAAGCGGGGACCCACCGGCAGGGCGCCCCACGCAGCAGCGTAGATACCGCCCGCTTCCACGGTCAGCTTTTGAATGCGCTGCTGAATTTCAGTGCCTTTGAGTTTCAGAATGGAGGACTCGGGGCCCGGGTCGCCGCCCCCGGCGGCGGCCGCCAGGGAGCGCAACTCGGTAAATTCCGCCGCCATCAGATCAATTTCCAGCTCAGCCACCTTGGCGCGGAAGGCCGGATCATCCATCAGCGTGCCGTTACCGCGGACCACGCTGGCGGCCTGCTCCTTGAGTTTCTCAAGCGCCACAATGGACCGCGATATGCCCGCCAGGCCGGTGCGTTCGTGCTGCAACAGGCCCTTGGCATAAGTCCAGCCTTTGTGCGCCTCACCGACGCGGTTTTCCACCGGTACCTTGACGTCGGTGAAATGCACCATGTTGACGCTGTGGGCGCCGCCCAGGGTAATGATGGGTTTAACTTCTATACCCTTCTGTTTCATGGGGAACAGCAGGAAGGTGATGCCTTCCTGCTTCTTGCCGCTGTCATCGGTCCGGGTCAGGCAGAATATCCAGTCGGCAATATGCGCCAGGGTGGTCCAGATTTTGGTGCCGTTCACGGTGTAGTACGTGCCGTCATCAGACAGCACCGCCTTGGTTTTCAGGTTGGCCAGGTCGGAACCGGCGCCCGGCTCAGAGTAACCCTGGCACCAGTTCACCTTGCGGTCGCGGATATCCGGCAGGAACCGTTGCTGCTGTTCCTCGCTGCCGTAGTTCATAAGCACCGGGGCCAGCATGCTCAGGCCAAAAGGCAGGTCCCAGGGAACCTGTGCAACAGCGGTGGCCTGCTCCCAGATGTAGTGTTGGGTTGGCGTCCAGCCGGGGCCGCCAAACTCCACCGGCCACTTGGGCACGTCCCAGCCGCCTTTGTCCCGCGCCAGCTTGAACCAGTTCAGGCGCCACTCGTTATAGTCTTCGCCGGGCTTGTGGGCGTTGCCGCTGAGAAAAGCCTGTACTTCAGCTTTGAACGCCAGGTCTTCCGGGGAAAGATCTATGTCCATGTTGCACTCCATGTTAAATGGCGCGGCAGCTTACTGTTTTAGACCGCGGAAGTTAAGTGCAGTATGATCGGGCGCAAATTAAAGGAGGGGTGGGATTTGAGTTACCAGACGCTACTTTATGAGGTCACCGGCAACGTTGCCTTGGTTACTTTCAACCGGCCGGACGCGGCAAATGCCATGTCCCCGGAGTGCGCGGCGGAAGTGAATGATGTCTCCCTGGCCATTGAAGCGGACCCGCGGGTGCGTGCGGTGGTGATCACCGGTGCCGGCAAGATGTTCTGCGCGGGTGGTGACCTGAGCGCCTTTGCGGCGGCGGGGGACGGCGCACGCACGTTGCTGATGCGCATGACCGGCGACCTGCATCTGGGGCTGTCGCGTCTGGCGCGCAACGACGCGCCGGTGATTGCAGCAGTTAACGGCACCGCCGCCGGTGCGGGGTTTTCCCTGGTCATGTCCTGCGATCTGGCGGTGTCCGCGGCCAGCGCCGTGTATACCATGGCGTATACCAACGCCGGGTTGTCGCCGGATGGCAGCTCAACTTACTACATGCCGCGCAAAATAGGCGACCGCCGCAGCCGGGAGTTGATGCTGACCAACCGCGTGTTAAAAGCGGAGGAGGCGCTGGAATGGGGGGTGGTCAACCAGGTGGTAGCTGACGAAGAGGTGCTGGATACGGCAATGGCACTGGCGGGCAAGCTCGCTGCCGGGCCAACAGCCGCTTACGGGCAGGTTAAAGCGCTGCTGAACGCCAGCTTTGATCACAGTCTGGAAACGCAGATGGAGCTTGAGGCCCGTGCCATCGCCCATCTCATTACCACAGCGGACGGGCAGGAAGGGGTGAGCGCCTTTATGAACAAGCGCAAGCCCGAGTTCAGCGGAAAATAAACCAATATCAAGAGGCCAATATGAACGCCAGTGAACACCCTAAGAAGTATATCGATGTACTTGGTAAACGGATGAGTTATGTGGAGCTGGGTGAGGGTGACCCGGTTATATTCCAGCACGGCAACCCCACGTCTTCTTACTTGTGGCGTAACATAATGCCCCACGTGCAGGATCTTGGGCGTTGTATTGCCCTTGATCTGATTGGCATGGGTGATTCGGAAAAACTCGACAACTCCGGCCCCGACCGTTACACCTTTGTTGAGCATTATGAATACTTCAGCGCCGCGCTGGAGGCGCTGGGCGTGCGTGAAAACGTTACCCTGGTGATCCATGACTGGGGTTCAGCGCTGGGTTTTCACTGGGCGCGGCAACACCAGGACGCGGTTAAAGGTATCTGTTATATGGAAGCCATCGTGCGGCCGATACCGAGTTGGGACGAGTTTCCGGCAGGGGCGCGGCCGGTGTTTGAAGGTTTCAGGTCGCCTGCCGGTGAGGAGATGGTGCTGCAAAACAACGTTTTTGTCGAAAATGTGCTGCCCGGCTCCATTCTGCGCGATCTCAGCGACGAGGAAATGGACGTATACCGGCGCCCGTTTACCCAGGCCGGGGAAGACCGCCGGCCGACCCTGACCTGGCCGCGGCAGATCCCGATTGCCGGTGAACCCGGGGACGTAACCGCCATCGCTGCTGAGTATTCTGCCTGGCTGGAGCAGAGTGCGCTGCCGAAGTTGTTTGTAAACGCGGAACCCGGGGCGCTGATTGCCGGTGATACGCGGGAATATTGCCGTACCTGGCCGAATCAGACCGAGGTAACGGTGGCGGGCAGCCACTTCATTCAAGAAGACAGTCCCGACGAAATCGGCGCAGCGCTGCGCCAGTGGATGAGCGGGGCTTAGCGGCCCCGGCCCCGGGGGTGCGGCCCCGGCGGTGAAAGTTTCAGCCGGGCCTGCGGGTCAGGCTGATGCCGGCAACAATGACCAGCAATCCGGCCACCGCCTGCCAGCTGATCTGTTCGCCCAGCACGGTGAATATAAACACCAGCGAGATAAACGGTGATAAGAAAATCAGCTGGCTCATGGCTGCCGCGCGGCGGGTCAAGCGCAGCGCCTGTTGCCAGAGGATAAAGGTGACACCCATCTCCACACAGCCTACCCAGGCGCCGTAAAGCAGGCTTGCGCCGTTCAGGACGGGTAACCCCGGGCCCAGCAAACAAGCCGTCAGCAGTATGGGCATCGCGGCAGTGAAGCTCCAGAACATCAGCGCCGCCGGCGCGGCTGTGGAACGGGTGTTCAACAGCCAGTAAACCGCCCACAGCAGCGTGCTGCCCAGGGCCAGGATTACCCCCGACAGGTCCAGGCCGCCGCTTTGCCGGGCGCCGCCGGAGAGCAGCAGCAGCACCCCGGCGTAGCTGACCAGAATACCGGCCATGGCCTGCCGCGACAGCGACTGTTTCAACACCGGCACCGCCAGCAGCGCCAGCGTGATGGCCCAGGTGTAGTTGAGGGGCTGGGCAATGTGGGCGGGCAGGCGTTCGTACGCGCTGAACAACACCAGGTAATAGGCGGTCGGGTTCAGCAGGCCCAATGCCGCCGCCAGCGCGGCGTCCCGGCCGTTCAAGCGGAAAGCCTGCCGGCGCAGCGCGTACAGCGCAAACACACACCAGGAAAGAGCGCTGCCCAGGGTCAGCAACTGCAGCGGCGACATCAGCGTCAGCCCCAGCTTGAAGCCGGTGGCCACCGTCGACCACAACAGCACCGCGGCCAGGCCGTAGGCCAGAGCGGTCCGTTCGTTAACCGGGGCGCGCGGGGCGGGTGCTTCCATGCCCGGACTATACCGGCTACAGTCCCCCGCATGCAGTGTGATAACAAGCTACGCCAACAGATAGCCGGTAACCTGAATACCTTTGCCGTGCAGCCCGCCGCAGACCCCGGATTGCGGCGGGCGGCGGTGGCGGTACTGGTGACGGACCAGGGCCTGGGTCCCGATCTGCCGGGTATTGCCGCGCCGGAATCCTGGTCGTCGGCAGCCGCTTTGCTGCTCACCCGCCGTTCAGAGCACCTGCGCAATCATCCGGGGCAGTGGGCGTTCCCCGGTGGGCGGCTGGATGCCGGTGAAACGCTGGTGCAGGCGGCGTTGCGGGAGCTGCACGAAGAAGTTGAAGTGGATCTGGACGAATCTGCGGTACTGGGCACGCTGGATGACTTTGTCACCCGCTCGGGTTTTGCCATGACCCCGGTGGTGGTGTGGGGTGGGCCGGGTTTACAGGCGCAGCCCAATCCCGCCGAGGTGGCCAGTATCCACCGCATACCGTTCAGCGAATTCATGCGCGAGGACGCGCCGCTGCTGGATAAAACCCACACCAGCGAACACCCGATTCTGCGTATGCCGGTGGGTGATGATTGGATTGCTGCACCGACCGCCGCACTCATCTACCAGTTCAGGGAAGTGTGCGTACGGGGCCGCGAAGTGCGGGTGGCGCATTACGAACAGCCGGAGTTTGCCTGGAAGTAACCGCCGGCAGGCCGCCGGCCGGCTTGAGCCTGTTATTCGGACTCGTCGGTGCCTAGCGATTCGCTGATCGCCACATCGAGCCCGTCGTTGTGGAAATTTTCGCTGTCCGGCATTTCTTCAATCTCAGCTTCCGTGGCGATGTGGAAGGTGGCAAAGCCGGGCATGACAAACTGGTTCAGAGCCATGCCGATGACCCGGCCGGCGTAGGGTGCGGATATGGTGACCTGCTCGTTGGAGATGGGGTCGGTGACCGTGCCCAGCGCGTCACCGCGCTTGACCTTGCGGCCTAGTTTCACTGACGACAGCAGAATGCCGCCCTGGTCCGCGCGGATCCATACCGAACTATAGTAGGTGGGTTCCGGGTTGCCCCACAAACTGCGCTTGTCATACATGTTCATGGTGTCCAGCAGCGTAAACAGCGCTTTCACCGTATGCTCCACGGCATCGTTCTGCAGCCGCAGCGGTTCACCGGCTTCCAGGGTAACCGCCGGAATTCCGGCGTTCACCGCGGCGCGGCGCAGGGTGCCTTCACCGCCGGAACTGTGCAGGATAACCGTGGAGCCGAAGCCTTTGGTCAGCGCCAGGACATCCGCGTCCTGCAGATCGGCACGCAATTGCGGCAGGTTGGTACGGTGGAACGACCCGGTGTGCAGGTCGACCAGGCCGTCACAATGGCGGATAACGTCGTTAAAGAAACTGAATGCCATGCGTGCCGCGGAGCTGCCGCGCGGATTGCCGGGGAAAAAACGGTTGAGGTCGCGGCGGTCGGACAGATAGCGGGAATGCCGCTGGAAGCCCTGCAGGTTAACGATGGGCACGCCGACCACCGTACCGGTGAGTTTGCCCGGGTTCAGCGCGTACATCAGCCGCCGTACCGCTTCAATGCCGTTGAGTTCGTCACCGTGTACCGCTGCCGTGACACACAGGGTGGGGCCGGGGTTGATGCCGTGGGCAACCAGCACCGGCGTCGGAATCTGTGCACCGTGCAGGGCTTCTCCGGCGGTCCAGGTGGTTTGTACCAGTTCGCCGGGACGCACGGTGGTGTCGAGGAACTGGATGGAGCCGCTCGGCACCTCTGATTCGGCTGTGATCTCATCATCACCGTGATCCGCGTCAGCCAGCGCCTGGTTGATTTCGCTGGCGGTATCCGCGGTGGTGTCCACCAGCACGGGGACCACCTGCATTGAGGCCAGGTCCGGCGCCACGGCCACAATTTCCGCTACCGGCAATTCTACTTCCGGTTCCGGGATGGACTGCGGCAGGTCCCAGTCCGCGGTGCGTTCAAAAGCGATGACGATGGGCGGCGGGGTGGCCTTGGTCGGGTCGGTGGGGGGTGGTTGCGGCGACAGTTCCGGGGCTGCCAGTTGATTGCGCTTTTCCACCTCGCAGCCAACCACCACGCACAACAGCAACACGGCCAGGGCGCCGATTTCAAGTTTATGTCGTGTCCAAACGAGCGTTGCCATCTTACTCTGCGTGATAATCTGCTGGATAACTGTATCTCAGCCCGGCAGCGTACTGCATGTGGGCGATCTGATGCCGGAAAGACTTCACTGTGTAGGCCGCGTACTGCTCAAATTGTGTCCTGGTGCACGAATATTAGGGCTTTCCGGCACAGGGTTCCAGACAAAATTCTTAAAATTCAATCGGATAGCCTTGTTAGTTTGCCTTTCTAGCGAAATCCGACAGCTAACTGCTTATTTTTAGGTTCCGGCAGCCTGTTTTATTGTTTTATATAGACTCTGGAAAAGCCCATAACGTTCCCCCCATGGATGTAATACAGCCGCGCATACGCCGGGCGCAATTTGCCCTGTTTATCATTCCGCTTAATTGTGTTGTCGGCAGCCGGGGAGCATTGACCGGCGGCGGTGCACTGGTCAAACTTGGCACCCGAGCATAAGGCATAACCGTCAATCATCTATCACCCAATCATCTATCAAAAGGACACAAATCATGGCCATTCAAGAAGGGGACAAGTTGCCCGAAGCCACCCTGCACACCATGCAGGACGGCAAACCCACCCCGGTAACCACCGCGGATCTGTTTAACGGCAAAAAGGTTGTACTGTTTGCCGTACCGGGTGCATTTACCCCCACCTGTTCCCAGGCGCACTTGCCCGGCTATGTGGTCAACGCGGATGCCATCAAGGGTAAAGGCGTGGACAGCATCGTCTGTCTGTCGGTCAACGACGCTTTTGTCATGGGCGCCTGGGGCGACAGTGCTAACGCGGAAGCCCTGCAGATGGTGGGCGACGGCAACGGCGATTTTACCCGGGCCATTGGTCTGGAAATGGACGGCAGCGGCTTTGGCCTGGGTACCCGGTCCCAGCGTTATGCCATGGTGGTTGACGACGGCACGGTGACCAAGCTGGCGGTTGAAGCGCCGGGACAGTTTGAAGTCAGCGCGGCGGAAGCCATCCTGGCAAGCCTCTAGCACGGCATGGCGGCAGCAGCGGCGAACGGGGAACTGGCGGGCAAGGTAGCCCTGGTAACCGGCGGCTCCGGCGACATCGGCGGCGGCGTGGCGCGCGCCCTGGGCGCTGCCGGCGCTGCTGTGGTGGTCACCTACGTGGGCGCTGAAGAGGCGGCCCGGTCCGCGGTGGCGGACATCACAGCCGGCGGCGGACAAGCGGCTGCGGTGCAGATGGATCAGCGCGAGCCGGCTGCCATAG
>JANQOA010000255.1 GCA_028279305.1 Pseudomonadales bacterium
CCGGAGTTTCCGCGCCGGCGGCCTGCGGCAGATCAGCAGCGCCGTTGCCGGGGGACAGATAAATCCAGGCCAGCAGGCCGATATTGCCGGCTACCGCAAGCACCAGCACCACCACCAGCCACTGGGGAATGCGCCGCCGGCTGCTCAGATACGGGTTGATGCCGGCGACGTCACCGCCTTCCTGCTCCAACTGACTTTTCTTTAACGCGTCGAGGATATAAGACATTTCAGCTGTCCAGACTGACGCTCAGCTTGGGTGCCGGCAGGTTCAGCCGGTCGCTGAGACGGATCCAGGTGAGGGGGCCGACAATGCCGTCAGCCAGCAAACCCTCAGCGGTTTGAAACTGCAGCACTATCCGGTGCAGATCTTCGTCAAAAAAGGTGTCCGGCTGGCTGCCGGCTTGCGGCTGCAATTGCAGCAGGTGCTGGTGCAGCCACAACACCGACGGATGATCGTCACCCTCCCGCAGGTTACCGAAATAGTTGGGCGGGGTCTGCCACAGCAGCACGTAAGCGCCGAACCAGTTGTCCCGCAAATCCCGGGGTGCAACGGTCATGGTGCGTTCACCCAGCGCCAGGCGGTAACGGTCACCCTCAATGGACAACACGCCGGCGTAGTAGGGGACACTCTGCTGGTCCCACAACTCAAGCACCACCGGCGTATCCAGCTGCCTGATCTCACCCCAGCCGCCGCGGCGGCTCAGGCATTGCAGGCCGGCCTTGGGCGCAAAGTCGCAGGGGATGAGGCTGGAGTCCACCGGATACTGCGCCCCCCAGGCGGCAAAGACGGCGCGGTAGGCCTGCCTTTGCAACAGCGAAGAGGATCCCTCGGGGCGGGATATATCCGCTGCGGATAGATTCTCCGCCGGATCAGGCGCGCGCTCAGCCGGCGGCCCGGTTGCCGGCGCGCTGACGGCCGGGCGCGGTGCCGCGGCGGGTGCGGCGGCCCGGGGCGGCGGCACGGGGCTGGGCGGCACCGCCACAGCAACTGATTGCACCGGCGCCTGGTCCGCGGCCCGGCTGTTGTTTGCCGGAGCTGTGGCCGCCGCCTGCACGGTGTCCTCACCGTTGCTGAAGTAGGCCCACACCATCAAGGTCAGCACCGCAACCACAACCAGCCCAGCGCCTACCAGATAGTTGCGCAACTCACTGTTATTGCGGCCCAATACTTCCCGGGCAGCATAACGGATCAGGTTGCGGTCCACCTGCACCTTACCTTCCACGTAGGCGCCCAGCATGGCCCGGTCGGCAATTACGTTGATCAACCTGGGTGTGCCTTTGGAGACTTTGAACAGGGCGTTGATGGCGCCGTCGGAAAAAATGCCCGGGTGGCCGCCGGCGCGCGCCAGCCGGTGGTTAACATACTGCCTCACGTCTTCCCTGGCCAGCGGCGTCAGGTGATAGCGTGCCGTGATGCGCTGGGCCAACTGCCGCAATTCGGTGCGGTCCAGCATATCCGCCAGCTCCGGCTGCCCCAGCAGGATGATGCGCAGCAGTTTCTTTTCGTTGGTTTCCAGATTGGTCAGCAGGCGGACCTGCTCCAGCACCGCCGGCGACAGATTTTGCGCTTCGTCAATGATGACCACGGTGCTGCGTCCGGCCTGATGGGTTTTCAGCAGGTGTTTATTCAATACGTCGATATATTGTTTGACACTCTGCAGTTCGCCATGGGCGTAAGGCACACCCAGTTCGTCACACAGGGTCTCCAGCAGTTCGCGCACGGTGAGCCGCGGGTTGAGGATAAACGCCACGTCCAGATCCGGCGGTGTACGGTCCAGCAGATTGCGCAGCAGCGTGGTTTTACCGGTGCCCACCTCGCCGGTGATCATGACAAAACCGCCGTGGGAGAAGCCGTACATGAGATGCGCCAGAGCTTCGTTGTGGACATCGCTGAGGAACAGGAAGCGCGGGTCCGGGGCAATGGAGAAAGGTTCCTGCTGTAGGCCGAAGTGCTCCTGGTACATCGATGGCGCCGGTCAGGCGGTATCTTTGACCGGGCTTGTGCCGGCATCAGCGGATACAGCGGCGGTGCCCAGCGCGGCACTGATCCGCTGATCCTTGTCCTGCCAGAGGTTCTTCACCCACTGCGCCAGGTTTGTGCGGCGGCTGGCTTGATCCTCCCCCAGTTCGGGGATGTTGTGAGGGGTGACCTCAAACACCACCCGCCGGCACTTACCCTGCAGAAAGTCCCAGAACGTCGGCACGCCATCGGGATAAATGATGGTCACGTCCAGCAGTTTGTGCAGATGCTGATCCATGCCCTCCAACACATAGTCCAAGCCGCCGATCTTGGGCCGCAGCAGGTAGGCGTATTCATTGCCCTGGCGCGCTTGTTTTTCCGCTGTGCGGCGGGTGCCTTCGACAAAATTCAGAATTGAAGTCGGGTGGTTCTTGAAGCCCTCGCAGGCGGCGGCGGTGTTTTCCCGGTCAGCGTTGCGCAGTTTCGGATTGGCCTTGATCTGCGCCTTGGTGGCGCGTTTGACGTAGGGAAACCCCAGCACGTACATGGCCAGCCCCACGCCCGGCACCCAGATCAACTGTTCCTTGGTGAAAAACTTCAAAGGCGGGATCACGCCATACAGGTACGATTGCAGCAGCAGGATGTCCGTCCAGCTCTGATGGTTGGAAATAACCAGATACCAGTTATCCGCTGACATGTCCTGCTGCTGGTGCCAGGTGATTTCGGGCTGGGTAATACCCAGGGTTTTGATCATCCAGCGGTTGTGGCCGGTCCACCACAGGATAATCTTGTCCATTTTCTTTTTCAGCCGGGACAGCGCCTCTCCTTTGACGAACTGGCGTCTTATAATCCACCAGGCCAGCGGTATCCAGACCACTATTGTGGCCAGGGTGATCATGAGTATGGCAAGTACACCTTTGGCAAAATGGACAAGTGGCATGGTCTGGGCGGAGTGGACAACCGTTGAACAATAGACTGACGTATTGTACTCGGGTTTTTTGTGTCTTGGGTAATAGGTCTTGCGGAGGCGGGGAATGGTAAATGCCAGGTCGGGATTGTCCATAAGCTTGGCAGTTCTGCTGCTGGTCAGCGTCTCGGGTTGCGCTGCCATTTCCTATTACAGTCAGGCGGTCAGCGGGCAGTGGAAAATTCTCCGCGCCCGGCAGCCGGTGGACGAGCAGTTACGAAAAGGGGAACTGCCGGCTGCGACGCTTACCCAGCTACAGCTCTCGCAACGGGTGCTGCAATTTGCCGCTGACCGTCTGGACATGCCCGCTGACGGCAGATACTCCACGTATGTGGAGCTGGGCCGGGAATACGTGGTGTGGAACGTTTTTGCCGCCGGGCCTTACGACCTGGCCGGGCGCCAGTGGTGTTATCCATTTGTCGGCTGCGCGCCGTACCGGGGCTATTTCCGGCGTGAACAGGCGCTGGCGGCGGCGGGCCGTTACCAGGCTGAAGGGCTGGAAACCTATGTCGGCGGTGTACCGGCATATTCCACCCTGGGCTGGTTTGAAGACCCGCTGCTCAGCTCCTTTCTCGGCTGGCCGGAAGCTGACCTGGTGCAATTGCTGCTGCATGAGCTGGCCCACGGCAAGGTCTGGGTCAGAGGTGATGTCGCGTTTAATGAGAGTTTTGCCAGTTTCGTCGGCGAACAAGGCGCCCGCTTGTGGTTCGAGGCTGAAGGGCGCGGCGGCGCCTGGCTGGAGTATCAAGAGGGCCGGCGGCACTGGCGCCGTTTTCGCGACTTTCTACTGTCGGCTAAACAGCAGCTGACGGAAGTATACAACAGTGACGTTGAGGGGCTCAGGGCAGCCGGCAAGCAGCGGGTGCTGGCGGCGCTGCAAAGCTGCTACCAGCAGTATAAACCGCAACTGGGCGGCGGGCGCTTTGACGCTGTGATGGCTGGGCTGAACAACGCGTATCTGGTTTCCCTGGGCACCTATGAGGACTGGGTACCCGCCTTTCGCGGTCTGTATCTGCAGGCTCAGGGCAACTGGCCGGCTTATTTCCAGCAGGTGCAGGCGTTGGGCAGGCTTGACCCCGCGGCGCGGCGCCTGCGCCTGGAACAGCTCAGCGCGGCGGGGTCAGAGGTTGCCGAGCAGCAGGAAGCTGAGCAGCGAAATCACCAGCACCCCCAGCAGGTTCACTGCCAGGCCCTCTGAAGCCATCCGCTTCACGGTAATGCGGCCGGTGGAAAAGGTAATCACATTGGGCGGCGTAGCCACCGGCAGCATAAACGCACAACTGGCGCTGAGCGCTGCGGGCACCATAAACAGGCGCGGGTCGCTGCCGGCG
>JANQOA010000286.1 GCA_028279305.1 Pseudomonadales bacterium
GCGGAGGGAGGGCAGGCAGGAGGGCCGGCCCCGGGCGGCGAGAAACCTGGTCCCGATGCGCAGACCGGCCAGCACTAAAAAACCATAGTAATCAAGCGCTTAAAGATGTTTCTTAACTGAAGACGAAACCTCTGTAGTTATCCCGCACCACATCTTCACAGATATCCCGATACGCCCCGACGCCGGCCGCGTAGGGCATAAACACCCGCGGTTTGCCGCTGACGTTTGCGCCCAGGTACCAGGAACCGCCCTGGGGGAACAGGGTGGCGTTGGCAATTTCGTTAACATGGGCCACCCAGTGGTCTTCCGCCTGTAATTCCGCTTCAACCCGCTGCCGGCCGTGGCTGCGCATGTGCTCTATGCAACCCACCATCCAGTCCACATGCTGCTCGATGGAGACCAACATGTTGCTCAACACGGACGGGCTGCCGGGGCCGGTGACGGTAAACAGGTTGGGGAAGCCGTGCATGTTGATGCCCAGGTAAGCCCGCGGCCCGCTGTGCCATTTGTCCGCCAGGCGCACGCCGCCGCGGCCGCGGATGTCCATGTTCAACAAAGCGCCGGTCATGGCATCAAAGCCGGTGGCCAGCACCAGAGTGTCCAGGTCGATATTGCGGTCGGACAGGCGGATGCCGGTGGCGGTCACTTCTTCAATCGGCGTTCGCCGCACATTAATCAGGGATACGTTGCTGCGGTTGTAGGCGGCGTAGTAGCCGGTATCGACGCAGATTCTTTTGCTGCCGATGGGATGATCCGTGGGACACAGGTCTTCAGCGGTTTGCGGGTCCTGCACAATTTCGCGGATCTTGCCGCGAACGTAGTCGGCAATTTTGGCGTTGCTGCGCGGCTCTATTAACGAGTCCGCAAACGCGCTGAGGAAAAACGCCCCGCCGCGCTGCCAGTAAGGGTCCAGAATGGCTGCCACTTCCTGTGCGCTCATGTCCGCGGCCGACTCCGCGGCCGGGGTGCGCTCCCTGGGTTCGATTTCCAGATCGCCGAACCCGGAGCTGAGGCCATGTTTATGGTAGTGGCGGTGCTGGCGGTAATTGACCTTAAACTGCTCCACCCAGCCGTCGTCCAGCGCACCGTTCACCGCGGGTACGCTGAAATTGGGGGTGCGCTGAAATACGTACAGATGTTCTGCCCGCTCAGCAATCACCGGTATCGCCTGGATACCGGACGAACCCGTGCCGATCACGCCAACCGTGCACCCGCTGAAATCCACACCTTCCGGCGGCCACATGCTGGCCTGGTAGCGGGCGCCCTGGAAATTATCGATGCCTTTGATGTCGGGCAACTGCGGCACCGACAGGCAGCCGGTGGCCATGATGCAGAACTGAGCTACCGCTGTTTCACCCTGCGCTGTTGTTACCAGCCAACTGTTGTCCGCCTCATCATAGGTTGCGCTGACCACGCGCTGCTGAAAACGGATGTCCCGGTAGAGATCAAAACGCTCCGCCACGTGTTCAGCATATTGCAGGATTTCCGGCTGGGTGGCGTAGCGCTCGGTCCACTGCCACTGCTGCTCCAGTTCCGGTGAGAAAGAAAACGAGTAGGCCAGGCTTTCCGCGTCGCAGCGCGCACCCGGATAGCGGTTCCAGTACCAGGTGCCGCCGACGTTATCACCCTGCTCAAACACCCGGGCGCTCAGCCCCAGTCCGCGCAGGCGGTGCAGCATGTACAACCCGGCGAAGCCGGCCCCGACAATGACCACGTCAAACCGTTCAGCCATAACTTCAGCGCGACGTCAGGTGGAAGGACCACCAGTGATCCGGGCGCGGCAGGTCCGGTTCCAGGTTGAGTTTTTTCACCCGCGCCGCCCAGGCCACGTCCAGCTCCGCGGCATCAGTCAGCCGGCGCAGATTCACCGGGTAAAGCTGTTCTTCCACGCGCAGAAAACCGCGCGGATCCTGCAACGCCGCCTGGGACCAGGTCTTGCCCGCGCAATTGGAACAGCTGACGTAAGCGTTGCCTTCGCTGGCCATGCAATTAAGGTTCAGCGACCAGGGTATGCCCACGTCCACCTGCATCTGACACAAGCGCACGTCGTTGACAAAGTCCCAGTCGGCCACCGGCTGGCTGACCTGCTGCCCGGCCAACGGACCGCCCGGCACCACCTCGCAGGGGCATACAAACCAGAACGTTCCGGCTGCGGCCACCGCGCCGGCGCACAATATAATCGCCAGCCACTTCAGCATCCGGCTACACCCTCGCTGCCGGCCACAGGCGCAGGAAGTTTTCGCTGTAGAACTTGTCCCGCACACCGGCATCGCTATCCGCCAGGGTGCGTTCAAAACGGCCGATGGGATCCTTGGTGCCTTCAATATGCGGATAGTCGCTGGAAAACAGGTACAGATCCGGGTTCGACTGCCTGATCAGCCGCCCAACGTCTTCATTGGGCATCGGCGTAAATCCCATCTGCTCCGTTAACTGCTCTGAAGGTTTACGCTCAAAACGAACCGACTCGTCCGCACGGCCGAAAATGCGGCACACATCATCCAGGCGGTGCAGCATTTCCGGCACCCATGCAGCACCCAGTTCCACTGCCGCCCCGCGCAGCTTGGGATGGCGTTCAAATACCCCATCCATAACCATCATGCTGACAAACATCTCCGGTGCCTGATGTAATACCGCTGCATCCTTGGTGCGTACGTTTTCACCACCCCCCAGCCAGTCTTTGGTGGCGGCGCGGCCGTTATTGCCCCAGGCCTTGTGTACCTGCAGCGGCGCCCCGCCCACGTGCAGCAGAAACGGCACGCCGGCTTCCGCCAGGCGCGCCCAGAACCCTTCCAGCTCCACGTGCCCCGGCGCCCGGTCGATGGGTGCCCGGTGCGGCACCCAGATTGCTTCCAGGCCCTGTTTGATGGCCCATTCCGCCTCTTCGATGGCGTGTTGCGGATCATCCAGCGGCACGATGCCCACCCCCATCAGCCGGCTGTCCCCGGCGCAGAAATCCACCATGTGGCGGTTATGCGCACGGGTTGCGCCGTAGCGCAGGTGCAGCGGTTTTTTAGCGCTGGGGTGGAACGGGAACGCCACGCTATGGGTAGCAAAGACCAACTGCTTCTTAAAACCGAGCAGGTCCATGGCTGCTGTTCTATCTTCTGAATTAAACGCGCCAAGCGCTTGAATTTCTTTAGATTTTTCTATCAGCTTATCACCCAGGGCAAGCTGCTCCTGGACGTGCTCAGCACTGTGCCTGCCGCCCTGCTGCATAATCACCTCAACCTCCTCGTCGGTGACAATGGAGGCGCTGTAGCTGACTTCCGGGATCTCATCACGGATCTCCGGGTCGGCATAACTGGTGAGAAAATCCGGCAGTTCCATGATGTGGCTGTCCGCGTCGTAGAACGGACGGTCCGCGGGTGCATAAGGCATGTCTCTCTCCTCATTTGTGCAGCCCGTAACTTAACCCTTTTCGTTGTTCATGACCACGCGCCATAATGCCTCCCACAAGGGTTTAAACGGGGAACAGAACATGACTCAGGCATTCAGACTGGACGGCAAAGTTGCGGTGGTCACCGGCGCCGGCAAAGGCATCGGCCGCGGCATTGCGCTGCAACTGGCCAACGCCGGGGCAAAACTGGTGATCAGCGCACGCACCGCGGCCGACCTGGACAGCCTGGCCGGCGAAATCAGCGCCGCCGGCGGCAGCGCCGTATGTGTGCCCGCCGACGTCACCGTGGAAGAACAGTTGGAAGCCGTGGCCGCCGCCGGGGATGAGGCCGGCGGCATTGATATCTGGGTCAACAACGCGGGCGGCCTGCCAGATGCCACACCCCGCTATCTGACCCGCACGCCGGAGGACCGCTGGGACGCCCAGTTGGATTTGAACCTGAAAGCGGTGTTCAACGGCTGCCGCATCGCCGCCGCGCACATGCAAGACCGCAAGGGCGCGATCATCAACATCTCTTCCGCCGCGGCCCGCAAAGGTTCCATCAAGAACGGCCCCTACGCCGCCTCCAAAGCCGCGGTTAACAGCCTGACCGAAACTTTTGCCATCGAACTGGCGCCGGACATCCGCGTCAACGCGGTAGCCCCCGGCCCTATCCCCACCGAAAACTTCAACGACTCCACCAACTTTCCGGACGACAAGCCCCTGGAAAAACTGCTGGGTGTGCCGCTGGGCCGCCTGGGCACGCCGGACGACATCGGCAACGCGGTGGTGTTTATGGCGTCTGACGCGTCGGGGTGGATTACGGGGCAGTGCCTATACGTTACTGGAGGGTTGTAACCGCGGCTCAGATTTATTTGGTTGTTGAAGCCTGCTGGGGTTTCAGTTTCCTGCGTCCGGGATCACAGGGCGTGGGGGTTACGGCGCTCACGCCGGATCACACGGAATCAAGCATCTTCTGCTCTGATT
>JANQOA010000289.1 GCA_028279305.1 Pseudomonadales bacterium
CCCGGTTACGGGGAAATGTTTGCCGCGGCCGGCTTTGCGGAGAGCGTAACCTTTGCGCGCAGCCGGCCGCACCCGAAAGCACTGCTTGAATCCCTGCCGCATGAGATTGTCTCCGCCTGCGGGCTGGTAGGCACTCAGGAAGAGATCGAATCCCGCCTGCACGCCTATGCACGGGCCGGCGCGGATGAGGTCTGTCTGGTGCCGGCCACCGCCGAAGATGCGGCAGGCGCGCGGACCCTTGAGGCGATGAGCCGGTTTCTTCCGGCGCAAGCCTGAGCCGGCAACAGCGCCCTTTTGAGCAACGGTAAGGGAAGCGGCGCGGCCCTTTCGTTTGACAGCAACATGGGTTTTGGGTAATTTTCAATTTTGGTTCATTAATGAAAGTGATGGTTATTTGTCCGAATGGCTGGACCTTTTCCGGACCAGTTCACCCGGCGCTTGGCAAAGCAATAACCCCGCTGCAGTACGACACAGTCTGCGACAAGGCAACAACTAGAGGGGAATTCCACGTTGAAACGTTTACTGGAGAACACGCGCGGTTGGCTTACCACCGCCATAGGTTTGCTCGTCCTGGTCCTGTCCTGTCAGGTCCGCGCCGAGGCTGTGCTTGAAGAAATTGTTGTCACCGCGCAGAAGCGGGACGTTGGTTTGCAGGACTCACCGCTGTCCATCTCAGCGTTTTCCGGAGAAACCCTGGAAAAAGGCAAGGTTTTCAACGCCGGTGATCTGGCTCAGCGCACGGCCGGGCTGAGTTTCACCAACCCGACTCCGTTTGATATGGAGATGAATATCCGCGGAGTCATGAATACGCGCCTGGACGCCCCCAGCGCGTCCCGCTCTGTGGGCATCTTTATGGATGAGGTTGTGGTCGGCCGCATGGGCCTGATGAGCATGGACTTTTACGACATCGAGCGGGTTGAAGTGTTGCGTGGCCCCCAGGGTGTACTGCTGGGTAAAAATGTAGTCGGCGGCGCCATTAATGTCATCACCGCAAAACCGCAGTTCGAGAATGAAGGCAAAGTCACCGTTTCCGCCGGTAATCTCAGCAGCCAATTAGTGAACGGCTTTGTTACGGGGCCGCTCTCGGAGCAGGTTGCCGCGCGTTTCGCCGTTCAGTACCGCAAGAACGACGGTTTTGCCGACGATGTCTTAAACAACCGCGATCTGCACGATCTGGAGAGTATGCAGGCGCGCCTGTCTTTTCTGTATCAGGGTGACAACGGCCTGACCGCCGACCTGGTCTTCGAGTATCTATCCGACGAAGGCAACGGTACCTGCGCAATTGGGGTCGGTCCCATGCCCTGGGCGGCGTCGCGGGTGGTGGTTGGTCTGACCGATATTCGTGACTGTATGCCCGAACCGGTGCAGTACAGTGATTCCCCCGGCGGCCGCAACCAGGGTTATGAACGCGACGCCTTCAGCACCAACCTGAAGATCGAAAAAGATTTCGACGGCTTCACTCTGACCTCCATAACCGGCTACCGCAGCGGCGACGGCGACAGCCAATATTCCCAGACCGGCCTTGGCCCCGATGCTCCGGGCCTGCAGGACGCGTTCTTCGCAGCGCTCGGCGCCGGGGACATACCGACTGCCTCCCTGTATGGTCTGTCCTTTGACTTTCCGGTCCGTGAGGACGAGGACTTGACCCAGTTTTCCCAGGAAATCCGGCTCACGTCGAATGATCCGTCAAGCAGCGTGGACTGGATTGTCGGCGCCTACTACCAGAAAGACGAAGTCGATAAATTCGACAGGTTCTGGTCGGAAATTCTGCTGGGGGCAGTTGGCCTTGCACCGGGCAGCCTCAACGGTGAAAGCACCTGGGACAACCGCGGCGAGGTCGAAAGCTATGCTGTATTCGGCCAGGTCGGGTACCGTTTCACGGACGCCCTTAAGCTGACCGTCGGCGCGCGTTACACCAGCGACGACATTACAGGCGATATCAACGCGGTAGCGGTTGCCCTGGGTGATCAGTTCGCCCCCGCAGACATGACGCCGCTGACGCCGCTGACCGGTGAGCCCGACGGCATGGGCGGCGTTGTTCCCTATCCGTTAGGCGGCGGCTTCACCACCGGCTATGGTGACGACTGGACGGAAACAACGCTGCAGGCCATTCTGGAATACGACGTCAACGACGATGTCATCGTTTATGCAAATGTTTCCCAGGGTTACAAGAGCGGAGGTTTCCAGGACACGCCGCCCAACACCCTGGGCGCCACCCTTTCCTACGAACCCGAAACCGTGTTGAGTTACGAGGTGGGCATGAAGTCAGAGTTCATGGACCGGCGTCTGCGCATCAACGGTGCCGTCTTTCTGATGGACTACGAAGACTTGCAGGTGGAATTCACCAACGATGTGTGCCTGTGTAACATCGTGTCTAACGCATCCGACGCTGAAATTCAGGGGCTGGAACTGGAAATCCAGTTCCTGCCCACGGAATTCCTGTATACCTGGTTGTCCGGCTCCTATGTGGACACCGAGTATCAGGACTACGTGATCAGCACCGGTGACTTTTCCGGCAACCGGCTACAGCGCACGCCTGAGACTCAGATCAGCGCCGGTGCTGAGTTGACCACCTCCATCGGCGGTTGGACGGATGCACTCAGCGTACGGGTTGCCTACACCTGGCAGGACGACATGCCCTGGGCGCATACCAACGTCGCCACCGAGGACTCCTACGGCATCTGGGATGCACGCATCGCGCTGGCACCGCTGGACGAACCCTGGAGCATCTCCCTGTGGGGCAAAAATATCGGTGACGAAGAATACCGGGCCAATGTCATTGAATTTCTTGGCGGTGAAATGTCCTTGTATGCACCGCCCAGAACTTACGGCATCGACCTCACCTTTCAGTTCTGAGCAGTTCTAGACTTGAGCAACTGACAGCGGGCGGGTTTACCCGCCCGCCAGTTCCCGCACATAGTCCGGGATCGGCTTGCCGGCGCGCAAATTGTTAGACAGGATACGCGAGAAGTAATCGCGCCAGGCGATGATTTTGCCGTCTTTGAATTCGTAAACGCCCGCGTAGGGCAACAGCACGTGCATGCCTTCGTTAGTGACGTAGTCTTCCATACCTTCGATGAAGAGACGGTCACCTACAACGGCATGGTGCACAACGCGCCAGTTGGAGCTTTGAATCTGGCCGCCGTAATTTTCCATCCACTCGCGCGCCTGGGCTTTGCCTCTGACCGGTGCGGCCCCGCCTGCAGAGAAATGCCAGACGATATCGTCATGCATGACCTCCAGGATGGCTTCAATATCACCGCGCTTCCAGTCTTCTATAAGCTTGAGATAGGTCGCCAGCGGTTCAGCGGCGCCGTTGCCGGCGCTGCCCAGGGCGGCAGGCAACATCAGCGCGGCGCACAGGCACAGGATGAGATTTCTTCGGGTTACTTTAGACATGTTTGATCCTTATGAGAGCCGGGTTCGTGAAACTTTCAAGCCATGGGCCTCGCGGTCGAAGGTGTCCGCGGTGATGCCCGCTGCACGCAAAACCTGTTTTCTGACCTTGTTGGTCGGCGTTTTGGGTAAGTCATCCAGCAAACGGAAATAGCGCGGCACCATATAGTGGGGCATCCGCGGAATACAGAATTCAGTCACGGCGGTGAAATCGAGATCTGTGTCCGCGGTCAGCGCCACTAACACTTCCTGTTCACCCAGCGGGCTGTCAACACCCACGGCGGCGGCCTCGCGCACGCCAGGGTGCGTGAGCAAAACCTGCTCGACCTCAACGGAGGAGATGTTCTCTCCGCGTCGGCGGATGGCGTCTTTTTTGCGGTCCACGTAGTAGTAGTTACCCCGGTTGTCCCGGCGTACAAGGTCTCCGGTATGAAACCAGCCTCCCCGCCAGGCTTCCGCGGTTGCTTCCGGCCTGTTCAGATATCCTTTATTAAATGCCCAGGGCGCGTCGGCGCGGACAATAAGTTCCCCGGCCTCACCAACCGCCACCGGCTGGTCGTTGTCGTCTACAACCCGGCACTCGACCCCATCGCGGGGTGTACCGAGGGAACCGGCAACAGTGCAGTTTGGTTCGGATATCAGAGGCACCGAGAGCTCGGTCATGTTGAAGCCTGACACGTAGTCGAAGCCGAAACGTTCCGCAGCCTGCAGCGCCTGGGGGTTCAACATCATGGTCAGCATGCGCAGCGTATTGTTCCTGTCCTGCGGATGCGGTTCAGCCTGCAGCAGAAACGCGGCCATGGAGCCGATCAGGCCGGAGCTGGAGGTGACGCTGAACTCCTGCACACGCTGCCAGAAGTCCTGGGTACGGAAACCGTCAAATATAACCAGGGTCGCACCCGCATGCAGCGCGCCGATAACCGCTCCGACGCCGCCGATGTGGAACATGGGCAACTCGATCATCACCGTGTCCTGGCGGCCCAGGTAACCATAGGTGGCGATGCCGGTCAGCAGAATCTGCCGGTAAGGGCACAACACGCCCTTGGACGGGCCGGTTGTGCCCGAAGTGAAGATCACCGTCTGCGTGTCCCCGGCATCTACCGCCTGAGGCGCAACAACAGACCCAACGTCAACCGGCTCATGAAAGCTGCCGACGGCTAAGCCAGACTGAGGAGGCGCCCCTGCGCCGGTGTGCAGAATGGATTGCAGCGCTGGCAGTTCCAGGCCTTGCAGCCGTTCAATCAGATCCGGGTGAGAGATAAGGAGTTGTGCCCGGGTTTCGTTGATGGCGTGCGCAAGCAGATTGCCGCGGTAGTCTATGTTCAGCGGCACGAATACAGCGCCGATATAGTTCAAGGCAAACCAGGCCACCATCATATCCGGCCCGCTAGGCAACCAGACCAGGACAAAATCACCCGCCGCCACGCCCTGGCTGTGCAGATGGGTGGCGCGTGCTTGAACCTCATCCAGCAATTCGTCGACAGTCCATTCCGGGCCGCCGGGAAAACGCATGACGGTTTCACCGGGGCGGCCTGCTTGGTGCTGTTTTAAAAGATCGTGTATACCAATCGCATCAGGCGCGGTATCGGGCAGCCATGCTGGATGCGCCAAGGCCTGTTCCTCCACCCGGGACTTGTAAAGGATCGTACACCTTGGTAACTTTTATAACAAGACTATTACCGAAACACAGGCTACGCAGCGTCACCCGCAGCCTTCGCGGGCGCGGCAAACGGGTTCGGGGGGACCGTTATGGAGATGAGTATTCCAACAGTCATGGGCGTCGCGCTTGGGGCTATAGCGGTCAGCATGCTCGCGCTGTGGCTGATCAGCATCCCGTTGCAGGACGTATCCTTCATCGACTGCTTCTGGCCCATTGGTTTTCTTGTCGTCACCGCCGCCGTCTATCTGGTCTTTCAGCCGGCAAATCCAAACGCATTGATTCTGCTGTTGCTTTGCGCCGTCTGGAGCCTGCGGTTGGGTATCTATCTGTTCTCACGCTGGCGTCGCGAAGGCATGGACGGACGTTACCAGGCGTTGGTGAACAAAGCCGAAGGCAATGTCCACCTGTTTACGCTGCGTAAGGTGTTCATGCTGCAAGGAGGCATGATGTTTATCGTTTCACTGCCGCTGCAACTCGGCCAACTGCCCAACGACCCACCCTGGCTCGCCGTACAGATGCTCGGCGTCAGCCCCCTGGTCTGGCTGGGCATCGCGCTGGCGCTGCTCGGCATCATTTTCGAAACTGTTGGTGACGCGCAACTGGCCCGTTTCAAGGCTGACCCGGCAAACGAGGGCACTGTGCTGGATACCGGTCTGTGGCGGTATACGCGCCATCCGAACTACTTCGGCGACTGCTGCGTGTTCTGGGGGTTTTACCTGATTGCCTGCGACAATGGCATCGGCGCTCTGTCGCTGCCCGGGGCGCTGGTGATTACCTGGCTGTTAACCCGCTGGAGCGGCGCCGCCCTGCTGGAGCGGCGCATGCAGCGTTCCAAGCCCGAGTATGCTGACTATGTACGCCGCACCCCCGCGTTCATTCCCGGCGCGCCCAAGTCTCCTCAGGGTTAGCGGTTATGCCGACACAGGATCAGGTGGTCATCGTCACCGGCGCCGGCAAGGGCCTGGGCCGGGCATACGCACTCTATCTCGGCGCCCGCGGCGCCAGGGTAGTGGTCAACAACCGGCGCCACGCCACCGACGCTGTGCCTTCGGCGGACCGCACCGTGGAAAAAATTATGCAGGCAGGCGGCCGGGCCGTGGCGGACTACACTGAAGTTGAGTGCCCGGACAGCGGAGCGGTCTTGTTGCAGAGCGCATTGGAGAATTACGGCCGGCTCGATGCCGTGATTGCCAACGCCGGCGTATCTGAAGGGCGCAGCTTCCACAAACAGGACCTCTCCGAGTTCGCCCGCGTGGTTGACATTAACCTGATGGGCACAGTCAATCTGCTGCAGCCGGTATTCAGATATCTGTATGAGCGCAACCGCGGTTCGATCCTGATCAGCACTTCCGTGGCAGGCCTGTATGGTGAGCACGGTCTGCCGGCCTATTCCGCCAGCAAGGCGGCGTTGATCGGCTTGATGATGGCGCTCAGCCAGGAGGGACGCAGCCATAACGTACGGGTCAACGCATTAGCGCCGTTTGCGCAAACTCAGATGACCGAGGCAAGCTTACCCCCGGCCCTGGAGAACAAACTGTTACCGGACCACGTTGCCCCTTTTGCGGCCTGGTTGGTCAGCGAAGCCTGCACGCTCAACGGCCAGACCTTAATCGCCGGCGGCGGCCGTCTGGCCCTGGCCAGGAGCCACGAGAACCAAGGTGTACGCTACGACCCGGGCCGCGCCGCTGCTGATCCCGACGATGTGTTTGCTGGCTGTCTTAACAGGCTGCATGCACAACCGATGAACCGGACACATGACGGATCGGTGCAACAGTTTATGGCTTTTGCCAAAGACCTGATGTAGTTAAAACCGGCGGACAATCACCGAGACCACCCTATGCAGACGACACCAGAAGCAACAATCAAACGGTATACCGAGGCAGGCTGGTGGCATGAGCGCACATTGCTGGATCTGTTTGCCGCGCGGCTTGCGGAAACTCCGCACCGCGTTGCCATCGCGGATCAATACAACCGCTCTGAGCTTACCGGCGGCGAGGCGCAATCCCTGACCTGGACGCAGGTTGGCGCCGCAGTTGATGCGCTGGCCGCGCGGTGTTTTGCCGCTGGTCTACGCGCTGACGACATCGTGGTCATCCAGTTGCCGAATATTGTTGAACTGCCGCTGGTTTACCTCGCGCTGTTGAAACTCGGCGCCGTCATTTCTCCGGTACCCGTGCAGTACGGGACCTATGAACTGAAAATGGTACGCGACAAGCTGCCGGCCAGCGCCTTCATCACCTGCTCGCGCTTGAAGGAGCAGAAACTGTGTGAGGCCCACGCCGGCGTTTTCAGCGCCGCGGGTATACCGGTACTGGCGTTTGGTGAAAATTTACCCGCTGATGTGGTGAAACTGGATTTGGGGAGTGAACCAGGCGGTGAACTGACGGAGGCTGCCGGCGCCTATATTGCGGAACACTCGAACAACCCCAACGATATCGTTTCTATCTGCTGGACATCCGGCACCACCGGCACGCCGAAGGGAGTGCCCCGCAGCCACAACCACTGGTATGTCTCCGGGTTGGCTTCACTGTCCGCGGCGCGCATGGAAAACACGGACCGTGTATTGAATCCATTCCCCATGGTCAACATGGCCGGCCTCGGCGGCTTTTTTGTGCCCTGGCTGATCAAGGGCCCGTATCTGGCTCTGCATCACCCGTTTGACCTGCCCCTCTATCTCAGCCAGATAGAAAAAGAAGCCATCACATACACCATTGCAGCCCCGGCTATTCTCACCATGTTGCTGAAGCAGCCTGAGATTCTGGCCCGGGCTGACCTTTCCACGGTGCGGGCCATCGGCTCCGGCAGTGCGCCGCTGACGGAATGGATGGTGCGCACTTTCGAAAGTGACCACGGCATCGAAGTCATCAACATCTTCGGCTCCAACGAAGGCGCTTGCCTGACCTCCAACGTTGCAGACGTGCCGGACCCCGGCGACCGCGCGCGTTATTTCCCGCGTTTTGGCAACTCGGACCGGAACTGGCAGAACCCGGTAGCCGGCATGCTGCGGACCCGGCTGCGTAATCTCGCGGATGGCAAACTGGTGTCCGCACCCGGCGCGGAAGGCGAACTGGAACTGCAGGGTGCTTCGCTGTTTGACGGTTACTGGAAATCTGACGAAGACAATCAGCAGGTGTTCACCGAGGATGGCTTCTTCCGCACCGGGGATGTATTCCGGATTCCGCAAGCGCCGGACAAAGAGGATTTTTACGAATTTGTCGGCCGCTGCAAAGACATCATCGTGCGCGGCGGAGTGAATATCTCGCCCGACGAGTTGGACAACCTGCTCGCCGGGCATCCGCAAGTTCAGGCTGCGGCGGTGGTTGGCATTGACGATGAAGTGATGGGCGAAAAAATTGGCGTGGCGGTAGTGCCGAAGCCCGGCGAAGAGATCAGCCTGGAGGACATTACCGCTTTCCTGCTGGCTCAGGGGCTGGCGAAATTCAAGCTGCCCGAGGCGTTATGCCAGGTGGATGAACTGCCGTACAACGCCGTTGGCAAAGTGTTGCGCAGGGAACTGAAAGCGCAGTTCTGAGCTCCGCCGCAGTGCGCGGACAAACGCGGACGCATGCGCCCGCGGGCTAGCCGCCGCGCTCTTCGCGCCTGTTTTCAATGGCGGGGCCGACAAAACGCACCGACTGCGGTGAAAGTTCTTCGCGGCACTCACTGCAACATACAATGCCGTGCAGGGCTTCGCCGCAAAGGGTGTGGTCCAGGTGCATGGGCCTGCCCTCACCTTCCGGCGCACACCACTTGTCACCCCATTGCAGCAGGGTCAGAAAGAAGGGATACAGTCCCAACCCCTTCGGGGTCAGGTGATATTCATAACGGGAGGGTTTCTGCTGGTAGCGGACCAGTGAAAAAACACCTTCGTCCACCAGAAACTTCAAACGCGAAGACAACACGTTAGTCGCCACCGGCAGTTCTTTGTGGAAGGCCTCGAATCGCTTGATGCGATGAAAAGCAAGCGCAATCACATTTGCCGTCCAGCGGTCGCCCACCAGGTGAATGATGTTTGCATACAGATTGCGCTGTTCATTGTCGATCGAAGAGACTGATGAACGGCGCCGGACTTTCACCTGCCTTTCGTCTTTGCGGCTGCCCGGACCGTCCACATAGCGCACGTCCGGTGCGTGCACTTCGTCTTTGCAGTGGGCACACTCCAGGCGCGGTTGAAACACCTTGCCGCAGGATGTGTGTATGAGGTCAATGTTGTCCAGCAGAGGGTTGTTATAGAACTGGCGTTCAAACGCCAGCGACATGAGCGCGGACGGATACAGTTCGATGGATTTGCGCGTCAGGTGATAGCGCGGCCAGCGCCCGTCACGGGAAGCTTTCTGCAGGCAGTTGACCTGCTGCAGCCATTTCAGCCGGTCCGACAGCACACCTTTCGAAACACCGATAGCCGCCGCCATTTCACTGAAGGAATTTATGCCCCAGAACACTTCCTGCAGAATCAGCAGACACCACTTGTCACCAATCTGATCCAGGGCACGATTTATGGAACTGGCGCGGGTAATCAACATCCGTAGGGCAAATCAACAAAACAAACAGGATACCAAACAACCAGCCTGAGAAGCGATTGCTCACCGTTTCAGGCCGGTATAATATTAACTTTTATAATAGAACCATTCGTATACATTAGCATAATAAGGGAAGCCGTGGGATATCGGGTAATTCAGTGGGCCAGCGGCGGCATGGGCGGGGCGGTACTCAAAAGTCTGATCGATCATCCGCACATGGACCTGGCCGGCCTGTATGTATACAGCAACAGTAAAGCCGGGCGGGACGCCGGAGACATTGCCCGCCGCGGCCCGACCGGGGTAGCCGCAACCCGTTCGGTGGAGGAAATCCTCGCGCTGGACGCAGACGTGGTGGTGCACTGTGCGCGTCTGGCGCCCCCTTACGGCGGACACGATGAAGACATTGCCCGCTTGTTGGAGTCGGGCAAAAATGTCATCAGCATTAACGGCTACTCCCACCCGGCCGTCTGGCCCGCGCAGCGGCGGCAGCGCTTACAGGACGCCTGTGAACGGGGCGGCAGCACGCTGGTTGGCGCGGGACTGAACCCAGGCTTTCTCGCTGAACAATTAGCGGTAGTGAGCAGTGGTCTGTGCCAGCGCCTTGAGCGTATAGAGATGGTTGAGTTTGCCAGCGTCGCCCGGGTACAGCAGGCTGCCTATGTCTTCGATGTGCTGGGGTTCGGCTCCGCGGTACAGGATCTGAAGCTCGACGATCCGCATTGGGGGCCGGCCAGCTCACTCAAGTTCTACGAGGAAATGCTGCACGCTACCGCAATGCGGCTGGGCCTGGAGTTAGATGACATTGTCACCGCGCATCAGGCCCACACCGCCGGCAGCGACCTTACCATCAGAGCCGGGGTGATCTCTGCCGGTACCGTGAGTCATCTGAACTGGGTGTGGCACGGCATGTTGGAGGACAAGCCGGTCCTGACCCTGTCGATACACTGGTACGCCGAAACCACGCACCTTGCCGACCAGACGCCGCCGCTGTGGCAGGTCAGCCTGACGGGGCGCCCGGCGATCAAACTCGCCCTGGAGTTGGAGCGTGCGCCGCAAGAGCCGGACCGTATTTCCGCTGAGCAACAGGCGGTCGCAGCCACTGTGTTGAACAGCATTCCACTGGTGTGCGCGGCCGAACCGGGTTTGCTCAGCCGGCCAGTGGTGACACCCTGGTGGCGTCCAAAGCAGGGTCCGGCTTAGCGCTCAGGCCTGCAGGGGTGCCGCCTGGGCCAGATCCAGATACTCCTCCAGGGAAACGATACGCCCGTTTTCCACCTGCACAATGGCCAGCGCGTCCAGCGCAAAGTCCTCGCCGGAGGCAAGCGTGCCGCGCAACACATGCTGCTGGAGATAGCCGCCCTCAATAGGCTCCAGGCGTTTTACGTCGTAGCTGAGATTGTTCAGCTTGCGGTGCATCCACTTGAGTGAGCGCGCATTGTCGCTGACGCTCTGGTACTGGCGGTCGAAGTTGTGCCAGATCCTGGCATCTTCAGCGTAAATGGCCGTCAACGCATCCGCGTCGCCCGCGTTCAGGGCATCGAGAAAGCGGTGTGCAACCGCCATCGGGTCTGTGCTGCTCATGCCAGCTGCTCCTTGATAAAAGCCTCGGTCCACTCCGGCAACGGCTCGCCGCGTTCAACCCCGGCCAGCAGAGCGCTGTCCAGGTAATCCCGCCATTTGTATATTTTGCCGCCGCGAAACTCGAAAGCACCCATATACGGGGTTTGTACCCGCCGCCCTTGAGCGTCAACATAATCGTCAACCCCTTCAACCAGCAGCAGGTCACCGTTTTCCGCATGGTTGCAGATCTGCCATCTGATGTCGGTCTGACCATCACCGAATTTTTCTAGAAAGCGGCGCACCCAGACCTTACCTTGCAGCGGGCGTTGTCCAACCAGCGTATGGTACTCCACATCTTCGTCCAACTGCTCCAGCACGGCTTCAATATCAGCCCGTTTCCATGCGTCGATGATGGTTTGCACAGTTTTCAGTTTTTCCGACGTATATGCGCGCATCTTTATGTCTCTTCCATATGCCCTTCCCGGTTGTCATAAATGCTACATGCTGGTACCTTTTATAACAAGACCAATATGATCTCAGCAGATGTTCCGCAGACACAGCCGTTGCATCCAACAGCAGTATATGAGAAGAGGAAAGACATGAAGATCGATTCCGGCGTAGCGCTGGTTACGGGAGGCAACCGTGGCATCGGTGAAGCCTTTGTGCACGAGCTGCTTGCGCAGGGGGCCGGCAAAGTTTATGTGGGCACCCGGAATGCCAGGGGTGCCGACTTTCTGGCTGAGCAATATCCGGGCCGGGCTGTACCCGTGACGCTGGACGTAACCGACCCGGATCAGGTTGCCGCTGCAGCGACCGCTTGCGCGGACGTGAATATACTGATCAACAACGCGGGCTATTTTCACAACAGCCTGCTGCTGAGCGCACCGGACATGGATGCCGCGCGCATGGAAATGGAGGTCAACTATTTCGGCGTGCTGTCCATGTGCCGTCACTTTATTCCCGTGCTGCGCCGGCAAGGCGGCGGCAGCATTACCAACGTACTGTCTGCCGGCGCGATCGTCGCTGCACCTTTCATGGGCGGCTACAGTCCATCCAAATTCGCCGCGCGCGCGCTGACCACAAACCTGCGGGCTGAGCTCAGCGATGAAGACATCCACGTGGGGTGCCTGATCGTGGGTTCGGTTGACACGCGTATGGCGGCACACGTGGAGGGGCAGAAGGAATCACCCGCGGCAATTGCACGGGAAGGCATCCGTGCCATTCGCAAGAACCTGCGCGAACACGACACCGATGCCTTTGCCGTCGCCACGCGTGCGGGCCTGCAACGGGATCCCGTACAACAGGAAAAACAGCTTGCCGCTTTGCTGAAACGTTCAGTGCTGTCTACCGGAGTTTGAATAAACATGAAAATTACCTACCAGAACACCGTCGCCCACACGCTCAAACCCAGCGAGCATCCGTACCTAAGCGGCGCCTGGACCCCCAACCTGGAGGAACTCGATGCTGATAACCTGGAAGTGATCGGGCAAATCCCCGACGATATCGACGGTATATACGTGCGCAACACTGAAAATCCGGTGCACGAACCCCTCGGCTTTTATCATCCGTTTGACGGTGACGGGATGCTGCACGCCATCTACTTCCGTGACGGCAAAGCAAGCTATCGAAACCGGTTCATCCGCACCCGAGCGTTTGTGGCCGAGCAGGAGAGCGGCGAAGCCCTGTGGGCAGGTTTTGCCAATCCAACAGGCATATCCAAGCGGCCGGGCATGACCGCCCAGGGACATGTAAAAGACGCATCCTCCACGGACGTTGTGTTTCACGCCGGAAAAATTCTCTCCACCCACTGGCTGTGCGGAGAAGGCTACCGGCTCGACCCGTTTACCCTCGAGCAGTTGGGTACCGAGTCCTGGACGCCGCTGGACGGGATATCTGCGCATCCAAAAGTTGACGAGCGCACCGGCGAACTGCTGTTCTTCAACTATTCAAAATACGCGCCTTATCAGCACTACGGCGTGGTCGACAAAAACAACAACCTGGTGCATTACACGCCGATCCCCACACCGGGCTCCAGATTGCCGCACGACATGGCGTTCAGTGAAAACTACTCTGTGCTGATCGACCTGCCGATGTTCTGGGACCCGGAGAAGCTCGCCCAGAATCGTCACGACGTCGCCTTTCATCCGGACATGAAAACCCGCTTTGCGGTGTTTCCCCGCTACGGTACGGAACAGGATGTCCGCTGGTTCGAAGCCGATCCGACCTATGTGCTGCATTGGAACAACGCTTACGAAGAAGGTGATGAGCTGGTGGTGGACGGCTTTTTCCAGGAAGATCCAACGCCGCCCGCGCTGCCCGGCATGGACCATTTTATGGGCCGCGTCATGGCAAATCTGGACCAGCATTCCATGCGTACCAAGCTGCACCGCTGGCGTTTCAATCTGAAGACGGGAGAAGTTAAAGAAGGACATCTGGACAACCGGGTGCTGGAGTTCGGCACTTTCAACCAGCGCTATGCCGGGCGTAAAAACCGTTACAGCTACTCAACCTGGACTGAACCCGGCTGGTTTCTGTTCTCCGGGCTGGTTAAGCATGACCTTGAAAGCGGCGAGAGCTGGAGCCTGCCCTTTGGTGAAAACCGCTACGGCAGCGAGGCGCCCTTCGCCCCCAGGCAGAATGCCCGGGACGAAGACGACGGCTATCTGGTGAGCTTTGTCACCGACATGGACGCGGACCGTTCCGAGTGCATCCTGGTGGACGCCAAAGACATAGAGGCTGGACCCGTGTGCCGGGTAATCCTGCCCCACCGCATCTCCAGCGGCACACACGCAGCCTGGGGTGACGGCCCCGGCCTGCGGTCTGCGCAGCAGGCGCGGTGACAAACGGTTTTTTTCAGCGGTAGAATCGGCTTATGAAACATCATGAAGTACTTGTGCTGGGGGCCGGTGTTTCCGGCATTTACCAGATTAAACGCCTGATCGATCTGGGCCTGGATGCCATGGTGCTGGAAGCCGACGACGATCTGGGCGGCACCTGGTACCGAAACCGTTATCCGGGCTGCCGCTTCGACTCGGAAAGTTATACCTACGGCTATTCCTTTTCCCGCGAGGTGCTGGATGAGTGGCACTGGAAGGAGCGTTTTTCCTCGCAGCCTGAGAACCTGCGTTATCTGAATTTTGTTGCTGATAAATTCAATCTGCGGCAGCACATGCGGTTCAACGCCCGGGTGGAAGCCATGCACTGGAGCGAAGACAAGTGCCAATGGCGTTTGGACCTTGCGGACGGCAGCCAGTACAGCGCGCGCTTTGTCATCACCGCCATGGGTGTGCTGTCGGTACCCACCATGCCGCACTACCCGGGCATGGACACCTTCGAAGGCCGGTCCTTTCATACCTACTGGTGGCCAAAAGAGCCGGTTGAACTTGCGGGTAAACGCGTGGGCGTCATAGGTACCGGCGCCACCGGCATCCAGGTAATTGCGGAGATCGCCGACAAGGTAGCCGAACTCAAAGTCTTTCAGCGCCGTCCCAACTGGAGCACGCCGTTAAACAACTCGCCGATATCCGCAGCGGAAATGGCATCCATCCGCAGCCGCTACGATGAAATATTTGCTAAGTGCGCGCAATCGCCTAACAGTTTTGAACACGTGCCGGACCGCCGCGGGTTCTGGAAGCTGACCGCGGAAGAACGCCGACAAACCTGGGACGAACTGTATGCCACACCCGGGTTCGCCCTGCTGGCCGGTAATT
>JANQOA010000290.1 GCA_028279305.1 Pseudomonadales bacterium
ACTGTATATCCGTCCGCCGCAGCCAGCCGCGCCAGCTCCAGCCACATGGAGAGCGGCCAGTGCTTGGTAGCCCAGGTGGTGCCGTGCAGAAAAAACACCCGGCGCTGCGCCTCGCTGCCAGCCTGCGCCGTTGCCGCGGCAGGCGCAAAAACCGGCCAGGTCTGTGCCGCCGGGAACCCGAGTACAGCCGCAAACAGTTGCCGCTGCCGGTCCACCGCATGCTGGCCCCGGGCTATGCGGTAACCGCGCCGGTAGGCAAAAGCCGCCCAGGGTTCCCGAGCGCTGGTATGTGAAAAGCCGGCGCCGGGACCGCGCGCCAGCAGCGTCACCAGGGCACTCTTGATCAGGCCCTGGCTGTCCAGCACCAGATCGTATTCCGTTGCTCTCAATTGCCGCAGAAAAGCCCGCATTTCCCCACGGCTGGCCAGGGGGGTGCGGCGCCAGCGGCGCCAGGCTATGGGGATGACCCGGCCGATGCCGGGCAACAGGGCGGGAATCTCCGCAAAGGCTTCTTCCACCACCCAATCCACCTGATGGCCGTGGCTGATGGCATCAGCAACCGCCGGCAGCGCATGCACCACGTCACCCAGGGACGACATTTTCACAACCAGCAGGCGCAACTCACAGCTCCAACCGGGCCGCAACCCGGGCCGGTTCCAGTTTCTGCAGACAATCCAGGTGGCCGAGCGGGCATTGCCTTTGAAAACAGGGTCGGCAGCCCAACTCCAGCTCCGCCACCTGCGCACCCGGACCTAACGGCGGTGTAAAGTGAGGGGAGGTTGAACCGAATATGCCGACGGTGGGCACCCCCAGGGCACAGGCGATGTGCATCAGACCTGAGTCGTTGGCCACCGCCCGGCGGCACAGCGACAACAGGTCCAACGCTTCCAGCAGGCTGGTCTTGCCGGCCAGATTATCCACCCCCGGGGCCAGCCTGGAAATCTCGTCACAGTCCGCCTGGTCCCTGGGTGAACCGAGCAGCCAGACCCGCTCACCCGCGTCCAGCAGTTGCCGCGCCAGGGCGGCGTAATGACGCGCCGGCCATTTTTTGGCAGCACCGAATTCCGCGCCCGGACACATGGCGGTCACAGCCTGATGGCCCGCTGCAAGTCCCAGACGCTGCACCAACGCCGCCGCGTTGTCCGCGTCCGCCTGCAGGCGCGGTAACGGATAAGGCTCTGGCGGCAACGCCCCGCCGGGGTCCGCCAGGGCCATGAACCGCTCAATCATCAACGGGTAGCTATGCGGCTGCAGCCGGCGGCGGTCGTTCAGCAGGCCAACACGAAACTCCCCATGCCAACCCACGCGCCTGGGGATGCCGGCAAACCAGGGCGTCAAGGCGGATTTCCAGGTATTGGGCAGCACATACGCGGCATTATATGCCTGCCGGCCCAGTTGCCGCCCCAGGCGCCAGCGTCGCCCCAGACCCAGTTCACCGTGGTCAACCGGCAGGACAAAAGTCTGTTCGATTTCCCGCATGCGGGATGCCAGCGGGGCGGTGGCCGGCGGCGCCAGTACATGCAGCCGCGCGTCCGGGGCCTGTTGCGCCAACAATTGCACCAAGGTGTGAGACATGACCATGTCACCCACCCAGGCGGAGACCACCAGCAGGTTTTTTTCTACACCGGCGTGTGCCATTCCGGGAAGCTGTTGCGCTTACCTCTTACCTGGTCAAAGTAGGCTGTCTGCAGCTGCTCCGTGACAGGCCCGCGTTTGCCGCTGCCGATCAGCCGTCCGTCCAGCGATTGAATGGGCAGCACTTCAGCGGCGGTGCCGGTAAAAAAGGCCTCGTCCGCAATATATACCTCGTCCCGGGTGATGCGGCGCTCGCGGATATGCAGACCAAATTCGTCCGCCAGCGCAAACACGGTATCCCGGGTAATGCCGGCCAGGCAGGAGGTCAGTTCCGGCGTGTGCAGCTCACCATCCTTGACCAGGAAGATGTTTTCGCCGCTGCCCTCAGCCACATAGCCTTCGTTGTCTAACAGCAGTGCTTCGTCGCAGCCGCTGTCCAGAGCCTCGTGCAGGGCTAGAATGGAGTTGATGTAGTTGCCGTTGGACTTTGCCTTGCACATGGTGATGTTGACATGGTGGCGGGTGTAGGACGACGTGCGCACCTTGATGCCTTTCTCCCGCGCATCCGCGTCCATGTAGTCGGGCCACGGCCATGACGCTATGCTGACCCTGACGCTGAGCCCCTGGGCGCGCAACCCCATGGCTTCGCTGCCGAGGAATACCATCGGGCGCAAATAACCCTCCTCCAGCTCATTAGCCTTGAACACTTCACGTTGGGCATCATTTAAGGCTTCCGCGCTGAAGGGGATGCTCAGACCCAGAATATGCGCGGAGTCGAACAGCCGTTGGGTGTGCTCTTTGAGGCGGAATATGCAGGGGCCCTGGGGAGTATTGTAGGCGCGCACCCCTTCAAAGCAGCCCAGGCCGTAATGTAACGTGTGCGTCAACACATGCACCCGGGCCTCCCGCCAGGGCACCAGTTGGCCATCCATCCATATCCAACCGTCACGGTCGGCAAAATTAGTATCTGTCATTTAAAGTCTTATTCGTCAGCGCAACCCCGGCGCTATTGCACCATAAACGGGGCGGCAATTCAGTAGCGTGGCCGGGGCTTAGTAGTCCTGGGACGACGGCGAGACGCGCAACACTTCAGCAATTGTGGTCAACCCGGCACCCACCTTCTGCGCGCCGGACAGGCGCAGCGTGCGCAGACCTTCAGCAAAGCCCGCTTTACGGATTTCATCCAGGTCGGTGTCGGTTTTGATCCAAGGCTGCACTTTCTCGGACAGCGGCAGAATTTCGTAGATACCCATGCGGCCCATATAGCCTGTGTCGCGGCATTCCAGGCAACCCCTGGGCGCAAACACCTTGGCCGGCGGCTTAACCCGGAACGGCTTGGTCAGCAGTTGCCAGGCTTCTTCATCCACCTCTTCTTCCGCTTTGCAGTGCGGGCACAAGGTCCGCACCAGACGCTGCGCCATGACGCCAAGTACGGTGGCACGGATCATATACGCCGGCACGCCCAGGTCCAGCATACGGGTGATGGCGGTGGGGGCATCGTTGGTGTGCAGGGTGGAAATCACCAGGTGGCCGGTGAGGGCGGCTTGAATGGCCATCTCCGCGGTCTGCAGATCGCGGATCTCACCGATCATGATGATATCCGGGTCCTGGCGCAGCAACGCCCGTACCCCGGAGGCAAAGGACAGGTCTATGTTGTGCTGCACCTGCATCTGGTTGAACGCCGGCTCCACCATCTCGATGGGGTCTTCGATGGTGCACACGTTCACCTCATCGGTGGCCAGTTGTTTGAGGGTACTGTACAGGGTTGTCGTTTTGCCGGAACCGGTGGGGCCGGTGACCAGCACAATGCCGTTGGACGCGTGGGTCATGCCATGCCAGCGTTTGTAGTCTTCACCGGACAGGCCCAATTCCTGGAAACTGCGCAGCAGCACGTCCGGGTCGAAGATACGCATGACCATCTTCTCGCCAAAGGCCGTGGGCAAGGTCGACAGGCGCAGTTCAATCTCGTCTCCGTCCTGGCTGAGGGTCTTGATGCGGCCGTCCTGGGGCCGCCGTTTTTCCGCCACATCCATGCGGCCGAGAATTTTCAAACGGCTGGTTACGGCGGTGTTAACCGCGCCGGGCAACTCGTAAACATGGTGCAGAATGCCGTCGATGCGAAACCGGATCAGGCCTTTTTCCCGGCGCGGTTCGATATGTATATCACTGGCGCGTTGATCAAAGGCGTACTGCAGCAGCCAGTCGACAATATTCACCACGTGGGCGTCGTTGGCTTCCGGCGACTTCATGCCGCCCAGTTCCAGCATCTGCTCCAGGTTGGTGATGCCGGACACTTCCATGCCCGCCTCTTCGGCTTTCTGCGCGGAGCGGGCAATGCTGTAGAATTCCA
This sequence comes from Pseudomonadales bacterium, assembly GCA_028279305.1. GTDB lineage: Bacteria > Pseudomonadota > Gammaproteobacteria > Pseudomonadales > Azotimanducaceae > UBA4421. The sequence goes on from JANQOA010000290.1 coordinate 3,926, forward strand.
GCTGATAACGGGTCAAATCAGCGGGGTTGCACACCACCCGGCGGATGCGCCGGCCGCGCAGAGTCTGCGTCAGCATGCTTTCCCACTGATACATGTAGGGTTGCCCGCTGGCAATCACCACATAGTCGTCCGCCACTTCCAACGCGAGAATATTGTGGCGCTGGGCAAACGCGTACGACATTACTTCGGTAACAGCGTTAACGTTTATTTTCAGCGGATCGATGCGTTCGTAGTCTTGTCCGCCGCGCTCGCACAGCCACAAAGTCAGTGTTTCCAGATCCAGGGGGTGGCCTTCGTGGCGGCGGTTTTCAAACTCGCGGAAGGCAACAATTTCCAGCGGGTGCATGCTGAGTTCGCGTTTGGTGCGCGGCGCAATCAGCACGTCCTCAGCCTGGCGCTGACTGATGTAACCGTCTTCAACCAACGCATCAAGCACCACCGGCAGGTCGAGCAGGATTTCCGCCCCCGCGTCAAACGGGTTGCTCCTGCCGCCAAACCCGCGGTGATCCGAATAACGGCTGGCGCTGCCGGCGGCGGCGTCCGCGGCTTTAGGGCTGGCCCCGGCAACGGCTTGCAACTGGGGTTTTGCCCCGGCCTCCTGGCCCTGTTCAGAAGCTGTATTGTCGTGCGGAGAAGTGGCCACGCATTTAATCCATAAACGCAATTGTCGGAGGGGCAGTATTACCTCCGCGGCACTTTTTGCAAGCGAAAAACCGTCAGAAAAGGACACCCGCGGGTTGCAGTTTTGACGCCGTTCACAGCGGAAAAAAACCCGGTAATTGAGCCGCTTAAGTACATTTTGTACCCCCCGCAGACTACAATACGCATCTTTTTTGGCACAATAGCCCGCCCTGAAAACAGGGGGAAAGGCAAGAGACTTAACAGTGTTACCTGAATTCGACGAAATGTTAACCACCCTGGTGGCTGAGCCCTCGGTAAGCTCAACCACCGCGGACATCGACCGCAGTAACCTGCGCGTGGTGGAGCATCTCGCTAACTGGCTGGATGGGCTTGGGTTTGCAACCGAACTGATGCCCCTGCCCGATGCCCCGCATAAAGCCAATCTGGTGGCCACATTGCCGGCCAACAGCCCGGGGGCGGGCACGGACGGCGGTCTGGTGCTGGCCGGCCATACGGACACGGTGCCGTTTGACGAAAACAAATGGCAGACGGACCCGTTCACCATCACCGAAGCGGACAACCGCCTGTACGGCTTGGGCGCCTGCGACATGAAAGGCTTTTTCCCCGTGGCGTTGCAGGCCGTCAGCACCTTCCTCAAGCACAAGCGAAGCGCGCCGGTGACCATTGTCGCCACCTCTGACGAAGAATCTTCCATGGCCGGTGCCCGCTATCTGGTCGAAAGCGGCAAGCCCCGCGCGGACTACGCCATCATCGGCGAACCCACCGGCCTCATGCCCGTATACGCCCACAAGGGCATAGCGTTCATGTCTATCCGCCTGCAGGGCGCTTCCGGGCACTCTTCCAATCCGGACCTGGGCTGCAACGCTCTGGATTCGATGTATGACGTGATGGGTGAACTCATCCGTTTCCGCCAGGAACTGGCGGAGGCCAACCGCAACCCGGCGTTTGAAGTGCAGATTCCCACCATGAACCTGGGCTGCATGCACGCCGGCGACAGCCCCAACCGCATCTGCGCCCATGCGGAACTGCAGATTGACCTGCGCCTGCTACCCGGCATGGACACCAACGATACCCTCGAGGCGCTGCAGCAGCGCTTACAGCAAACCGTTTCACGCTGCGGCACGCAACTGGAATTCAACACCCACTACCCGCCGGTACCGCCTTTCGAAAGCAATCTGCAGGGCGACCTCGTGCAGACCCTGGCAAGCCATTCCGGCAATGCGCCGGGCACCGTGGCGTTCGGCACCGAGGGCCACTTCCTGCAAAGCCTGGGCATGGAAACGGTTATCTTTGGTCCCGGCAGCATCGATCAGGCCCACCAGCCCAACGAGTATCTGGCCCGGGAACAGATTGCGCCCGCCACTGACATTCTGCGTCAGGTTATCCAGCGCTATTGTGTAGCCTGATCCGTCCGCCATCATGGACACCCGGCAAAGCAGCGAAGAGTACGCCCGATGGTTCAGGGGCAGCACACCCTACATCAGCGCCCACCGCGACAAAACGTTTGTGGTGCTGCTGCCCGGCGAAGCGCTGCAACATGTTAATCTGACCAACATCATCCACGACCTGGCTTTACTGCATGTGCTGGGAGTGCGCCTGGTACTGGTGCACGGCGCGCGGCCGCAGATCGAAGAGGTATTGCCGGAATCCCGTTACCACCAGCACCGCCGCGTGACCGACGCGGCCGCCATGCACAGCATCAGCGGCGTCTACGGCCAGATACGCACCCGGCTGGAAGCGCTGTTTGCCACCGGCCTGCCGAATACCCCCCTGCACAACGTGGAGGTACCGGTTATCACCGGCAATTTTGTGGTGGCCAGACCGGTGGGGATTGTTGATGGTGTCGACCACCTGTTAACCGGCACGGTTCGGCGGGTCGAAAAAGCGCGTATGCAAACCACCTTGCAGCACGGTGCGGCGGTGTTGCAGTCGCCTCTGGGTTACTCTTCCTCAGGCCAGCCGTTCAATCTGCCGGCGGAAGAAGTGGCCGCGGATATTGCCGTGCAGATCAGGGCTGACAAATTACTTATGTTGTGCGACATCAGCCATGTGGCTGACGCGGACGGTGCCCGTATCAGTACCCTGACCCCAACGGAGCTGGAACGCACCGCTTATCTGAGTGACGAACAGAAAATGCACTTTGCCTGCCTGGCGCGGGCGGTGCGCGGCGGGGTGACAAAAGCCCACCTGGTTTCTTTTGCCGACGACGGCGCCCTGCTGGCGGAGTTGTTTACCGCTGAGGGTATCGGTACGCAAATTGTCGAGCAGCAGTCCCGCAGCGTGCGGCCGGCTCAGGCCGCCGACGTGGCGGGCATTGTTGAAGTGATCCGGCCGCTGGAAGAAGCCGGGGTGCTGGTGCGCCGCGAGCGGGACCGCCTGGAACAGGAAATCGAATACTTCCTGGTGGCGGAACTGGACGGCATTGTGGTGGGCTGCTGTGCCGTTTATCCGTACGGCGGGCATGCTGAGCTAGCCTGCCTGGCGGTACACGAGAATTACCGGCGCCAGGCCGGCCCGGGGCTCGGGCAGGGGTTGCTGCAGGCTGCTCACGAACAAGCCCGGCGCCTGGGCGCCAGCGAATTGTTTGTGCTGACCACGCAGACCAAGGACTGGTTTCTGGAGCAGGGCTTCAGTGAAACCAGCCCGCAGCAGCTGCCACGGCAGAAACAGAGCCTGTACAACTGGCAACGCAATTCAATTGTGATGAGCAAACAACTTTAGGGACCAATAAAAATGGCAGACGACCGCCCCTATTCTTCAATTGTTGTCGACGGTGTTGAACAGGCCCCGAGCCGGGCCATGTTGTACCCGGTGGGCTTTACCGAGGAAGATTTCAAAAAACCCCAGATCGGCATTGCCTCCACCTGGTCCATGGTGACGCCGTGTAACATGCACATCAACGAACTCGCCAGAGAGGCGGCCCGCGGCGCGGACGCCGCCGGCGGCAAAGCGGTGGAGTTCAACACCATCACCGTTTCGGACGGCATTTCCATGGGCACCCCCGGCATGCGGTACTCGCTGGTGTCGCGGGAAGTCATCGCTGACAGCATCGAAACCGTGGTCGGCGCCCAGGGGTTCGACGGTTTTGTGGCCATCGGCGGTTGCGACAAGAACATGCCGGCCTGCGGCATGGCCATCGCCCGCCTCAACCGCCCGGCGGTATTTGTTTACGGCGGCACCATTCTGCCCGGCGCAGAGCGCCGCGACATAGTCTCCGTGTTTGAAGCCGTGGGCGGCCATGCGGCGGGCACGGTGTCAGACATCGAACTGAAAGAAGTGGAATCAACCGCCATCCCGGGGCCGGGCTCCTGCGGCGGCATGTATACGGCAAATACCATGGCCTCGGCGCTGGAAGCACTGGGGCTTTCACTGCCCAACAGTTCCGCGCAGAACGCCGTCAGCGACGCCAAGAAAGAGGACAGCTACCGTGCCGGTGCCGCCGTACAGAACCTGATCAAACGCGGCATGAAACCCAGCGATATGCTGTCGTTGGAGGCATTCGAGAACGCCATATCGGTAGTCATTGCCCTGGAAGGCTCCACCAACGCGGTACTACATCTGCTGGCTATTGCCCACGCCGCGGGTATCAAGCTGGAGCTGGATGATTTCAACCGTGTGGGTGCCCGGGTGCCGGTACTTGCGGACATGCGCCCCGCCGGGCAATACGCCATGAGTGAACTGATCGAAATCGGCGGCATCCAACCGCTGATGAAAACCCTGCTGCAGGAGGGACTGCTGCATGGTGACTGTCTGACCGTCACCGGCAGCACGCTGGCGGAAAATCTGGCCGATGTGCCCGACTACCCGGCTGAGCAGAAAATCATCCGCCCGCTGCAGAACCCTATCAAACCGGACAGTCACCTGGTGGTGCTGCGCGGTAATCTGGCGGCGCAAGGCGCGGTGGCCAAAATCACCGGCCACGAAGGCCTGCAGTTCACCGGCACGGCACGCTGTTTCCATGGCGAGGAACAAGGCATGGCGGCCACCATGGACGGCACCGTGCAGAAGGGTGATGTAGTGATCATCCGCTACGAAGGCCCCAAGGGTGGGCCGGGCATGCGCGAGATGCTCAGCCCCACCAGCGCTATCAACGGCCGCGGCCTGTCCGAGCACGTGGCATTAATTACCGACGGCCGCTTTTCAGGGGGTTCACACGGCTTTGTCATCGGCCATGTCACTCCGGAAGCTTTTGAAGGCGGCACCATTGCCCTGGTTGAGGACGGCGACAGTATCACCGTGGACGCCCAGACCCGGGAATTAACCCTGCATGTGGACGACGAGGAGTTGGCTGCCCGGCGGGCCAACTGGCAACGTCCCGCGCCTTACGCCACCCGCGGCACCCTGGCTAAGTACGCGCGGCTGGTAGCCACAGCCAGCGAAGGCGCGGTAACGGACAAGTATCTGGACTGAGCCGGAACCGGATTAAGCGCATGCCCCGGTCCGGCCGGGGTCAGCATCCGTTCAGAAACGGTTAACCCGGCGTTAAGAAATGTGAAGTTAAGCTGGCTTGCACATCATCTGATGGAAGAGCCATGAAGTACCACATGTTGATTGCCGCGGCAGCGGCGGTGGTGGCCCTGACCGCCACTGAACCGGCTGACGCCCACCCGCGCGACGGCGAATTTATCCACGCCCACTACAGCGCCCATCACAAGGGCTACCACGGACACAAATACAACCGCAAACACCGCTATTCCCAGCACCGCCGCTACCACCGCCACAAGTACCACAACAGGCACTACCGTAAATACGACCGCGGGCACTACCGCAACAAACGGTACCGTAAACGCGGTTACTACTATCAGCCGTACCGGCACTACCACCGTTACCACAACCCTTACCGCCGCCACGACCACGGCTACCATCACCGTAAGCGTCATTCCCACCGCTACGCCTATTAACAGCAGCCCAACGCTGCCGCCCGGCGTGCAGGCGCGGCGCCAGCGTTTGTGGCAAACTGGACGCCGTTAAACCGAAACCTGTCACA
>JANQOA010000319.1 GCA_028279305.1 Pseudomonadales bacterium
GTATGCCACCGCCACCTGCAGGGCGCCTTCCGCCGCGCCGATGGAGCGCGCCGCGGTATGCGCCCTGGCTACCTCCAGGCCCTGCTGGATGCTGACAAAACCGCCGCCGCCGCTTTGCGCATCCTCCGGCGGATCGATGGCCGGTACCCGGGTGTTGTCGAAGGCCAGTTCAAAGGTTTTCCAGCCGTGGTAACCAATTTTCGGAATCGCCGCGCCGGCCACACCCTGGGGTAACTGCCCCCGGGGTTTCTCCACCGCTATGCTTTTCATGCCCGCCTGCCGTGCCTGATCTTCGGTCTCCACCCGGCATACCACGCTGATAAAATCAGCCTCATCCGCAAACGTGCACCAGTACTTGTTGCCGTTGATCACCCACTCATCCCCTTCGCGGCGGGCTTTGCAGCTGACCGCCGCCATGTCCGAACCCGCATTCGGCTCCGACATGGCAAACGCGCCCAGATAATCACCCACAGCCATGCGGGCAATTTTGTCGTTACGCTCGTCGCCGCTGCCGGGCACCGAACGGTAAAAACTATTGCCCCGGGCAATGATTGAGGCCACGCTCATCCAGCCCCGGGCCAGTTCTTCAGCAACCAGGCAATATTCAAATACGCCCAGCCCCAAACCGCCGTAACTCTCCGGAATGAGGATGCCGAAATAGCCCATCTCACCCATTTTGTTGATGAGTTCCCGGGGAATCTGGCCCTTTTCCGGATCCAGTTCGTTGGCCACCGGCAGCACTTCGCGGCTGGTGAAATCACGGGCTGTATCCTGAATCAACTTCCGTTCTTCGGTCATATACCCGGTCATCCGGCCACCCCTCGAGTCAGTCTATCTGCGGACGGCAGATTATAGATTTAATTTATTGGTTGTCAAATAAATAACACGATCGGCAATAAGATAAATAGAACCATGTAAAAGATGACCCTTGAGAACCGGCGCCCAAGCAGGCAGAATATAATTTATTGGCCATGAAATAAATAACTTACCCTACACGGACCGCGGACCATGCAAACCAATCTGCCGGACTTTAACCGCTCATTTTTACCCATTCTCAGCGCCGCCTGCGAAAAATACGCTGACGACGAATGCCTCCGCTTTAACGGCACAGCCTACAGTTACGCTGAAGTGGGCGGCTTGTCGGACCGGATTGCCGCGCAGCTTCAGGCAGAAGGTTTTGTCCCCGGCATGAAAGGTGCCGTTTACAGCCTTAACTCCGCCATATCATTTATCAGCACCCTGGGCATTCTGAAAGCCGGCGGCATATGGATACCCATTAATCCGCGGAATTCCAGCGGCGACAACGTCAAGATTCTGCAGCAGTTCGGCTGTGAAGCCATTTTCTTCCAGCAGGCTTTTGTGGACCCGGTGACGGAGTTTGCCGCCAGCACCTCAAGCCCGCTGACCCGCGTGTGCCTGGACAGCCCGGCCGCCGGCAGCCCATTTCTGGAAGCATGGATGTCCGGCGCTGCGGCCCAACCCCGGCCGGTCAGCCCGGCACCCACCGATTTAATGACAATTCCATTAACCGGCGGCACCACAGGTTTACCCAAGGGGGTGATGCTCAGCCACCGCAATTTCTGCGCCCTGGAATACGCCACCCGGCTGATGTACGACGGGCGCCGGCCGGTGGTCCTGTGTGCAGCCCCCATGACCCATGTGGGCGGACGCATCGCTTTGTGCGGCATGTCTTCAGGCGCGCGCTATGTGATCATGGAACAGGTGGATCCCCAGCAGATTCTGCACACCATAGAGGCTGAGGGGATTACCGACTTTTTCCTGCCGCCTACCGGTATTTACGCGCTGCTGGACCAACCCAACGTGGGTGATATCGATTACTCTTCGTTGCATTCGGTCAGTTACGGGTCAGCGCCCATATCCACCGGCCGGCTGGTTGAAGCCATAGAAACTTTTGGCCCGGTCATGCGCGGCGGTTTCGGTCAGACTGAATGCCCGATGTTCATAGCCCGGCTGCATCCCCGGGAACACTTCACGGACAATAATCCGGACAATCCCATCCACCCCACCCGCTTGAAGAGCGTCGGCCGCGAGACTCCCATATCCACCCTGGCCATTGTGGACGAAAACGCCCACCCGCTGCCCGCCGGCAGCAAAGGTGAGATTGCCGTGCAAGGCCCCATGGTCAGCGAGGGGTACTACAACAACCCGGAGGAAACCGCAAAAATCCGCGTCAACGGCTGGCACCTGACCGGTGATATCGGTTATATGGATGACGAAGGTTATCTGTATGTGGTGGACCGTAAGAAAGACATGATTATCACCGGCGGATTTAACGTCTACTCCACCGAAGTGGAGCAGGCGTTGATGCGCATCCACGGCGTACAGCTTGCCGTGGTGATCGGCGTGCCGGATGCAAAATGGGGAGAAGCGGTTGCCGCCTATGTGCAGCTTGAAGCAGGTTGCAGCCTGAGTGCCGCGGACATTATGCAAACCGCCAAAGACGACATCGGCGGCGTCAAGGCGCCCAAACAAGTTCATTTTGTGGCTGAGTTGCCGCGCACAGCGGTGGGCAAAATCGACAAAAAACAGCTGCGCGCAACAGCCTGGGAGGGGCAGGAACGCAGCATATGACAAAGCTTGCTTGCACAACCGCCGGCGACCCCGGCGCACCCGCGGTGATGCTGCTGCACGGATTTATGTCCTGCAACAGCCAGTGGTTACTGAACCGCGAAGCTCTGGCCCGGGAACATTATCTGCTGATGGTGGAACTGTGGGGGCACGGAGATTCGCCGGCGCCGGAAGACCCGGCCTGCTTCAGCGTCGCCGCTTATACCGCGCAATTCGAAGAGATCCGGCGCGCCCAGGGCATAAACCAATGGGCCGTCATCGGCCAATCTTACGGTGCCGGGCTGGTGATTCAGTATGCCTTGCAACATCCCGGCGTCTGCACCCGGGTTGTGGTCACAAACTCACGCTCCGCGTTCGGCCCGCCGACCGCTGACGCGGACCGGCGGGACCCGGCCCCTGACAGCACTGTACAGCCGCGCCAGCTGCCCTATCACCCGATTCACGCGCGGCGTTTCCCGCCGCACGTGCAGCAAGCGCTGGTGGAAAAAGCTGATGCCATGCAGCCGCACAGTATCCAACTCGGCGGACGCCTCGGCGCTGACCTGAACTGCAGGGACAAACTGGCAAACCTGCAACAGCCGCTGCTGCTGACCAACGGGCGTTATGAAAAGTCATTTCAGACCGACCTGCAGGCGCTGCTGCAGACCTGCCCCAACCTCAACGTTGTGCATCTGGATGGCGGGCATTCGGTCAACATCGAGGCCGCAGAAGGGTTTAACCGCGCGGTACTGGAGTTTCTGCAGGCACCCGCAGGGTGACAGGCCCGGTCAGCTCACCGACAAACCGCCGTCTACGGCCAATGCCACCCCGGTGATATAACCGGCCCGTTCCGAGGCCAGGAACGCCGCCGCGTGGGCTACATCCCAGGCCGTACCCATGCGGCCGCCCAGCGGTACCTGCCGGTCGCGCTGGGCCACCACCTGCGCCCGTGAGGTTTCCGCGGTTATACGGGATTCTATAGCCATGGGGGTGTTCATGAGTCCCGGCAGGATAGCGTTGGCGCGTATACCGTAACGTGCATTCAAAGCCGCCAGTTGTTCAGTCAGGGCAATGACCGCAGCCTTGGTGGTTTTGTAACCCACCAGCGGATAGGGTTTCCAGGCGGCCAGGGACGACACATTCAGGATCACACCGCTGCCCGCGGCCCGCATGCACGGCAACACATGTTTACAGGTCAGCACCATGCCGCGCTGATTGATCTCCACCAGCCGGTCATAGGTTGCAGCCGCTATGTCTTCCACCGCCGCGTCCCCGCCCGCAATACTGACCCCGACATTGTTGTGCAGCACGTCTATCTTCTGCCAGCGCTGCAGGACCGCCGCGGTGGTTTCGCGGATGGAATTCTCCTGCCGCACATCCAGATAATAAGCCTCCGCGGTCATCCCCTCCCCGGTGATCATGTCCACCGTTTCCCGTGCGGAGTCCTGATCTACGTCCGCCACCGCCACCCGCGCGCCTTCGCGGGCAAACTGGATGGCGGTGGCACGGCCGTTGCCAATGGTTTCACCCGGGGTTTGGCCGCCGCCGACAACCAGCGCCACCTTATCTTCCAGCATCACACCACCCAGCCTTATAGTTGCATAAGCCCGGCTATTGTACGGTACAGCCACGCTGTGTGTAGGATGCAGGCTGACCCGCAGGGAAAGACTCATGGCCACTACCGACAACCCAGCCAGCACCGCCAGCGCAGCCCTGGCGGCGGTCTGGAATGACTGCGGTCTGCCGGCAGCCGCGCTGGCCAATGCTGAGCTGCCGGAGCAGGCCCCCAGCCTGCCGTCATCTTTTAACGTCGGCGCCGCCGCGCAAGCCAGTATCGGCGCCGCGGCGCTGGCGGCGGAACAGCTTTACCACCAGCGCAGCGGCCGGCATCAGCAGGTGCGGGTGCAACGGCGGGCGGCGGAACTGGAATGTACCGGCTACTTTCACCTGAACGGCCGCGCGCCGTCCGCCTGGGAAAAATTTTCCGGCTTGTATCCCACGGCAGACGGCTACGTGCGCGTGCATGCCAATTTTGCCCACCACCGTGACGGCGCGCTGGGGTTACTGGGCCTGAACGCCAGCGCTGAGCGCGAGGACGTGCAGCAGGCGCTGGCCGGCTGGCGGGCCGCGGATTATGAACAGGCCGCGGCTGCACAGGGACTGGTAGTGGCCATGGTCCGTTCGTTTGAGCAATGGGATGCCCACCCCCATGCGGTCAGCAACAATAATCAGCCGCTGGTGCGCATCTCACGCATCGGCAGCGGATCTTCGCCGGGCGCGGCGCTGCATCCCCTGCAACAGCAGCAACGTCCGCTGGCCGGGGTGCGGGTTCTGGACCTCACCCGCATTCTCGCCGGTCCAATCTGCGGACGCACCCTGGCTGCCTACGGCGCAGAGGTCATGCTGGTGAACTCGCCCGAACTTCCCAATATTAGCTCCATTACCGATACCAGCCGGGGTAAGCGGTCGGTGCACCTGGATCTGAAAAAAGCCGCAGATGCTGACACGTTGCGCCAACTGCTGCACAGCGGTCATGTTTTTGTGCAAGGTTACCGGCCGGGCGGGTTAAGCGGCCTGGGCTTTGCGCCGGACATGTTGGCCGAGATCCGGCCGGGTATTGTCTGCGTGTCCCTGAGTGCTTACGGCAGCCGGGGTCCATGGCGGGACCGGCGCGGTTTCGACTCGCTGGTACAAACCGCCGCCGGATTCAACCAGGCGGAAATGCTGGCTGCCGGCAGCGCTGAGCCAAAATCCCTGCCCGTGCCGATCCTCGATTACGCGTCGGGATTTCTGATGGCATTCGGCGCTCAGGCGGCGCTGCTGAAACAGCTCACCGAAGGCGGCAGCTGGCATGTTGAGGTGTCTCTGCTGCAGACCGCAAACTGGCTGCGCAGCCTCGGCCGCCTGGCGGATGGCTTTGCCGTTAAGCCCCCCGACATACGCAAGCATCTGCAACGGTTCCCCTGTACCGAGGGAAAGCTGGAAGGCCCACCCCATGCCGCGGAGTTTTCGCACACCCCGGCGGTCTGGAAACAAGCTTCCGCACCACCCGGCAGTCATGCCGCGGCTTGGCGCGAGGCGGCTCCCTGACCGCTCAAGCGCTACCGGCGGGGCAGCATTTTGCGCCGCCCGCAACTAATATACTGACGTGCCGAACATTACGGGGAAACCATGCCGAAAAAACACCTTGTCCTGATCCTCACCGAACCCACGGAGGGTCAGGAAGATGAGTACAATGATTACTACGAAAATCTGCACCTGAAAGAAGTACTGGATACCACCGGGCTGCGTACGGCCCAACGCTTCAAATTAGCGGACCAAGCCGGTGAAGCCTGCCCGCTGCCCTACCTTGCGGTGTATGAGACCGAGGCTGAAGACGCCGCTGAAGTGCTCCGCGATCTGAATGAAACACGGCCTCAGCGCCAGCAGAGCCAGGCGCTGAACAAGCGCACCGGCCGGGTTTGGGTATTTGAGGAAATCGGCCCGCTGCACACGGGCTGAAGGCTAGGCCCGGGCATGCTGCAGACGCCGGCGCAGGGTCTGCAGGCCAAGGGCGGCGTAACCGGGAACGCTGCGGTTAAAAATCTTAACGTCGTGGATGGTGCGCTGCATGGGTTTCCAACGGCTGTGCCAATCCCAGTTGGAGACCAGATCCAGCGTGTTTACCGTTGCATCCTGTTCATAGTAGTCAATGGTGTACGCGCGCAGAATATTTCCCGGTGCAGCCGCAGCGTAGGTTTCATCGTAGCCGTGTTTAAGGGAAAAGCTGACATCCTTGGTTACCACACAATAGTCCGACGCAATCGCCCGCCCGTCCAACAGCAGCAGATGAATATGCGCCAGGCCCTGAGCCGCCTTGGTATGCAGCAGCGTGCGGTAGAATTGCGTTTGATCCGCATGCAGCTTCACCGCACGTTTGCCCCCGGAAACACTCTTCCAGCCGGCGGCTTCGGTTTCCAGGAAGCTGCTGAATGCCTCTTCAAGCGCCTTTCCCGGCGCGGTCACTGTACGGCATTGATAATCTCCCAGGGCGCTGAGTTTTTTGATATTGCGGCGCAGATTGTTGCGCGCATTGGAATTCAATCGGGTCTGCACATATCCCGCCCCGGCTACGCTGATGGCGTTGCTGAGGCCGCTGCTGCGATGCACCGTGCCGGACAGCGGGGTTAGCAGGCTGCTGGTAGCCGGCACGTCGGCAAGGTGCAGGCAGTCCCAGGGGCCAATCAGCGTGTGCAGTTGCTCGCGCAGGCAATCGACAACCCGTTGCGGCGCCACCCCGGGCGCAATCAATACGTCGCGAATGGGCATGGGCAACTGCGGAAACTCGAGCACTTTCAAAGTCAGCCCCAGCAGTTGCCTGCTGGCGCGCCGCATGGGAAACACCGCCACCAGTTGCTTGTCCGCATAAACCAGGACCGCCATGCACTGCTCCGGTGCAGGTGCAAATGCCTGCAGGTAAGCCTGCAGGTACTCAACATTTTGCGTGACCACCGCCGCCGGCAACTGCGCCAGCAAACTGCTCCAGGCTGCTGCGGCAACGTCAAAGTCGTCAGCGGTCGCTAGCAGGCGCAGGCTCAGCTCCGCTTTCACACCGCCCCCCGGCCAGCGGCGGCAAGCCGCGCCTGCAATTGCCGCGCGCTGATCAGCGGAAAATGTGTATCCGCATAGATATGCTCCAGGCCGAATGCGCGCAGCAGTTCCACGCCTTCGCTGATCAGCCGTGCATCCAATGTATCCTGCCACGCCGCCCGGCCTGCCACCGACGCGGCAATGGCGTTGTCTTCCTGGGTCACGCGGCTGCGTTTTGCAACAATCGTCTGCAGCAGGCCCTGCTGCTTTTCGAAACGGCCGTGCTGCTGCATGCCGTGATAAAGGCGCCGGCACTCGTTCATGGCATCTACCGCCAGTTGCTCGTAAAACACCACCTGGTAATCCCCGATGGTGCGCGCGTTAAACAACACTCTGTGCAGCACGCACCACACACAGATCAACTGCAGGTGCCGGTCGGCCTTCTGCTTAACGTGTCTGATGATGTCGGCCTGAGGCGCCAACAAGCCGCTGAAGCGGGCATCGCCGTTGAGAAAGTAGTCCGGCTCAGTGGGCCAATGATGAGCCCGGTACTTGTGTTTCGACACCGCCACCGCAAACGGGTGGCGCATGATAAGTATCTTTTGCATGCCCGGCACTGCAGCGTCGAGTTCGTCCGCCACAAGCTGCGCATTAATGTCCTTGATCATCAGGCCCTGGTACAGTGCCCGGGGAAATTCAATGGTGACATTACGGGTAATAAACTCGCCGCGCGCGGCTTTGCGGAACTGACGCTCGAGGTCCGCGCCGTGCAGCAAAGGGAATGGGTATTCCGCCTGTGCGGGCAGCTTGGGCCGGAACTCCCAGCCGTGAAATGGTTCATAAATCAGCCGGTAGCGCTTGTCCGGGTTTAACAAGTCTATCAACCAGTTGGTACCGCTGCGCCCGTCACCGACTATGAGAATTTTGTCCTTGAAACTGCCAAGCCCGTAATTCACCGCGCTCAGGGCGCGTTTTAACTGCTCCTTTACAAATCTCATCAGTGTTTACTGCTGTTGCCGGCGGGCATCACATCCCGTGAAAGCTCTTGTTGAGCAGGCGCATGATGCCAGCTAAGCTAGGCGCTGTCTTGCACGCGGTCACAAGTTGCACGCAGCCCCAATTATGTCAGCACTCGTCGTTCAGCAATCCAGCGGTCTGCGGGGCTTGCGTCATTTGTTTGACGACTGGCTGGAGCTGCTGAACTGCATTGAAGACCGCGCATTTAACCAGCATCCCGCCTGGTATCTGGCTTACTTTCAGCGCAGCGCAAATGCTGTTGACCCTCTGGATTTTATCACCGTGCGCCGCGGCGGCGAACTGGTTGCGGTGTTCCCGGTGTTTGCCCAGGCGGGAAGATGGATCAGGCGCTCCGCCCTGGCCAGGGATCAGGGCCTGCATACCAGCGACTGCGCCATTGCCGATCAGGAAGATAAGCGGACCGTGTGGCGGGCGGTATGTAATGCAGCCCGCCGCGGCCGCAAGCCGGGCTGGGATGTATTCTACGTCGCGGACACCGGCGTGCTGGAGACCTCCCACATGGCTCGGTGCCTGCATCCAGCAGACGCGGCAACCTTCAGTCAGGTCAAGCCTTACCGGTGTATGGTCATCGATGTGCTGCCGTACAATGAGAGCATCGCCGGTTTAACCAGTAAGTTCCGCAACAACCTTAAGCGCAGCAAACGCCGCTTACGGGAGATGGGCAATTTTGACCTGCAATGGATCACCCGGGCGGAACAGATCGACGCGGCTTTTGATGAGTTTCTGCAGCTCGAGATGTCCGGCTGGAAAGGTGACCCCGGCGCGGCCAAAGACGGTTACCCGGAACCCTCCGCAATTGCCCTGCAGGATTGGAAACTGCGTTTTTACCGCCGGGTGATGCGGGAATTTGCCAACCACGGCGGCGTGGAAATTGTGCTTCTGCAAGCCGCCGGCCGCACCGTGGGGGCCCAGGTTTACCTCAGCCTCAACCGCTCCAGCTACATGTTGAAAACGGCAATGGAAGGCGGCTTGAAGGGTGTGGCGCCGGGCCACGTCATGATCGATGCAGCCCTGGCCCGCTACGCTGAACAGGGGCGGGTACGCGAAATTAACCTGATGTCCGACTACAGCTGGCACGAGCCCTGGAACCCGCGCACGCTGAACTACATCAGTTTTAATCACTATAACCGCTCCCTTGCAGGCTTCTTGTCCGCCCGCCGCAGAGCGCTGCTGACAGGTATTTAGCAGCACAAATTTCACAAAAATTTGCTGTCCGCGAGCCTACTCTGTGCAGCTTTGTCCAGGCCGCGGCAGCGTCCTCATAACAGATCATTACAAGCCGGTTACATGTGTTGGCCGGCTAATCATTTACGATGTCCCGCCCGGCGCGCCGGGCCAGGCAGCTCGAACAAAACAGGAATAAGCGCTTGATACGTCCGCAGGAAACACAGACACAGCCGATGTCTTCCCACATCCCGCTCAGCCCGGTGCTGGCTGTTATCACCTTGTTTGCGGCACTGCCGGCCTCAGCCCACGAGGAACTGGAAGGCGGCGTGGGTTTTCTGACCGGACTGCTGCACCCCGCCCTGGGCCTGGACCACCTGCTGGCGATGCTCAGCGTCGGCGTGCTCAGCGCGCAGATTGGCGGCCGCGCGATCTGGTACGTGCCGGCCACATTTGTTGGCGTTATGGTGCTGGGCAGCATTCTCGGCATGCAGGACATCAACATCCCGCTGGTGGAAACCGGCATTGCCGCTTCGGTGCTGGTACTGGGCCTGGCCATTGCCGCCGACAACCTGCTGCCGCGGGCAATCGCAGTCTGCAGCGTGGCGTTTTTTGCAACTTTCCACGGTCATGCACACGGCACTGAAATGCCTCTGATCGCTGAACCTCTGGCTTACGGCGCCGGTTTTGTGCTCGGCACCGCCGTCATTCATCTGGCCGGCGTGGGTATTGGCATCAGCGCCATCCGCATCAGCAGCGGCAACCTGTGGCTGCGCATCCTGGGTGTACTGGTGGCCGCTGCAGGTCTTTACATGCTGCTGGCATGACCCCGTCACAAGGCAGCGCACCCTGGGAACATAAGCACATCGGGACACGGACCATGCAACTGAACATCAGCCTCGCAACGCTATTCTGCCTGGCCGCCCTGTTCTGGGCCGCCGGCCCCCAGGCTCATACGCTGTACGCCAAACCCGCGGCCGGCCCGCAGGGTTACCCGGCTGAGGGTGAGGTAGCGGTCAGGCTGCTGAACGGTACTTTCTGGAAGAACGAGTCCAACCTGGAATTGCGTTGGATGGGGGACTATGCGGTGGCCGGTCCCAACGGCGTCCTGGACAACGCCCGGGTGCGGTTGGAGCTATCCGGACCCCGCAGCCGTCTGCTGTTTCAGCCCGACCGTGAAGGGACTTATGCCGTCGGCGCAGCCACCCGCACGCGCATGGCGCGCCTCGCTGGCGACAAATTTAATCAGTATCTGCGCAACGAAGGCCTGACCGACGCCTTGCAGGCGCGTCAAGCGCTGGCTGAGCAGAACGTAGCGTCAGCGGAGAAGTACACCAAGTTTGCCAAAGCCATTGTGCAGGTCGGCGGCAATGCAGGCGCAGGCTTTGACACCGTGTTGGGGCACCCGGTGGAATTTGTACCGCTGCAGAATCCGGCTGCCGTGCAGGCGGGCGGCAATTTCAGGGTGCAACTGCTGATCGGCGGCGCGCCGGCGGCAAACCGGCTGGTATACGTTAACTCGGAACACAACGAAGTAGTGCCGGGCGGTGAAACCCACGCCTACTTCAGCCAACGCAGCAGCGATGATGGCGTGATCGAATTTGCCGTCAGTGAAAGCGGGCGCTGGTACATAAAGTACATTGATATCCAGCGGACCGGTGACCAGGAGTATTGGTACAGCCCCTTATTGGTCTGGTTGGGGGCGGAAGTGCCGCGCATTCCCTACGAGTCCAACTGGGCAACTCTGACCTTCACAATCCAATGAAACACCTGTTGCTTGTCGGCTCGGCAGCCCACCGGCACTACGTGCTGGAACGCGTTCTGGAGGCGGCACGTGAACTGAACACGGCGGTGGTACTGGTTGACCAGCCGCATCGTGATTACCCCACCGGTACGGAGCTTACCGGCCTTTCATCTAAAGGGTTTTCACTTAAAGAAGTGATCCACCTGCCCCTGCATGCGACGGACCCGTCCCAACAGCAGACGCTGGCGCAACAGCTCAGCGCTGAGCTTTCCCGCCATGGTATCCGCATCGACGCCGTATACACCCCGTTTAATGACTTTGCGGAGATCGCCGCGGTGTTTGCCCAGGTGTTGGACTGCGCCGGTAACCCCCTGACCGCGGTCCGTGCGGCGCAATCAAAATTCCGCATGCGGGAGCTTTTTGCCCGGGACGCCGCATTGTCCATTCCTTACGGCATCGCCTATAGTGAAGACGACGCGGCACGGATTTTTGCGCGCATCAGCGCAGCCTGCGTGGCCAAACCGTCCCGCGGGGCCGGTTCCCGCGGGGTAATTATGGGCATCTCCAGCGAGGATGAAGCCCGCGCCGCCTGGAGCTCCATCAACAGCTATCTGCAAGCCGCCGGCAACGCTGACGACAAAAAAAGCGGCAGCGCCCGGGCCGGCATTCTGTTTGAGCAGCAGTTGCACGGACCGGAGGTGGACGTTGAGCTGGTGTTACAGCGCGGCCGGGTATGTTTTGCCGCGGTAGCGGATAACCCGGAAATCAAGCTACCCGAGCTGATAGAAACCTCAACCACCTATCCGAGCCAACTGCCGCAAGCTCAACAGCGCCATCTCATCAACTGTGCCGCCAGCGCCCTTGACCTGCTGGGTTTGAAAGACGGCAATCATCACGTGGAACTGGTGGCGACGGATGGGGGCATCAAGGTGATAGAAGTCAATCCGAGAATGGGCGGCGCCTTTGTATGGCCCGCCATTCAAGCGGCCTACGGCGTGGACCTGATCCGCGAAGGCATCCGCGCTCTTTTTGGCCGCGCAGACCGGCACCACCGCGCCGCCCGGTGCATTATCGAGGCCAAGTTTTTTGTCGCTGCGGTGAGCGGGTGCCTGGACCGGGTGAGCGGCCTGGATCTGGCCGGAAGCGCCCGCGGGGTGCGTGCTCTGCAGCTATGGAAAAATCCCGGCGACATGGTCAGCGCACCGCGGGACAGCGCCTCAGATTATCTGGGTTATCTGCTGGTGCAGGGAGACTCCCACGGCCAGGCTGTTACCAACAGCCTGGCGGCCATGGCCAAGGTTCGATTCCAGATGACCGATGTGAACAACAATCACATTGTCTTCAACGGTACGCATATGCACGGGCCGGGCTAGAGGTTGCCCCGCAGCACGCGGTAAAACATGCGGCTGTATACATAGGCCGTGGGCAGCGGGTCATCCCGGCGCCAGCCGACGTGACGGAACGCGCGGCGCCAGGAGGACAGCATGCGCCGCCGCCAATGCGCTTTCTGTGCTTTACTCAGCTTTGTGCGCTGACGCAGGTAAGCTTCC
>JANQOA010000324.1 GCA_028279305.1 Pseudomonadales bacterium
ACGGAGCGGTGAGACTCGCGCAGCGAGGCTCAAGAGCGGAGGAAGGGCAGCCGGGAGGGCCGGCGGCGTGAGCGCCGTAACCCCCACGTCCTGTGAGCCAGGACGCAGGTAACTGAACAACAACCAGGCTTCACAAACAAATCCCCAAAAACTGAAGCGCGTTCGTAAGCGCAGGCCGGCCCCGGGCGGCGAGAAACCTGGTCCCGATGCGCAGCCCGGCCAGCCCTGAACAACCTCAAAGTTACTCAGAACTAGGGATGCTTGATTCGAAGTACCCGGCCCATTTTTTCAGCACCTCCCGCAACACCGCGTCGTTGGTCCGGTATACCCGCTGCCGGCCGGATTTCTCAACGCTGAGCAGGCCGCTGTTGACCAGCGTGCTGAGGTGCCGGCTGGTGGTAGGCCAGCTGCATTCGAAGCGGCGGGCAATATCACCGGCGCTGCAGGTACCGCGGTAGTGGACCGAGAGCAGGATCTGCCGCCGCGCGGGGTGGCCGAGGGCGGAGAACACCGCGTCCGCCTGCTCGACCTCAGCGATACCTTGTTGGGTGTTTTGTTGCTCCTGGGGCTCCCCGGTCATGTGGCGGTGCCGGGGGCCGGCCATATGCCCACATGGGGGAATTCCATGTTGGGTTTGCCGCCGCGCTGTTCGCACAGAGCATCCATGGGTTCCCATACCGCCATCACCTCGGGGTGTTCGTGGGCGCGGTCCACGGCGCCGGGCAGCCATTCAAAAATTTCAAAATAGATGGGCTGGCCGTTGTCCTGTTCAAGCCCTTTGAAAATCTGTGAGGGGGCGGCGCTGACCAGCTGCAGCCGCTGCAGGGTAGGCCAGTGTTCAGCCAGCAGCGCCTCGAATTTTTTTTCGTTGCCCGCGGTGACGCGGTAGTGGCAGATGACAGTATTGCTCTGATTAGTGTTCACATCGCTCATGGTGGACCTCCGTTTGCCGGCAGGGTTGTCAGCAAGGTTTACTGTTATATTTAGCAATCGTGCTAAATAAATCCTAACTTGCCGGAGCCGTGCTCTGCAAGACATTTAGCGAATTCGCTAATAATTATTTTCTTTGTCTGCAGACGTATAAAACAGGCGGTTTTGCGCGCCCTGATATCGGAAACTTTCTATACCAATAGCTTCTATGCAGGCTGGTAATTGTTTCTAGTCAGGTGCTCGAAATGCCTCCGGCGAGGGCTTACAGCGCAAGTGCTCACTCACTTAACAGATCCTTACAACCTGGCGGCAACCCCTGTTGAACTTGTGGCTAAGATTGGCTTCATACAGTGAGCCGGCAAATGTAGAATGTGCGGCACGTCACACTGAATGTGCGGCTACGTCACATTGACGGACACTTGAAGATAACAAGCGAAAAATCGCAAGGAATAAGAACGTATGGCTCGAACAACTCCCACAGCGAGAGTCGACATTAACAAGCCAGGGACCGGGGCGAAAACAAACGGAGCACGCTGATGCAGCCGTTGCTACGTATGTTAGTCAGACTCGCTCTGGCAGCGTCTCATAGCAGAACTGCGCATTGGTTGCGCAGGCTGCCGCGCACCGGTTACCAGGTGGCTGGTGGCGCGTTGGCTGGTGTGTTCGCGTTGCTGACGGTGAGTTTTACCGTCGGCAATGTCATTGCTAACAAGGAAGTCCAGGAATATGCGCTGGCTAAACCCGCGGCGGTGGGGCGTCTCATCCGGCAACGGGAAGTGGCGCACTTTGGTGACAAAGTAAGCAACGCCTTTGGCATCGAGAATCAGGTTGCGGAGGAATTTGCCGACTGGATTCTGGAAGCTTCCGAGCGCCAGCAGTTGGCGCCGGAGTTACTCGCCAGTCTGGTGGTAACGGAAAGTTCTTTCCGCAAGTCCGTGCGTTCAAATGTCGGCGCGGTGGGCCCAACGCAGATCCGTCCGGACTATTGGGGTGAGTTCTGCGGCGACCCGGACCTGACGGATCCGGAAATCAACGTCTACTGCGGCGCCCAGGTGCTGTCGCATATGCTGGAGCGCTGCGGCGGCGATCAGGGCTGCGCGCTGGCAGCGTATAACGTGGGTCCCAACGCGGACCGCGAAGCAGCGGCCCAGCGTTACCTGAAGAAGATCGACCGTTATCTGAACAGCCTCGAGAAGCAGGCGGCCAAAAAGCAAACCCTGTAAACTGCGCCGGACTTACGGTAACGGCCCGGGAGGGCAGATGGCGGACTTTGGCCTGTTGATTTTTGCCACCGACTACGCGGTGGCACCGGCAATTCTGGGGCGCGAGGCGGAAGCCCACGGCTTTGAATCCCTGTTCTTTCCTGAGCACACCCATATTCCGGCCAACCGCCGCTCACCCTGGCCCGGGGGCAGGGAGCTGCCCCAGGAATACTGGCACACCCACGATCCCTTTGTAGCGCTGACCGCGGCTGCGTCGGTAACCTCGGAACTAAAGGTCGGCACCGGTATTGCCCTGGTGACCGAACGCGACCCGATCCTTATGGCCAAACAGGCAGCTACCCTGGACTTTATTTCCAACGGCCGGCTGTTGCTGGGGGTGGGCGCCGGCTGGAACGCGGAAGAGATGGAAAACCACGGCACCGCTTATGAACACCGCTGGAAGATCCTGCGCGAGCGTATTCTGGCCATGCGGCAGATCTGGCAGCACGAAGAAGCGGAATTCCACGGCGAGTTTGTCGACTTTGACAAACTGTGGTCCCACCCGAAGCCCAAACAGGCCGGCGGCCCGCCGGTGCTGCTGGGGGCATCGTCCAAGTACGTCTATAAGCGTATTGCTGAATACGGTGATGGCTGGTTTCCGATTTACCAGGACGCGGACCGCGCCCGCGCCAGCGGTGCGGTGAGTTACGAAGACGGCATTCAATTGACCCGGGAAGCCTGGTCAGCCGCCGGCCGGCAGGGCCAGCCGCAGTTCAGCGTGTTTGGGGTTGGGCCTGATCCGGCAGCGGTGGAATACCTGCTGGGCGTGGGCTTTGACCGGGTCATATTCGGCCTGCCGCCGGCGGACGCG
Organism: Pseudomonadales bacterium; assembly: GCA_028279305.1. Lineage (GTDB taxonomy): Bacteria > Pseudomonadota > Gammaproteobacteria > Pseudomonadales > Azotimanducaceae > UBA4421. The sequence goes on from JANQOA010000324.1 coordinate 3,004, forward strand.
GATACCGTGTTGCCCATGGTTGAGCAGTACGCGGCGCTGGCGCACCAGTTCAGCAGCGCCTGATGAATTGCCGCCCGGGCTGCGGTGCGTGCTGTATAGCGCCTTCGATCAGTTCAGCCATCCCCGGCATGCCCTTGGGCAAGTCCGCCGGACAACGTTGTGTGCAGCTTGATGCGGCGAACCGCTGCCGCCTGTGGGGTGATGCAGCACGTCCGGCGGTGTGTGCCGGGTTTAAGGCGGAGCCGCAGATCTGCGGCGCCAGCCGGACGGCGGCGCTGCGCACGTTGACGCTATTGGAGCAGGGCGGTTAACTGCCTGACAACGGCGGCTTCATTGTCCACCTGCCGGGCCTGCAGACCGGCCCTGCCGGCGCCGTTTACGTTTTCACCGGTATCGTCGAGAAACAGCACCTGCTCGGGGTGGGTGCCGATGTGCTCGCAGACCCGGGTAAACGCGGCTGGGTCGGGTTTGCGTTCACCCATTTCGGAAGAGACAAAAATGCGCTCGAAGTGGCCTAAAGCGTCGGCAAAATGGCGGCGCCAGTACACGGCATGGGTGTCATTGGTGTTGGTGAAACAATACAGCGGGTAACGGGCCGCCACCTGGGGCAGCAGCTCGATCACGTCGTGGAAAGGCTGGGTCCAGATGTCGTTCCAGCCGTCCTGCCACTGTTCAGCGCTGAGCTCAACCTGAAACACCTGGGACAGGTGGGCGGTGTATTCAGCAAAGCTCAGTTCGCCGCGTTCATGCCCGCGGTAGGCATCATCCATCCGCCAGCGGCTGTGAAACCTGTCCGGGGCGGTGCCGGCGGCGGCCGCCCAGGCGTTAAACACGCGCCGGAAGTCGACGCCGATCACAACGTTACCCAGGTCCAGGAGGACTGCTTTTGGGGCCATATGGGATTCTCTGTTATTGCTGTGCCTGTTGCTGCTGCAGCAGCCCCAGCACCTGTTTGCCCAGCGGGCTGAGGCGGTAGCCCGTGTCCAGGCTGATGGTCAGACCGCGCGTCTTGAGACGGCGTACCCGGGCTTTGAAGGCCGGCAGCGGCATCTCGAAAAGCGGCGCCAGGTCGCCGGCGCGCCGTCCCGGATGCTCGGCAATGGCGGCCAGATAGCTGTAAGCCCAGGTGGGCAGGCGCTTGATCATCCGCTCCGGGTCAGGCTGCTCGGCGGTGCGCGGCTGCTTCACCGCCGCGGCGCCCAGGTAGCGGAATTTTATACGGTACAGGGGCAGATCCGGCGGGCATCCGGCGGTTAAGCGCAACAGTTTGCGCAACGCTTCCATATCAGCGACGCCGCACTGTTTAAGATCCCCGGCGGTAACTTCCGCCAGCGTGCACAGGCTGATTTGCTCTACCTCGATGGCGCCGTGGGGTGGAATGTTATAACAGCCGCCGGCCCTGGCCTGGGGTTTTTGCCAGTTGCGGAACGTCAGTTGCACGTTACCGGCGGCGATGGCTTTTTTAAATTCTGCGGTGAACTGCATGATCGTTCAGTTTCGGTTCATTTGCGTTCATTAAAGTAGCCGCCATGACGTTGACCAAGTGAGCAGTCTGGTCAGCGTCAGACCTATCGCAACCGCTCGCTCCCTCACGGGTTGTTAGCTCCCTCCCGTCCCTGGTTGCGGTAGGTCGCCCCTTCCCTTTTACCTCTTTCTTCGCTTTGGCCTGTACCCGGTAACCGCTAGTAGCCGGCGCCGCCGCTCCTGATCACGTCCACGTACTCTGCGTCCAGCGGCGTATAAGCCTGCTCGCCATTGCGCATGACAAAAGCCGGGTCGCTGTATTCGCTGATGTTGTAACCTTGCTTGCGCAGATCACCCTTAACCATTTTGAAGGTGCCGGTGACATCTATATCCGGCTGGATGCGCAGAAACACCGGCACCGCATAAGCGGGCAGCTCGCGGCGGACATAGGCGGCAAAAGCCTCCAAATCCAGTTCCGTGACGCCGTCCTCCAGGTTCAGCGCCGCCATGCCCGCGCGGCCGTCGGCGCCGGGAATTTCCACCCCGTACACGTTGCAGAATTTGATCTGGTCAAAACCGTTGATGATCTCACCCACCTCATTGGTGGATACGTTTTCCGACTTCCAGCGGAAAGTATCACCCACCCGGTCGACAAACTGGTAATGGTCGTAGCCGAGAGTGAAGCCCGCATCCACGGTTCGCATCAGGTCGCCGGTGTTAAACCAGGCGTCACCTTCTTCCAGGGCGCCGCGGAGGATTTTCTTTTCCGTAGCCTCCACATCGGTATAACCTTCAAATACCGTGTCTTCGGTGATCTTGCCCAGCAGCAACCCGGCTTCTCCCGGGCTCACCTCGATGCAGCGGCCGTTGTTGTCGCGCACGATTTCGTCGTCGTGGACATTGTATTGCACCAGCGCAATGGGCGCGGAAGTCATGCCCACGGTGCAATCTTTGTTCAGCAGGTTGGCGAAAGCCACGTTGCCTTCGGATGAACCATAAAATTCAGCAATGCGTTTAATTTTGTAACGCTGCTTAAAATCCATCCATACATCCGGGCGCAGGCCGTTGCCCATCATCGCGCGCAGGGGGTTTTTGTGGTCGTCGGGCTGCTGGGGAATGTTGGTCAGGTAACGGCACAGCTCGCCGATGTAGATCAGGCACGTGCAGTTGTATTGGCGTATCTCGGGCAGAAAATTGCTGGCGGAAAACTTGCGGCGGATGAACATGCTGGAGCCGGCGCTGATTGCCGCGCAGGCGCCGATCATCAGTCCGGTGCCGTGGTACAGCGGCAGGCACAGGTACAGGCGGTCGCTGGGCTTGCATTTCAGGCCTGCTTTGGCTGCCATGTCGCAACTTATCAGGCAGCGGCGGTTGGATAACACCGCCGCTTTCGGCAGGCCGGTGGTGCCGGAGGTGAAGATATATAACGCGGTTTCGCCCAGGGTTGTCGCTGCTGTGTCGGGCGGATTGTCAGTGGAAGCGTTGTCGCTGGCGGCGGCCAGGTTGATGCACCACTCTGCCGGGAAATTGCGTTCGCCGTCGGGTACAACAAAATAGTCGCTGCCTTCGGTAAGCGGTAATTCCGCACGCACTTCGGCCACCGCTTCAGCCAGCTCAGCGCCCACTATGCATTTGGACGATTCGGTGACGGATATGCAGTGCACCAGCGGCCGGCCGCGCAGGTTGGTGTTGATCAGGGCTGCGGTTACCCCCAGTTTGTTAAGGCCTACAATCAGCGCCAGGAATTCGATGCGGTTTTCCATGATCAGGCTGATGGTGTCGCCGCGCTTTACGCCCTGGCCGCTGAGGTAATTCGCGTAGCGGTTGGCCAGCCCGTTAAACTGCGCCCAGTTAAGCTCGCGGCCTTCAAATACAACCGCGTTGTGCTGGCCCAGGTTTTCCGCGTTGGCTTCCACGCGGGCGCCGATACAGTCGGCGACGTCCAGGGGCCGCGGGATCATGCCTTTTTTCAGTTTCAGCAGGGTAGGCACCTGCACCAGCGTAGATGCAACATCTACAATACCCATTTCAGCAGCCCTCTTAACTTTTCCCAAGCCTAACCATAACAAAACTGCCTGCTGTGTACCGCAAGTGCCGGGGCTGTTTTGGCCGGAATTTGTTAAGGTTAAAGCTGCGCGAAAATCAGGGGAAAGTGATGAGTGAAGGGCAGAACAAGCTGCTGAACCAGTGGCAGATAGGCGACGTTAAGGTCACCCGGGTGGTTGAATTGGAGATTGCCGGGGGAACCCGTTTTATTCTGCCCGATGCAACCCGGGACGCCTGCAAAGACATTGGCTGGATGGCCCCTCACTTCATGGATGAGCAGGGCAACCTGATCATGAGCGTGCATGCACTGGTGGTGGATACGGGCGCGCGGAAGATTGTCGTGGATACCTGCATCGGCAACGACAAACAGCGCAGCATCCCCGCCTGGACCAATCTGCAAACGGATTTTCTCAACGATCTGGCCGCAGCCGGCTACCCGCGCGAGAGTATCGACGCGGTCATGTGCACACACCTGCATGTTGACCATGTCGGCTGGAATACCATGCTGGTGGACGGGGAATGGGTGCCGACATTTCCCAACGCCCGTTATCTGGTGGCGGAAAAGGAGTGGGCGTATTGGGATGCCAATCAGGATGACCAGGAGTACGGCCCCATCCTGGCGGATTCGGTGCAGCCGGTGGTGGATGCCGGCCTGGTAGATTTTGTCGACGAGGAGTATCAGTTGTGTGAGCAGGTGCGCCTGGAACCCACCCCCGGACACACTCCCGGCCATGTCAGCGTGCATATCACTTCCAACGGGCAGGAGGCGCTGATTACCGGTGACTGTATTCATCACCCGGTGCAGATGACCCGCACCGACTGGTGCAGCTCAGCAGACTTTGATCAGGCCCAGGGTCAGGACACCCGGGAGAGCCTGCTGCAGCGTTATGTGGATCAGGACATCCTGATCATCGGCACGCACTTTGCCACGCCCACCGCGGGCCGCGTTAAACACCTCAACAGCGGCGGCTACTGGCTGGACGTTAACTGAGAATTGGTGTCCTGTTTTAGGCGGGTGATGGTTTCCTGCATGCGGTCCCACTGGGAGAACAGGAAAGCCTGATGGTCAGCGGGGACTTCGGCGCCGGGTACGCGCCACAGATGAATGCGTACCCGGGACAAGCGCCAGCTGCCGCTCAACAGCTCTTTTAAATCAGCGTAGCCTTCAAAACCCGCATGGGCGATAAATACCACGTCTTTGCCCGGGTTGTGGGTCAGCATGGTATCCACGCCGCCCAGTCTGGGCGGCAGCAGGTCGGGCCAACGGTCAAGTTGAGGGGCAAGGCGGGGGTGCTTGCGGCGCAGCCGGGCCTTCTTGGCGTTGGAGAAACGGGTGCCCTCCGGGAAAATCAGCAGGGATTCGTCCGCCGGCGCGTTTGCGGTCATGTCGGCAACCCGCTGCAGCTCCTGGGGGGTATTTACGCCGGAGCGGTCGACAAAGATTGTATTCAAGCGGTGGCCGGCAATATCCAGACAGGGTGATATCAGCAGTTCTTTCTTGATCACGTAGCGGATGCCCTCCGCTCCCCGCGGATAACTGAAAAACAGCAGCGGCACCACGGTATCACCCAGGCTGGTGTGCCTGACCAGCAGAATTGCCGTGGGCCCGGCCAGGGCTTCCTCGCCGGTGACGCTGAACCGCAGGCGGAATACCAGGCCGCCCATGGCCAGCAGCCCGCGCGCCCACCAGATCTGCACCCGCCGGTTCTCTACCGTGTAGTCAGGCCGGCGGCGGTGCCGCAGCCACACCCAGGACAGCCGCAGCACCCCGGCACACTCGAAATAGAGGTAACAGGTGATAAACGTCCATACCAGGGGCAGGCGGCGCAATGCCGGGTGCACGCTGACCAGCAGGCAAACCAGCAGCACCGGCACATATAAGCTGAGGCACAGCGCAAAGCCGAGAAATACGCCACTTACGGTTAACAGGCGGCGGCGCCACATATCAGAGCGTCTCAGCCATGAGCCGCAGGCGGCTGCGCAACCACACAAAACCGGCCACCCCGAGCAGGGAATTGCTCACCAGGGTGGCGATAAAAATGCCCTGATAACCGTAAAAGTTATTCAGCGCCAGCGCCAGCGGCACGTAAATGATGAACATTCTGGTAAACGATAAAACGGTACTCGGCAGCGGTTTGCCCAGCGCATTGAAAGATGCTGAAGCCATCATCAACACCCCCCACAGGCCGTAACTCCACGGCACAATGGTCAGATACAGGGCCGCCACCTGGATTACCTGCGCGGAGGGTTCGATCCAGCCGGAAATGTGCGCGCCAAACAGATACAGGGGCGCAGCCATCAACAGCCCCCAGGCGATGCAGAACTGGTAGCTGACGCGGATGCCGGAATTGACCCGCCGCCGGCGCCGGGCGCCCCAGTTCTGGCCGACAAAAGGTCCGATGGATCCCGACAGGGCAAACAGCAGCATGGCGGCCATGGCCTCGATGCGGGTGGCCACGCCAAAGCCCGCCACCACCACCTCGCCGTGCTGAGCCAGCAGGCGGGTGATAATGGCGCTGCTCACCGGGTTGATCAACTGCGTGGCCATAGCCGGCACGCCGATGTGCAGGATGCGCCGGGTGGAGGCCAGGAAACCGGCATAAATATGCCGTGTCTGCATCATGTCGCCGCGCAGCACGTAGTAGAACATCACCGCCGTGGTGCCTACCCGGGTCAGGGTCATGGCGGTGGCGGCACCGGCCAGTTCCATGCGCGGTGCGCCGAACCAGCCGAAAATCAGCACCGGATCGATGGCCAGGTTGACCCCCGCGCCGACCGTCATCACCACGCCGGGGATGTTGGCGCTGCCGTTGGCCCGCATTACGCTGCTGAGAATCATGGTCACGGTGAACAGCACCGTGCCGGGCAGATAGATATCAAGATAAGTATGAATCAGTTCCAGGAGGGCTGAATTTGCACCCATGGCTGTGAATAACGGGTCAAGGGCCAGCCACGCCACGGCGGTCAGCAGAGCCATGCCCGCCGCCACCAGCATCAGCGAATGGGTGGCCAGCTTGCCGACGTCTTCCCGGTTGCCGCTGCCGACGCTGCGCGCGATGACGGATGACGTACCGATGCTGATGCCCAGCGCGATGCTGGTGAGAATCATGGTCAGCGGGAAGGTGAAGGTCAGAGCGGCGACATGCCGGGTGCTGAGCTGGCCGATAAACCCCATTTCCAGGGTCTGCACCAGGATAGTCGACGATACCCCCATAACCATGGGGGCGGTGAGGCGCGCCAGCGCGGTAGGTACGGGACCCTGAGTTAGATCTTTCTGCGACATTTGGCCGGGTGGACCACAATCCCCCATTATGCCATGGCTGGCCGGGCAGCAGACGGCCGGCGGACGGATAAATTAACGCAGGAACCTGCGGTCGATGCGGACCGCGCTCAAGCTGATCAGATACATGGCCGCGCTGATGCAGATCAGCGCCAGCGGCCAGCCCATGGAATCAGCGAAGTACTCGCCTGTCACTTCAACAGTGTAAACAAGGATGCTGAGGGTGGCTGCGATGTTCAGCGCGCGGCTGCGGCGCCAGACACTCAGCGCAATCAGTGCGCAGGCCAGCAGCGGCAGCACCGGCTCCCAGAAGCTGCGGTGCGCCATTTCCCAGATGCAGAACAGGGTGGCGCTGCCGCCGAGGAAGAACATGCCGGGGGTGACGGCGGCGGCGCGGGTGTTCTGCAGAAGTATTGCAGACAACAGCCAGCTGATACCGGCCACCAGTACGATGTGGGTGGCGCTGAGGTTCATCAGTGAAAGGCCCTGGGACAGGCTCAGGGAAGCCAGGATTATGCCCAGCATGGCGGATGTCACCTTGCCGCGCAGCCGGTAGGCGACACCTTGCACCGCGGCACCCAGGCTGAAGCTGATAAACATGGCGGTGGTACTGTCGCCGCTGCCGGCAAGCTCATGCAACAGCACCAGCATGCCGCATACCTGCAGGGTTGCGGACAGCACCATCAAAGGCGCAAACAGCGACGCCAGGCGCGGCCAATACCAGGCGGCTAGAAATATCGAGATACCGCTGCCGAGGCTTACGCCGATCCGGGCCAGGCTGTGCATCTCCTGCCATTGCAGCGCCACCAGGATCAACAGCCCGGCGATGAGAAATACCCCCGCCAGAGTGCTCAGCACGCGGCTGACGGTGATGCGGTTGAACGGCCCCTGCCGGCGGGCCGCGGCACCCGGAATCTCGGCAATGCTGATCTGATGTTGCTGCATCAGCCGGGTAATCTGCGACAGCGCCTGCTGTTTTGCGGCTTCACGCTTAGCGGCCGCTGTGCTGCCGGTTTCTCTGGTTCGGGGCATGCTGCTCACCGGGGGTGCTGACTTCAGCTCTAACGATACAGTGTGCGGGTATAAAACCGGCTAAATAAACAAAAAGTATTACTATTCGATACTTCGCGTATTAGATCAATGCGCTTGCGGAGGCTGCTCAGGCGTGCAGTTCAAAAGTGTGCCTGTGCGCCACCACACCGTTTACAGTCAGCTCCGCGTGGTGGGTGCCGGGGTAAAGGACCCGTGTGGTCATGGGCTTAAACGGCTGTTGTTTGCTGATCTGCAGCGTTTCACCAGCCTTAAACTGGCCGTCTTTCACGGCAAATACCTTGGCTGAATGGCTGCCGTTTGCTTTCAAAAAGTAAATACAGAGGTTGATCTTGAGTTTTTGCGCCGCGGCGGCTGTGAGTTCACATTGCCAGCTGAACCGCTCACCAACTTTTACCGCTTTGCTCGCCTGCACCGCGCTGACCGAAAATCTGGGCTTTTGCGGGTAGCCTAACAGGGCCATGGCGGCGGGATTGTCCTTTTTTAACAGGCTGCGTAACGCGTGGCGGGTAACCCAGGTCAGTTCGTCTGAAGGCGCCGCGCGGTTCCAGCCCTTTAATACCCGAACCACGGTGTCCGGCTCAATTTTACTGATATCGTTGAGGGTGTTGGCTACCGAGCGGGTCACGTAACGGGTGGGGTCGGTGTACAGGTGCTCCAGCACCGGCACAATATCCGCTACCGGCACGTTGGCCCGCGGTGCCCAGGGCAGGAAGGGACGGATGCCTTCGGAAGCCAGGCGCCGCACGTGGTAGTTGCTGTCTTTGGCGCAGTCGTGCACAAATGCCATGGTTTCCGTGGGGAACTCGATCAGAAAAGGCCGGATCGCCCCCTCCGAAGAAAACCGCTTGGTGGCTTCGCGCAGGAAATCCAGAGCGCTGTGCAGGTGCTCCCGGCTGCAGCCGTACCTGGCGGCATACTCTCCGGGCACCACCCAGATGAACTGGCCGAAGTCGTTGTCGGTCTTGTCAGGGTCCAGCGGTTCCGGCAGGGCCCGCTGCAGGATGGGCAGGGCGGCGGCAAAATCCCCGGGCAGGTGGGCATGTAACACCGTAACAATCTGCTGAATGCGCTCTTTCAGTTCCAGCTTCGCAAACGGCGCCAGGCATTCGCGGCGAAACGCATCTGCTTTGAATTTTTTGTCCGCGCGCTGCAGATGGGCAGCCAGCAGCTTAACGGTGTCGGCATTAAACAGCTGATCTTTTAACGAAAATGAGGTCTCTGCTTTGATGCTCATAGATAGATCCGTCAACGGGGTGCAGCCTGCCCGGCCGGGCAGGCTGCTGCGTCAGCTTACAGGCCGGTTGCTTACAGGGCTATAGCCCCGGAAGCGACCAGGTCGGCAAACTGATTGCGCTGGTCGTCGTCGAGGATCTCACAGATCTCCTGCAACGCCCGCGCCACTTCCGCCTGCAGATGCTGGGCGGTGGTGACCCGCGGGCTCAGCGCTTCTTTCAGCGCGTCCTGCAGGGCCGCGCGGTCCGTGACGGCTTCGCTGAGAAGGCCGGCAACAGCCTGCACGCTGCGTTTTTCATCCACCTGGGCCTGCTCGCGTTCCAGCTTCAGCCGGTTCAGCACGGCGGCCATGCGGCGCGACTGGCTGTCGTCCAGATCAAGGTGATAGCGCAGATAGCGTAACGGCCGGCGCACGCCAAAGTCGCCGCCGCGGCCGTAGCGGCCATGCTGGCGGGTTTCATAGCGCCTTCCGGCACGGTGGCCGGCAGCCCAGGCGGCACCGCCGTAAGCAAGCGCGGGGCGCGAAGTAAAACAATGTCTCATGTATGTCATGTATAGACCTCCATCTTTTCCCGGTTGGGAATGGGGTTTCAGTACACCGGGGCTTAAGCCTCCGGCGGCGTTGTGTTGCCGGCATAAGCCAGGCAACAGCCCGACCATACGCCGTTGCGGCGCGGTTGGAAAGTCCCCGCATAGCCGTTAGGCTTGCCCGATGAGTGATCAAGACATCAAATCCATGGTGGCGGAGTTGCCGTGTCCAAGTTTTCCCGAAACTGCATTTAACACCCCCAAACCGCTGGCTGAATGCCGGGTGGCGGTGGTCACCAGTGCAGCGTTGCATCACCCGGACGACAGCGGCTTTGAGGCCCAGGACAGCAGCTTCCGGGTGTTGGACGCGCAGCGCCGGGATGTGCAGTTGGGTCACTGGAGCCCTAATTTTGACCGCTCCGGCTTCGCCCACGATTTAAACGTGATATGGCCGGTGGACCGGCTGCAGGAGCTGGCGGCACAACAGACCATCGGTTCAGTGGCGCCGCGGCATCTGGCGTTTGCCGGTAACCAGGATGAGTCCATGACCTCCATTCAACTGGACAGCGGGCCGGCTGCGGCGCAACTGCTGCTGGACGATGAGGTGGACGTGGTGCTGCTGACCCCGGTCTGACCCCTGTGTACGCGTACGGTCAGTACGCTGGCGCATGTTCTCGAAGCCCAGGGACTGGTTACCCTGACCATCGGCACGGTCCGCCCGCACATAGAAAAAGTTGCGCCGCCCCGTGGGCTGGTTTGTGATTTTCCGCTCGGCCGGCCGCTGGGCATTCCCGGCGACGCGGAATTCCAGCACCGGGTGTTGTCCAGCCTGTTTGACCTGCTGCAGGCGGATGGGCCGGTGCTGGCGGACTTCCCGGAGCAGATATCCGATACCGCTGCTGAGCCCCTGATGTGCGCCATCCCGCCGCGCCACGACGAAGGTGTGCATCCGGCGGTGGCCGAAGCGCGGGCGATCGGCAATGCTTATGAGCGGGCGGTGGCCGAATACGGCAACCGCATCGGCGTCAGCCGCGAAATTGAAGCCACGCAGGTTGCGGATGCCATCACCGCTTTTGTAAAGATTGTCGAAGGCGCGGATTGGAAAGAAGCCGGCATTCCGGGTAACCCCATGCGCGTCGCCCAGGACGTGCGCGGTTATTATCAGACCGCCGCGCTGGTACTGGCGGATCACTCGCCGGGCGCCTGGGCGGGTGAAAACTGGTTTTACCAGCAGACTGAAACCGGCCGCCTGATGCTGAAATTACGCAGCGTGTTAAAAGCAGCGGGCGCTCCGCAACCGTTGTGGTTTTACCTCAGCCCTGGGGACCGGCCGGTCTGAAACAGACGCTGAACCTGCGTTATGTGTTAACGGGTGGACCTGGCGCCGGCAAGTCGACCCTGCTGCGGGCGCTTGGCCAGCAGGGGTTTACCGTGGTGGAGGAGTCGGCGCGGGCCGTTATCAAGCGGCGCAAGGCTGCCGGGCTGGAACCCCGCGGTGATGCCACGGCGTTTGCCGCCGCCATCCTGCGCCGGGATGCGGCGAATTATCAGCAGGCGCCCGGCGCCCGGCCGGTGATCTTCGACCGTGGTTTGGCGGATGCCCTGTGCCAGCTGGATCAGGCCCGGCCTCTGTCCCCGGCCCGGCTCCGGCGCATCCTCGCCCGCTACGCCTACGCCCGGCAGGTATTTGTGCTGCCGCCGTGGCAGGCGATATATGCCAATGATGCGGAACGTGATCAGACCTTTGCCGAGGCACAACAGGTATATACCCGGTTGTGTGCATGGTACCGGCAATGGGGCTACCGGTTGACCGAAGTGCCGCCGGCGCCGGTGCGCGACCGGGCCGCTTTTGTCAGCCGCGCCATCAGCTCGGGGCCTTGATTGCAACCGCTTGATAGCGGTTTACCCTCGCGGCAGCCTCCATTACATTAGCGCCCGCTCAGAAGTTTAGGTCATTATGGATACGCGGAATTTGCAGGCGGACGATGCAGACATGACGGAAGCTGTGGGGAAGCCGCTGGCTTACCTGCATTGGCCCTGGCTGTGGCTGGGGTTCAGCGCGGCCATGCTGGCGGCAGCCGTGTATTTTGCCGGTATGTTCCGTTTTGACGCGTCCTCCGACACCCTGGTGGTGGAGGGTGATAGAGACCTTGCCCTGTATGAACGGGTGGTTGAGGTATTCGGCGGCGACGACTTTCTTTTCTTGACCTTCAAGCCCAACGGCAACCGGCCCATCCACCCTGATTCCCTGGCCACCCTGCAGGCCATTGTTACCGATCTGGCTGGCATCGAAGGGGTCAAAGGAGTGTTCAGCGTGCTCGACGCGCCGCTGTTGAAGAGTCCGCCGGTTTCCCTGGGAGAGTTGCTGGACGGCTTTCCGACGCTGCGCTCGGAGGGGGTGGACCTGGCGTTGGCTGAAGTGGAGTTGAGTGAAAGTCCATTCTTCCGCGAACTGTTGATCACCCGCGGCGCGGATGCCACCGCCATTAAAATCAATCTGGCCGCCAGCGAAGCGCTGCAGGCAGCCGCTGCTGCCCGCGACGGGGCTGCAGCCGGGGCGGCGCGGCGCGCGGCGGAAGAAAACTACCGGCTTGCCAGAGAGGCTTATCTGGCGGACCGCGACCGGCTGATCCGCGAAGTAAGGGCGGTGCGCGCCCGCTATCAGGACCAGGGTACCCTGCATCTGGGCGGCGTGCCGATGATTGCCGCGGACATGATTGCCTACGTCAAGAGTGATCTGGCGGTATTCGGCGGCTCGGTGGTGGGCCTGATGGTGGTGGCGCTGGCGGTGTTTTTCCGCCGTGTACGCTGGGTGGTGTTGCCCATCGCAACAGCCGCGTTGAGCGTAATCTATACCGTGGGCCTGCTGGGTTTTCTCGACTGGCAGGCCACTGTTATCTCGTCAAATTTTGTCTCCCTGCTGGGCATTACCACCATTTCGCTGACCATCCACCTGATTGTCCAGTACCGCGAACTGCTGCATACCCAGCCCCAGCTGCAGCAGCGCGCGCTGGTGATGCAGACCATGCGCAGTAAATTTGCACCCTGCTTCTATACCGCGCTGACCACCATAGCGGCGTTCGGCTCGCTCACCGCGAGCGGCATTGTGCCGGTGGAGTACTTCGGCTGGATGATGTGTC
>JANQOA010000325.1 GCA_028279305.1 Pseudomonadales bacterium
TGAGGCGCGGCTGGAAGCGGTTGGGCAGATTATGTTCGGGCAGCAGCCGGACTGGCCGTTTTTTACATTCTGAAACGGCCTGCAGGTTTCACCGCCACCCGGTTCCTGACAAACTAACGGGGTGGAAGCTTTCTCCAAACCATTTGAAACCGCCTGCCCCAGCTGCGATCTGTTGCTCAAGGTACCGGCATTGGCGCCCGGCAGCCGCGCCAGTTGCGGCCGCTGCGGCCAGGAAATCACCTTTCACTTTCACAACGCCCAGCACCGCGCGGCGGCATTTGCCCTGACCGCCCTTATCCTTCTGCTGCTGGCCTGCAGTTTCCCTTTTCTGTCTTTCGAACGCGCCGGGTTCGGCAACGAGATGACCCTGCCGCAAACCGGTTGGGCCCTTTACGAAGACGGCGCTCTGGTTCTGTCGGGATTGATCTTCGGTTTTATAATTGCTGTACCAACCAGCCTGTTGGGGATATTGCTGGCCCTGCAGTACGCCCTGCACCGCCGCCGCGCCTGGCCGCACCTGACCCTGCTGGCACGCCTGTTGACCCAGTTGCAACCCTGGAGCATGGCGGAAGTGTTTATCATCGGTGTCATCGTCAGCCTGGTAAAACTGGCATCCATGGCAGACATTGTTATCGGCATTGCCTTCTGGGCTTATGCCGCCTTTGTGCTTTGTTTTACCGCCGCTCTGGCTAACATAGACCGCCACGACCTGTGGGACGCCATCGAGGAGTTGCAGGGGTGAGCGCCGCGCCTGCCGCAACCGCCGCCGACCGTGACCTGTGCCACTGCCATGTCTGCCTGAAACTCGCCGCGGCGCAGTTGCGTGCCTGCCCGCGCTGCGGGGCCGGCCTGCACAGCCGCCGGCCGTACAGCCTGCAAACTACGCTGGCCCTGCTCGCCACAGCCGCCATTCTGTTGCTGCCCGCTAACCTGTTACCCATTACCGTTACCGACCAGTTGGGCAACACGACCCACAGCACCATTGTCGGCGGCGTGATTCTCCTCTGGCAGCTGGGCTCTTACCCGGTGGCGGCCCTTATTTTCATCGCCAGCGTGGTGGTGCCCATTGCGAAAATTCTTGTCATCAGCTATCTGTGCTGGTCGGTACACCGCGGCCACGCCATGGGCATGCGCGAACGCAGCGTAATCTACCGAATCACCGAATTTATCGGCCGCTGGTCGATGATTGACGTATTTGTGGTTGCCATTCTGGTGGCGTTGGTGCAATTGGATGCGGTAATTGCCTTCCACCCGGGGGATGCCGCCATTGCGTTTGCCGGGGTGGTAATCGCCACCATGCTGGCGGCGGAGAGTTTTGACCAACGCATGATCTGGGATAACAAGTGAGCGAAATCACGGAAGAAGCGGAGATAAAGCCGCGCAGAGGCGTTGCGCCGGTGTGGGTACTGCCCATTGTGGCTGCCCTGCTGGGCCTGTGGATGCTGTATTACAACACCAGCAATCAGGGCCCGGTAGTGACCATCGAGTTCAAAACCGCTGAAGGCATCCAGGCCGGCAAGACCTTGATCAAGTCACGCAACGTGGAGCTGGGGGTGGTGGAAACCGTGGTGCTGGCAGACGATCTTGACAGCGTGATTGTCACCGCCCAGATGCAGCCCGCGGCGCGCAAACTGATTCGGCAGGACAGCCAGTTCTGGGTGGTCACAGCCCGGGTGGACGCCAGCGGTGTGTCGGGCCTGGGCACCGTGCTGTCCGGCAGCTATATCGAGTTGGCCCCCGGCACCAGCGAAGACAGCCGGCGTAATTTCAAGGGGCTGGACGCACCGCCCATAACCGAAGTCGGCACCCCCGGCGTGCAGGTCATGCTGGTATCCAGCCGCGCCGGGGCGGTAAACACCGGAGATCCGGTGTTGTACAAGGGTTATACCGTAGGCAGGGTGGAAAGCTCTGAGTTTGACCTGGCCGCAGACAAGATGCGTTATCAGGTTTTCATCCGCGCGCCGTACAACGAATTGTTACGCTCCACCTCGAGGTTTTTCAACCGCAGCGGCATCGACATCACCGCCAACACCCAGGGGTTTTCGGTGCATGCCGGCTCGCTGCAGACCCTGATCACCGGCGGCGTCGAATTTGAAACGCTGGCGGAATACGGCAACGGCGACGCCGCTCACCAGGACATGACGTTCACCCTGTATGCCAGCAGCGCCGAAGCGCGGCAGAATCCGTTCCGCGCCTCCACCCCCTATGTGATCTTCTTTGAACAGTCCCTGCGCGGCCTGAATCCCGGAGCGCCGGTGGAATACCGGGGCATCACGGTTGGACGGGTGGAACGGATCATGCTCGAAGAAATGGTCGACCAGGGAATACCCGCCGCCAGCCGCGCCATCCCGGTGCTGGTGCAACTGGAACCCGGGCGCTTCTTCTGGGCGGATAACGAAGAAGGCAACGCCCAGGTGCACGACGCGGTGCGCGAGGGGGTAGCCGACAGTCTGTATGCCACCCTGCAGACCGGCAATCTGTTAACCGGCCAGTTGGTGGTAGCTTTGGAATTTTTCCCCGAGGAGCCGCCCGGTGCCATCCGCGAGTTTGAGGGGATGCCCACCATCCCCACCCAGTCTTCAGGGCTGGCGCAGATCGAAAAGAAAGTGGTAGCCGTCCTCGACCAGATTCAGGGTATCCCGCTGGCGGACGTGGGTGCATCCGCGCGCCAGTCGCTGGATCAACTGACCGCAACGCTGCAGACCGCCAGCAATACTCTGGACAGTCTAAACCGGGTACTGGCTTCGGACGACACCGGTAATCTGCCGCTGGAGTTGAACCGCACGCTGACGGAATTGCGCACCACCTTGTCAGGATTCAACGAAGGCGCGCCGTTGTATGAACAACTTGATGCAACGGTCAGCGACGCGCGCCGCACCCTGCGCGCCGTGGAAGAATTGGTGCGGGCCTTGGAAGCACAGCCCAATTCCCTGATTTTCGCACCGGCCCGCAAGGCAGACCCGCAACCAGGAGGTGATCCTTGATTTCATTTCGTTGGCCGGTTGCTTTGCTGCTGGCACTGGCCGCCGCCTGCAGTTCCACGCCGCCGGAGGAGACCTCCGTGTACCTGTTGCGCGGCACTGACGCGGCGGCGCCGGTTCCAGCAGCGGACGCACCAACCCTGGGTCTGGCCCCGGTTGTGCTTGCAGACTATCTGAGCGGTAACGGCATTGTGCTGCAGCTTGGCGACCACCGTATCCACCACGCCCGTCATCACTTATGGGCGGAACCATTGGCCTTTGCGGTGAGACTGGTGGTTAAAAACAAGTTGGAAACGACCCTGCCGCACGCGGTTACAACGCGCTCAGCTTCCCGCGGCCCGGACCTGACCGTCGAGTTATACATCGACGAGATGCACGGTACGGAAGGTGGTGACATTACGTTAAACGCACGCTGGACGGTCACAAACAACAGCAACGGCGGCGTCCGCACCGGCCGCTGGACCGCCACCCGCCGGCTGCCGGGCAGCGGTTACGACGCGCTGGTGCGCGCACACGTTAACCTGCTGAAAGATCTGACGCTGCGGATTTCACAAACGGTTGACAGCACCCCAACAGCGGCGTATCGTGCGCGCCCCCACTAACCAGGGGACCTGAAAACTGATGGAAAGCAGACATTGCTGAAAATTTTTGAGATAGCCATTGCAGCGATAGTAAGCCGCCTGCAATAAACATCTGCCGTTGGCGACGCACCGCGCACAACCCGGCAGATGCCGGGTTTTTTGTGCCTGAAATTCTTTGCTGTATGAAGAAAGGTGTTGTCATGAACAGAGAAACGGTTGACGAGATCATCGCCTGCCTGCAGGGCGAACGGACAATTTTTTCCTACTTTCCGGGACGCTACGCCCTGGTGCTGCTGGCGTACGCGGCTCAGTCCACCGCCAGCATTCGGGCGCTGCGCGCCTGTCCTTTTGCGCCGCTGCTGGAAAAACCGCTTGTCAAAAGCGTGCTGGCCGAGTGTGGCGACGGCAATCTGGACGGCCGTATGCTGGATGTGTGGCTGCATCATCTGACTCACGACTTCCTGCTGGGGCTCACCGCATGGGGGGGCAACCGCGACCGCCGCTATCACCAGACCAGCCGCCGCGGCTGCAACCTGGTTCTGCAACTGAACTTTAATTCCGGTGACATGGCGCGGTTTGCCAAGCTGGTGCGCTACCCCCGGCAATACAATACCTGGGAACATCCAAGCTGCCGGCCTTCAGCACACCGATACCGTGAAACGCTGGCTTGGGCGCGTATGGACATCAGTTTTGACACCGACGAAGTGCTGATCGAAGAAGTGCAGAGCGATTTTGTACGCTTCACTCAATGGTTTACCGGCAATCAGCACGACCCCGAAGCGGTTGCAGCCTTCTGCCGTCCGTTCCGGAAAGTCTGGGCGGAAGCCATGCTCATGGCTGCCATCGATTTTATCTGGCAGGAGTTGGGCATCTCCAACATTTACTACCACGAGCACCACACGGGCGCGGTGTTGAAAGGTTTGCGCACGCCAGTCCCGCCCCGCTCCATCTATGACAAGTTGCCGCGCCAGTTCTGCATGGTACTCACAAGCAAGGCCCCACAATTTCTGCTGCGGCAGAATGGCGCGCGCAAAACCCTGCGGCGACTGCCGCAGCCACGGTTTTTTCATATACAGAAGAGTTGTCATACAAACACAGGAGTTGTGCACAATGCCTGAGCGGCTTATCAGACCGCGCCGGCCGGAGGTCTGGAACCGCCTGTTGCGCAAAGGTCACGTGCACCAACCCAGCCGTTCCGCCCAACGCGGCAGCGCACGCCGCGCGCTGGACGACGAAGTGGAGGAGTACTACAGAAACCGGGATGTACGCGAGCACGGGAACATGGGACCATCGGCGACATGAGTGAGCCTGTGGATGTATTAATTATTGGTGCCGGCGCTTCGGGTGCAGCCATCGCCTGGAGCCTGGCGGAAACCAGAATGCACATCGTCTGCCTGGAACAGGGCAGCTGGCCCCGGCAGTCCGAATACCCAACCAATTTCCGCGACTGGGAAGCACGCGCGCTGGGGCCTTACAGCATCAGCCCCAACCGCCGCCGGGCGGCAGCCGACTATCCCATCAACGAAGAAGCGTCCGCGCTGAATGTGGCTAATTTCAACGGGGTCGGCGGCGGTACCGTACTGTACGCCGGGCATTTTCCGCGCTTTCACCCCGCGGACTTCCGCGTCAAATCTCTGGACGGCGTGGCGGACGACTGGCCCATCGACTACGGCGTGCTGGAACCGTTCTACAACGAAAACGACCGCATGATGGGGGTGTCCGGTTTGTCCGGAGACCCGGCTTATCCGCCCAAACAGTCTGTGATGCCGCCGCTGCCGCTGGGCAGAGCGGGTACCGCGCTGGCCAACGGATTCAACCGGCTGGGCTGGCACTGGTGGCCTTCCGACAGCGCCATAGCCACCCGGGATTACGACGGGCGGGCGGCTTGCGCCAATCTGGGTGCCTGCACCACCGGTTGCACCCAGGGTGCTAAAGCCAGCACCGATATCACCTACTGGCCCCACGCCATCCGGCAGGGGGTAGAGTTGCGCACCGAATGCCGGGTGCGTTGCATCACCACCAACGATGAAGGCATGGCCACCGGCGCTGAGTATTTCGACGCGGACGGCAAGCTGCAACATATAGAAGCACACATTGTTGTACTGGCCTGCAACGGCGTGGGCACGCCGCGCATCCTGCTGAACTCAGCAGCCGCCGCACATCCCGACGGCCTGGCCAACAGCAGCGGTCTGGTAGGCAAGAACCTGATGTTCCATCCCTATGCCTGGATTCAGGGTGTATTTGACGAAGCCCTGGACGGTTACATGGGTCCGGGCAACTGCATCTGGAGCCAGCAGTTTTATGAAAGCGACCCGTCGCGGGATTTTGTCAGAGGCTACACTTTCGAAATTGTGCGCGGCGGCGGGCCGGCTACCACCGCCATGAACGGCATGTTATCCGGCCGCATTCCCTGGGGTGAAGATCATCACGCGGCCTTCAGAAAGCTGCACAACCACTACACGGGTATGGTCGCCATCTGTGAAGATCTGCCCGAAGAACACAACCGGGTGACCCTGGACCCGGAACTGACCGATGCCTTCGGCATCCCCGCCCCCAAACTGGAATACACCATCAGTGAAAACAGCGAGAAGATGCTGCAACACGCCATTGCACGGGCCACGGAGGTGCTGAAAGCGGCCGGAGCTTACGAAGTGGTGTCCACCGCGCCGATCAAAGCGGGAGGCTGGCACTTGATGGGGACGGCGAGGATGGGTACCGATCCGGCGGCTTCGGTGGTCAACGAATGGGGGCGCAGCCACGATTGCCGCAATCTGTTTATTGTCGACGGCAGTATTTTTGTCACCTCCGCAGGCGTGAACCCCACCCGCACCATCCAGGCACTGGCGCTGTACGTGGCGGAGCAGATGAAAAAACGTTTGGCAAACCTGTTTGATTAGCTATGAGTGATCTGATTTCCAGTGACGGGCCTTTTACACCCGCGCAGCTTGAGGTCCTGAGGACAATTGTCAACCAGATCATTCCGGCCAGCACTGAATACAATGTGCCTTCCGCGGCAGACGAGACAATTTTCAACGACATAGTCTCCTCGCTGGGCGCTGACGAGGACTCCCGCCGTCAAGTCCAACGCCTGCTCGACCGCATCCACGAACACTCGCCGGACTATGTGAGCCTCAGCAGCAGGGCGCAGGCGGACATCACGAATGAGATTCGCCGGGAACATGCGGAGCCGGCATCAACCCTGACGGCAGCCACCGCTCTGTGCTACTACCGGGATGACCGGGTGATGCAATCCCTGGACATGGAGGCCAGAGCGCCGTTCCCCGAAGGGTACGAGGTAGATCAGGGAGACTGGTCCCTGCTGGACCCGGTGCGCCGGCGCGGTGAGATTTACCGCAAAATCTAGCGGGCTGCGGCTGCGCAACCGGCCCCCTGTCACGCCGCCCGGCGGTATTTCCCGGCGTGCAAAACCATTCAACGCACGGCTGGCCCTGCAGGATCCGCCTACATCTCGCTGAACACTTCAGCCCAGTCCTGCAGAGCCTGTTCATGACCGTGCACAAGCTGCACCGTTACCTGGGTATAGCCGGCCTCGCGCAAGGCGCGCATACGCGCCACCAGTTCATCGTGGCTGCCGCTCATGGTAGTGGCTCTGACCAGTTCCGCAGTCACGTGGGTTTCTTCCGGACGGACGTACATCAAATGCCCTTTGTGATTGGACAGGTAGCGGGCATCCCGGGGCTCGTATTGTTCGTGCTTCTGCAGATATTCGGCTAACATGTTGGACAACGCCCCGGCCTGCATATTGGCGCCGCCCATTGCACCCACCTCGTCGGCAAAGTTGTGAAACAGCACCGCGGTGGAAGGCCCGCCCTGGGCCATCAGGCGGCCTTCGTCCGCTTCCGCATCGCCGCTGAGCACCGCGCCGAGAAAAAACAGGTTAGCCTGCAGAGCGTCAGCGTCGTTACCCGCCGCCTGCCAGGCGCCGCGCATGCCCGCCAGCGCCTGCTCCGCGTTGTTGGCGCCAAAATTCAGCCAGCCGGCTCCAAGCTCAGCAGCCAACGCCTGGGATCTGGGACCAAAGGCTGAGAACCACAGGGGAATATCATCCTCAATATTGATCAAGCCCAGTTCCGGATCCAGGAACTTGACCTTGTGAGTTGATTCACGATCCCTCCATTCGACAATTTCCCCGCGCAACATGCCTTGCACTGTTTCGATGTAACGGCGGGTCTGCTGCAGCGGAATGGCACCCTGCCCCATGGTACGCCGGGCAGTGAAGCCTGTGCCCACGCCGAAGTCGATGCGCCCGGGCGCCAGTTGGTTTAAAGACGCCAGCGCATTGGCCGCCACCGGCTCGATGCGGTTGGAAGGCACCAGCACGCCGGTGCCCAGACGGATACGCGTGGTTTCATGGGCGGCCAGCGCCATGCAGATGAATACATCCGGATTCAGCAACTGGGTGTCGTAAAACCAGGCGGCATGGAAACCCAGCTCTTCCGCCCGCTTTGCCCATTTCCACGAGTCCACCTCCGATGCAAACGCAACTGAATATTTCATCTCAACCCTCCCCGGTGCCGGAAAACCGTACACGCTACAATGTTAAGCCGAATATGCAAGCGCCGCCGGTTCCGGCCGCGCCTTTCAGGTTAGTCTCGCCTTCCAGGTTGATTGTAGCGACCACTACGTTTATGGTGGGTTACCCAATTCAGGCGGCGGCATATGCAACCCAGAATCATTGCCATTCTAATCCTGGTACCGTTCAGCATCTTAACCATTGCGGCGGTGGCCGCTGACGGTGCTGATGGTTTTGCTGCCGCCATTACACTCAACCTGACTGCCCTGCAGATCTGGCTGGACCTGGTGATCGCCATGGTGTTCTGGTGCTTCTGGGTTATGCGGGATGCCCGCGAAGCGGGCCGCAACGGCATCCCGTGGGTGATCAGCGGCCTCATTGTCGGCGCTTTTGCACCGCTACTCTACATGCTGGTTTACCAGCGTTGGCCGGCGTCAAGCCCGGCCCAACCTGTCGGCGAGAGCAGCGCCTCAACCCGGCGCACGCTGGGCGTGGTGGTGCTGGCGCTGTTCGGCGCGTTGACCGCTGCTGCCCTGATCAGCGACGGCACGGATGTACCGGCAGTGATAACCGCAACCCTGTCAAACCTGCAGATCTGGGTGGACCTGGTCATTATGATCGTGTTGTGGCTGGTATGGATGGTTAAGGATGCACGGGCCAACGCCAGGAACCCATGGGGCTGGGTGGTCTTTGCCTTGGTGCTGGGCTCTTTTGCACCGCTGTTTTACCTGGTCGTTTACGGCCGCTGGCCCGCCTCGCACAATACCGCTTAGCGGGCCCGCCGTTACAGGCAGCACGTCCGCAGCCGGCGGCACGTCCGCAGCCGCTACCCGTTCAGCTCCATGCCTTGCAACTCGCCGGCCTGCCGCCATGCTGCTAACAGGGCATTAAACGCATTTGCGCCGGGCGCGTAAGACTCACCCTGAATGCCGCCGCCCTCCGTGGCTATCTTACCTTCGTTGTTGTAATAGCCGGGTGTGCAGGCGTCAAAAAAAGCAATGTTGACCACCGCCAGGCTGCGAATGGTATTGACCCATTCCTGTTCAGCTTCGCGGGTGGGTTCGGCATAACGTGCACCGCGCTTATTCACTTCATTAACCAGATACGCGACATGTTGGGCCTGATGGTCCAACACCGCCGTCAGATTGGCGGAAAATCCGTTCTGCCCCAGACCAACCTGGAAGCAGTTCGGAAAACCGTGCACCGCGTAGCCGTGAAAGGTTTTCATGCCATCCGCCCAGTAATCCGTCAACGTGACTCCATCCCGGCCGATGATTTCATAACCGGCGCGGCGCGTATAAGCGGTGCCAACCTCGAAGCCGGTGGCATAAATGATGCAATCGACTTCATATTCTTTGCCGCCCGCAACCACCCCCGTGGCGGTGATGCGTTCCACCCCCTGTGTATCGCTGGTGTCCACCAGAGTGACATTGGGTCGGTTAAACGTCGGCAGATACTCGTCGTTAAAGGTCGGCCGTTTGCAGAACTGCCGGTACCAGGGTTTCAGCGCCTCGGCAGTAGCCCGGTTTTCAACAGTGTTGTCCACCCGTTCCCGGATGCCGTTCATCTTGCGCATGTCCGCCAGTTCCACCAACTCCATGATCTCCTCCATGGAGACGTCAGCTTCATCCGGACCAGGCGCCATGCTCGCAAACAGCCGGAATATCTCCGTCCAGCCGTCGTTGACCATGTCCTCCTCCACCGGCTGGCCGGTCACCATGGCATCGAAGTTCTGCCGGCGCTGCTGCTGCCAGCCCGGTTTCAGGGAGGCGAACCACTTTTCGTCCGTGGGTTTGTTACCGCGCAGGTCCACGGAACTTGGCGTGCGCTGGAAAACATACAGGTGTTCAGCGTGTTCACCCACATACGGCACCGCCTGAATGGTGGTGGCGCCGGTGCCGATCACGGCCACCCGCTTATCCGCCAGCCCGGTGAGGTTGCCGGTATGGTCACCGCCGGTGTATTCATAGTCCCAGCGGCTGGTATGGAAGGTGTGGCCGGTGAAATCTTCCAGTCCGGGGATGGCCGGCAGTTTAGGCCGGTTCAGCGGACCCGTGGCCATGACCACAAAGCGGGCACGGATATTGTCATTGCGGTCCGTTGACACCTGCCAGCGGCCGTCTTCCTCGTGCCAGCACAGCTCAGTTACCCGGGTCTGAAAAATGGCCCCGTCATAAAGGTCAAATGCTTCGGCAATGCGCTGCGAATGCGTGTATATCTCGGGTGCATAGGAGTATTTTTCCTTCGGCATATACCCCAGTTCTTCCAGCAGCGGCAGGTAACAGTACGCTTCGATGTCACACTGCGCGCCCGGGTAACGGTTCCAATACCAGGTGCCGCCGAAGTCCCCGCCGGCTTCGACAATTCTCACGTCTTCAATACCGGCTTCGTGAAAGCGGGCACCGGCCAGCAAGCCGCCAAAACCGCCGCCGATAATCAAAACCTCCACATCAGTATCCAGCGGCTCCCGCTCCTGGCGTTCCACGTAGGGGTCGTCGGTGAAGTGGGCAAACTCGTCTTTAACTTCCACGTATTGCCGGTTGCCGTCTTCCCGCAGCCGTTTGTCCCGCTCCGCCTTGTACCTGGCGCGCACCTCGTCCGGATCAAACCCAAGGTTGGAATATTCTTTTGCGAGCCTGCTCATGTCTCCCCCGAAAATGTCTGAACCGCCGAATAATACCAACTTCGCAGAACCGCTACCCCATCAATATTCGAACTTACTCCTTCCCGGCGGCACCGTTTGCGACTTGTAATTCCGCTATAATTTGCTTTGTGACTGCCGCATTTGAAGCCCGCAACATTACCCTCGGCCAGGTCTTTACCGTCCACGCTGCCTTGCAGCAGGGGGCAGCGGACAAGGCAGACGCCGTTGTTGCCGCCGATGCGGGCAGCGATGCAGCGCTGCTGCTGCAGTGGTGGCAGGCCACCTACAACAGCCAGCCCGGGGATGTTCTGGCCCCGGCGCTGCTGATCGCCGGTACCGTGATGCTGGCGGCAGGCCTGTTGACGGGTGTATCCGTCACTTCCATCGCCCTGACCTACACGGGTGAATACCCGGTCAACCTGTTTGTGCTGCTGGGAGTTGTGGTCGGCCTGCCCACCCTGACTCTGTTGCTGGCCCTGCCGCTGCGGCTGCTGGGACGCGGCAATATGCCGGCTGCGGCGTCACTGCTGGGCTTGGCCGCCGCTTCGGTGCGCCGCCTGGACAGCAACGTGGCCGATTACCTGCACAACACGCTGTGGCGTTACCAGTCCCCGGTGTTCTGGCGGCTGCAAAAAACCCTGCAGCTATTCACCCTGGCGTTTTTGAGCGCCGCCCTGCTCACCTTTACCGCCATCATCTCTTTCAGTGACATTGCTTTCGGCTGGAGCAGTACGCTGGACATTGCACCACACAGCGTGCATGCGCTGACCGACTGGCTGAGCCTGCCCTGGCAAGCCTGGTGGCCGGCCGCCCACCCCTCCCTGGAATTGGTGGAGCAATCCCGCTTTTTCCGTATGAATCCCGACAACAATCCCGCCCTGTTGGGCCGCTGGTGGCCTTTTGTTGCCATGTGCATTGCCGTCTGGGGTTTGCTGCCCCGGGTGCTGATCTGGTTGTACTGCAGCCGCCGCGCCAATGCCAGCGCCCGCCAGGCATTACTGAATCATGCCGAGGTGACCGCCCTGATCAACCGCCTGCGCGGCGCCGCCGTGCAGTTCCAGAGCAGCCTCAGCGGCGCCGCGGCTGAACCCCCGGCGGCTGAGCGGGTGCCGCCGCTGCCGGCGGGACTGCAGGGCAAGCCGGCGATCAGTTGGAATAACGCTGTTGATGATGCGCTGCAGGCGCGGCTGGGGGACGACCAGGCGGCGCAGGCGGACCTTTTTTCCCAACTGCCGGCTGCCGCAGACCACGTTTGCATAGCGGTTAAAGGCTGGGAACCTCCGCTGCTGGAGTTCAACGACTTTATCGCCGCGTTGCGTAAACATCTCGGTGACCGCGTTAACATATCCGTACACGCACTCAGCCTGCCCGGCCAGCCATTGGATGACAACGATCTGCAGGCCTGGCGCGGCACCCTGGGCAAACTGCGGGACAGTAAAGTCTATCTGGGAGCACCGCTTTGATTCCCACGCTGGCTGTGGTCGGACACCCGAACAAAGGCAAAAGCTCCATCGTCGCAACCCTGGCTGAAGACAACCGGGTGCTTATCGGCCCCACCCCCGGCACCACCCGCAAGGCTGACCACTTCACTCTGCGGGTCAACGGCGAGCCCCTCTACGACCTTGTGGATACCCCGGGATTCCAGCGCGCCGGGCAGGTTTTTAACTGGCTGAAGGCCCAGGCCGGGGACGCCAGCGAACGGCCGGACCTGGTGCGCGCGTTTGTTGAAACCCATCAGCAGGATGAACGCTTCAGCGACGAGTGCGCGCTGCTGGCCCCGGTGGTGGACGGCGCCGGCATTCTTTATGTTGTCGACGGTTCCAAACCCTATGGCGCCGAATACGAACTGGAAATGGAAATCCTGCGCTGGACCGGGCGCCCGCGCATGGCGCTGATCAACATGATCGGCCCGGACAACCACGTCGAAGCCTGGCGCCAGGGCCTGGGCCAGTACTTTTCAATTGTCCGTGAATTCGACGCTCAGTTGGCCAGTTTTGAACAGCGTCTGTCGCTGTTGCGCGCATTCGGTGAAATAGAGGAAAGCTGGCGCCGCCCCATGCAGCGTGCCTGTGAGGTGTTGACCGGCGAACGGCACAAACAGCGCCAACGGGCAGCATCCGCGGTCAGCGAGCTGCTGCAAACCGCGCTGCAGGCGCACGTGCAGATGCGGGTGGACAGCATCGAGACCATCAGCCCGCAAGTCCGCGAAACCCTGAGCGGACGGCTGCTGACGCTGATCAACAAAGCGGAACAGCGTTGCCGGCGCGAAGTGCAGCGCATTTACCGCCACGAAAACACAGCCTTTGGCGAAGCCGAAATAAACGTGCTGGACGGCGAAATTTTCACCGACCAGAGCTGGCAGCTGTTCGGCTTGTCC
>JANQOA010000355.1 GCA_028279305.1 Pseudomonadales bacterium
TGGGGGAACTGGAGACCCGTACGCGCCGCGCAGCGGCGGGACGGCTGGGCAAACTCAGCATCGGTTTTGTCACCACCGCCAACTTTTCGGTTCTGCCGGAGCTGGTGCGCGGCTTCCGCGAGGGACATGCCGCCATCGACATCCAGCTATTGGAGGCCACCGGCGATGAACAGGTGCAGGGCATCACCGCGGGAGCCCTCGATATAGGCATTATGTTCAGCGATTTCCCCCCGCAGTTACGCGCCATGCCGTTGCACCGGGAGCGTTATGTTGCGGTCCTGCCGCGCTCCCACCCGCTGGTGCCGGTATCCGGCACCGGCACCCTGGCGTGCAGCGATTTGTCGCAGGAAGATTTTGTATTTGTGCCGCGCAGCCTGGCGCCGGGACTGTTTGACGCGGTGATGGCTTACACCGAGAGCAACGGCTTCCGGCCCAGGATCAGTCAGGCGGCCCGGCAGATGCAGACGGTTATCGGTCTGGTGGCGGCCGGCATGGGGGTATCCATTGTACCCCAGTGCATGTCCATGAATACCAGGCCGGACGTGTGCTACCTGCCGCTGACCCCGCAGCCGCCGTGGTTGACTACCTACGCGGTATGGTCGCCGCAAAACCCTTCCGCCGTGCTGCCCCGCTTTGTGCAGGAATTGCGCGTTGCATCACGATAGGGGAAACCACGTAAGCGTGAACAGGTTACAATCAGGCAAAATAAAACAAATACATCAGAGGAGGATTGCGTGAACGTCACAGCCAAGACGGAGAGTACCCAACCCGAACAACAGGCCGGCCACGTGGATGTGATGATTGTCGGCGCCGGTATCTCCGGCATCGACGCGGCCTATCATCTGCAAAAACACTTTCCGGAAAAGACGCTGACCGTGCTGGAAACCCAGGAGAGTTTCGGCGGCACCTGGCTGACGCACAAATATCCCGGCATCCGCTCAGACAGTGATCTGTTCACCTTCGGCTACAAATGGAAACCGTGGATGAGCGCACCCATTGCCACCGCGGAAGAGATCATGCTTTACCTGGAGGAGGCCATAGCGGAAAACGATCTGGCCCAGTACATCCACTATGGTCACCGGGTCACCAACGCGGCCTGGTCCTCTGAAGACAGCCGCTGGGAAGTCCGCGCCGTGCGCCTGGAGGACAATCAGCCCCTGGTGTATACCTGCACGTTCCTGTGGATGTGTCAGGGTTACTACCGCCACGCGGAAGGCTACACGCCGGAATGGCCCGGCCTGGAGAACTATCAGGGCATTGTTGTGCACCCGCAGACCTGGCCCGAAGATCTGGACTACAGTGACAAAGAAGTGCTGGTGATCGGCTCCGGCGCCACCGCCGCCACCCTGGTACCGGCCATGGCGGGACAATGCGCCCACATCACCATGCTGCAGCGTTCTCCAACCTACTTTGCGCCCGGTCTGAACCGTAACGAACTGGCGGACACACTACGGGAACTGGAAGTCCCCGACGAATGGACCCATGAAATCGTGCGGCGCAAGATCCTGCACGATCAGCAGGAAATTACCCGCCGCTCCTTTGAAGAACCGGAAAGTCTGAAAGCTGAGCTGATCGCCGGCGCGCGGGAACATCTGGGGGACAAATTTGATATCGAAACCCACTTCACGCCCAACTACCGCCCCTGGCAGCAACGCCTGGCGTTTATCCCCGACGGAGATCTGTTCAGGGGTATCGCCGCGGGGCAGGCGTCAGTAGTCACCGATCAGATTGATACATTTACCGCTGCGGGCGTACTGCTGAAATCCGGCCGGGAGTTGAAGGCGGATATCATAGTTACCGCCACCGGTTTCAACCTCTGTGTGATGGGTGATATTGATTTCAAGGTGGACGGTAAGCCGGTGAACTTTGCGAATCAGGTCGGCTACCGCGGCTTCATGTTCAGCGACATTCCGAACATGGCCTGGGTGTTCGGCTATTTCCGCGCCAGTTGGACGTTGCGGGCGGATCTGATAGCAGAATATCTGTGCCGGGTATTCAGCCACATGTCCGACAAACAGGCGACAGTGGTTACCCCGCGGCTACGGCCGGAGGACGAAGGCATGGATTTGCGCCCCTGGGTAGACCCTGACAATTTCAATCCGGGATATCTCACCCGCAGTCTGCACCTGATGCCGAAACAGGGAGACCGCGAGCCCTGGACCTTTACCCAGGATTACTGGCGCGAAAAAGACGAATTCCCGGCCGCGGATCTGGAAGACGGCGCGCTGGTCTACAGCCGCTGACCAGCAAAAGCCGGTCCGCAGACCGGCTTTGAACCCGCGGCATCAACCCTGGGTGATGGGAATGGCTTTGGGGTGCCGGGAACGGTCCTTGGGCAGATCTATGCTCAATACACCGTTCTTATAGCTTGCACGGGTGCCTTCACTTTCGACCTCGCAGGGCAAGGCTATGGTGCGCTGAAAGCGTCCAAACGCCCTTTCCGTCACCACTATGGAGCCTTCGCGGCGCGTATCGCTGACGCGTTTTTCACCGCTCACGACAAGCTGGTGATCCTGCACCTGGACGCTGAGGTCAGCCTTTTCCATGCCCGGCAGCTCCAGTTCCACATGCAGGCTGTTTTTGCCTTCGCTGATGTCAGCCGCCAGCACCCCCCAGCGCTGATCATCTTCCTGACGATCATCAGCCGGTGCAAAATAGGTCACCGCGCTGACCGCCTTGTCGCGCAGGGCGTGCCAGCCGTTCACCAGCCATTGCCAGGCTTTATTGTTTTGCGCTTCGGTGCGCGTCACTTGCGCCATAACCGGTTCCTCCTTTGTTTATTAACCGCCATGTTTACTCAACCGCTATCTTCTGCGGGCCCTCCGCCTTGCTGCTGGGGATCACAACCTGCAGCAATCCATCCTTGACCTGGGCGTTGATCTTCTCCGAGTCGACGCCGCCGGGCAGGTTAAAACGCCGCACAAATCTGCCGAAACGCCGTTCGCGGTGAACGTAGTCACCCTCTTCCGACGTTTTGTCTTCACTGCGCTCACCCTGCACCGTCAGGACCTGATCGTGGGCTTCCACTTCGATCTCTTCCGCTTTAAACCCCGGCACCTCCATCTCGATGTGGTAAGCGCCGTCCGCTTTGCGGATATCCACCGCCGGCATCCAGGATTCTGCCCGCGCCGGCAGGCCCGGGGAAAACAAGCTGCCAAACGGCCTGTAAAAATCGTCAAAGAAGCCAACCGGTTTATCCACTGCACTCATCTTCGCCTCCTCAGTTAAGGTTGTAAGGTTGTTGGTGTGCATCATCAACGTGGGGACAAAAATGCAGATCCAAACTACGTAATTACCCTTAGCCTGGTCTTGCAGGACCGCGCGCTGTAATTTACCCAAGCAGCGGCAGGCCCAGCGGCATACGAGGAGGCCAACTTGACAACTACGCAAATGCGGGCGGTGGTGTACCGCAGCTATGGCGGTCCGGAGGTGCTGCACTCCGCGCTGGTGCCGCAGCCCACTCCCGGCGACGGCGAGCTGCTGATCCGCATTCACGCGGCTACCGTGACCACCGGCGATTGCGAAATGCGCGGTTCCAACCATGCGGCATGGATCTGGCTGCCGCTGCGGTTGTTCCTCGGTTTACGGCGCCCGCGGCGGCCGATACTGGGCCAGGAACTGGCGGGAGAAGTGGCGGCGGTGGGTCCCGGAGTGAGCCGATTTAAAACCGGTGACAAAGTGTATGCGCACACCCTGGGGGGTGCTTATGCTGAATACCGTTGCGTATCCGAAACAAGCGCGGTATCCCTGAAACCGGCGAATCTGAATTTTGGCGAAGCGGCCGGCATGCCCACCGGCGGCGAATCCGCTTTGCATTTTCTGCGTCTGGCTGATCCGCAGGCCGGCGAGCGGGTTGTGATTAACGGTGCCGCCGGTTCCATCGGCTCTGTGGCGCTGCAGATTGCCAAACACCTGGGCTGCCGGGTTACCGCCGTGGACCACGGCGGTAAAACAGAATTTCTGCGGCAATTGGGCGCGGACGAAGTGATCGATTACCGCAGCGGCGATTTCACCCGCATGGGGGACCACTATGACGTGGTCTTCGATGTGGTGGGCACTACCGCCATCAGCGCCAGCCTGGCCTGCTTACGGCCCGGGGGACGCTACATTATCGCCAACCCGCGGCTGTGGCCGATTCTGAAGGGCATGTGGACCAATGCCACCAGCGACAAGCGGGTAATTTTTACCTTCGCCAGCGCCACTGCAGAAGACTTCGACCAACTGCGTGAATTGATTGAGGACGGCGCCGTGACAACGGTGATCGACAAGGTGTTTGCAATGGACGAGGCCGCTGCAGCTCACCGCTACGTGGAGTCCGGCCGGCGGCAGGGTACCGTGGTGCTCGCCGTGGGCGATTGGCAGGCAGGCTGATTAGCAGCTAATGTTTATTGTTGGATATTTTTGAATCCACGATGACACTGACACGCCGGAGGGTCACGAAAGTGTCAAGAAGGCGCCTTGCGTGAGGCGGAATGTCATCAATCCTACATAAGATCTACATCTGCCTGAAACCTTCATGCGCTAACGTCAATTCCCTGACACCGCCCTACCGGGCGAACCTCGAACTGGGACACGAAGGGAATAAAACTATGATGACTCGCGCGTTAATTAGCGTTCTATTGATGCTGGGCATGACTGCGGCGATCGCAGAACCAGTGCAACTGGGACCGCGCCCCTATTACCTGGTGGACCAAATGGAACCCTCCAGTCTGAAAACCCGGCTGCAGCGCTGTGCAGACCACCGGTACATTTTCCGCAAGAGCAACTTCTCCATTGGCCACCGGGGAGCACCGCTGCAGTTTCCCGAACACACACGCGAGTCGTATCTGGCGGCAGCCCGGATGGGCGCGGGCATTCTCGAATGTGACGTGACATTCACCCGGGACCGCGAACTGGTATGCCGCCACGCCCAGTGCGACCTGCACACCACCACCAACATTGTGGCTACCGATCTGGCCCGCAAGTGTACGGTGCCACCGGTTGTCGATGCGGACGGCAATCTGACAAACGCCGGCGATATACGCTGCTGCACCAGCGACATCACCCTGGCTGAATTCCGCACCCTGGATGGCAAGATGGACGCTGCGGATACCACCGCCACAACCATAGAAGGTTACCTGGGCGGCACGGCTGACTTCCGCACGGATCTGTACAGCGGCGGCAGCCGCGGTACGCTGATGACCCATGCGGAAAGCATCCAACTGTTTGCAAACCTCGGCGCAGGCATGACTCCGGAGTTGAAAAGTCCGGAAGTTGAGATGCCGTTTGAAGGTGACTACACCCAGGAAGATTATGCTCAGCAACTGATCGACGAATACAACGCCGCCGGTATCCCGCCGCGCAAGGTATGGGCCCAATCCTTCAACTACGACGATGTTTTGTACTGGGTTAACAACAACCCCGACTTCGGCCGGCAGGCGGTGTACCTGGACGCCCGTTATGACACCGATGTCGCCTCGGTTGAAGCTGTGGCCGCGCTGCAGCCGTCCATGGACCAGGTTGCGGCGGACGGCGTACAGATCATTGCACCCCCCATGTTCATGCTGTTGGGCGCCACCGGCAACGGCCGTTTCATACCTTCCCAGTACACCCGGGCGGCTAAGCGGGCGGGCCTGGAAATCATCACCTGGACAACCGAGCGTTCCGGGCGGTTAAACCCCGGCGGCGGCGGTTTTTACTACCAGACCACCAGTGAAGCTGTGACCGGTGACGGCGACATTCTGAAAACCATCGACGCGTTAAACAGGCAGGTGGGTGTGCTGGGCATATTCTCGGATTGGCCGGCCACCACCACTTTCTACGCAAATTGCATGGGCGGTAAGCTCTACCACTACTACTAGAGAATCCGCCCCACCCTCAGGCGCCCTGACCAAACGGGTTGGCATTGCGGCGGCCGAACCGCGGCAGGGCATCCGGGTCAACCTTGACCCACTGCGCCGGACGTTTGGCAAAAAAAGCTTCGTTGCCTTCCGCCGCGTCGGGGCCGTGAATGGCCCAGGCAATGGCATCGTCATCTTCATAGATGGCGCGGTAGAGTTCCCCTTCATCCATCAGCCGCCCCCAGGTCATACGCTTCACCACCGATACCGCTGACGGTGAAGATCCTTCAGCAATCTGCGCCGCCAGCTCGCGGGCGGCATCCTGCAGCTGGTCTCTGGGCACGGCCCGCAGTACCAGCCCCATTTCAGCCGCTTCGGTACCGCTGACCTTGCGTCCGGTCAACAACAGGTCGGAAGTTTTTTCCACGCCGATCAGACGCGGCAGCGTCCAGGTTGCGCCCATCTCCGGCACCAGCCCCCACTTCACAAAAGAAAAGGCGATCGCTGCATCTTCAGCCGCCAGACGGATATCGCAGGTCAGCGGATAGGCCGCGCCAAAACCGCCCGCGGCGCCGTTAATCGCGCAGATCACCGGTTTGCAGATCTGGAAGGGATAGGTCCGCAGTACCCGCTGGGTGGGATGCCCCGGCAACTTGTCTTCAGCGGCTGCCGTGCTGCCCTGCTCGCCGCGCTGGCGCACGTCATTCATGTCCAGGCCCACACAGAATGCGTCCCCGGCGCCGGTAATGATGACCACCCGCACCTCCGGATCGCGGTCGCAGTCCCGCAGATACTGGGTCAGCTTCACCGCCATCTGCGGTGTATAGGCATTACGCTGCTGCGGCCGGTTGAAGGTGATAGTGGCAATGTGATCCTTCTTGTCCAGCAACAGATGATCCATGTGTGTTCCCCTTGTGCTCAGTTTTAATGGTTAAACGGATGCGGCAAGCCAAGCGTAAATGCTGCCAGAGGCAAATGGGACTGGCTAAATGGTGTAAGCGCCGCAAAAAAATGGTAGCGTCATAAGACTAACACTCCAGGAAGAAGAGCGACACAAGGGGCAGCAACATGGCACAACAATCAGCTTCGGGCATGTCACACAAGGAACGGGTCAGCGCCGTGCTGCACGGACAGCCCGTGGACCGGCCGCCGGTTTCCACCTGGGGACACGACTTCCTGCGCGAGTGGAGTGCCGCGGAGCTGGCTGCCCATACCATTGAGCGGCAGCAGAAATACAACTACGACTTTGTCAAACTGAACCCGCGCTGGACGTTGTTCGCTGAACCCTGGGGCAATACCTATGAACCGCCGCAGACCCAGAAATTTCCCCGTTTGCTGCAGCAGATGGTTAACTCTCCCGCGGACCTCACCCGCTTGCCCAAGGTAGAGGCTGACCACCCCTTGTGGCAGGAGCACCTGCAGGCCCTGGATATGGTCCTGACCGGGCTGGACGGTGAGGTAGATGTGGTTGCCACCCTGTTTTCGCCGCTGGCGGTACTTGGACTGTTGTGCGGCGGTGTTGGTGAACCTGTTAACAGTTATGCCCGCAGCCACACCCTGGAGGTGCACGAGGCGCTGACGCATATCACCGAAACCCTGAGCGCACATACCCGCCAACTGATTGATACCGGCGCCGCCGGCATCTTTTTTGCGGCCCTGCAGTGGACCAGCCTGGACGTGTGTGATGAAGATTTTTACAACGAATTCGGCCGGCCCTACGACCTGCAGGTACTGCAGGCTGCCGCTGACGCGCCCATGAATATGCTGCACGTTTGCGGCAATAACACTGCTCTGCAGCGGTTCTTCGATTACCCCACGCAGATTTTCAACTGGGACAACTTCGGCCCCGGTAACCTGTCCCTGGCGGAGGCCAGCGCCATGACGGATAAGGTGGTTGCCGGCGGCATCCCCCACCGCCGCCTGCACAAGCTGCAAGCGGGGGAATTACAGCAGATTACTCAGCAGGTGCTGGACGGCGTGACGGGCAAGGTGATGCTTGCCGGCGGCTGCGGCATAGGCGCCTCGGTAGAGGACAGCATCCGCTGCGAAGTCACCGAGGTTGCGGACGCCCTGGCCGGCTGACCGGGTCAAGGCGCACCCGGCCCGCACAGCCGCGCACGTTTCAGGTTTCGAGCGCCAGTTGCGGCAGTTGCAGGGCCTGACGGTATGTATTGTGATAGTGGTGCAGCGCCGGCTCATTGCGGCCGAACAGCACATATTCCTGAGCACCCGACAACGCCCCCTTGTGTGAACTGGCTGCCGCCCAATAATCTTCAGCTTCGATAACGCTGGCAAAACCCTGTGCCCGGTCCAGCGCCTGCACGCCGGAGGTCTGCTCGCTGGTGTCCACCGGCCAGGCGGCCGCCTGCATGCCGTTGTGGGTATAGAAGGTGATTGCCGAATAGCTGCGGTGCGGATTGGCGCCGCGCGGGTACACCCGCACCATGGTCGGCCCGCCCTGGCCCATGATCAGCTGCACGTTGGGGAAAATGTAGTACACCGGCAAACCGGCTTTCAGCACGTGCCACTGCTGCTGGGGCAGGTCACGCAGCAGGTCTATGCTGCGGTTGCAGAGCACCATGCGGTGGTTGCGGTTATATGTATCGTACATCTGGCAGTTGCCGTACAGCACCGGCGCCAGGGTGTCCTTGTGCAAAGCGCCAAAGTGATAGGTCTCGCCAAACGTATCGATCGCCAGCTTCCAGTTCATTTCCGTGGAATAGGTTGTTTCCCATTTATGCTCAGCGTCCTGCAGCTGCCACTCAGCCAGCTCCGGACCCAGCTCACCCAACAGATCGTCTATGTCAAAATGACCATCCGGCTGCGCGCTCACCCACAACAGGCCGTGCCGCTCCACCGCCGGCAGCGCCACCAGATTGTGACAGGACTTGTCTACCTGGCCGAAATGCGCCTCCTTGGGTACCGCGATCAACTCGCCGCCGGCACTGTAACCCCAGGCATGAAACGGGCAACTGAACAGGTGTTTTTTGCCGCGCCGTTCATGTTCCACCACCGTGCCGCGGTGCCGGCACACATTCAGAAAAGCGCGGAATTGGCCTTCTTTGTCCCGGGTGCACAGTATCGGCTTGCCCAGATCTTCGCTGGTAAAAAAGCTGCCGGGTTCAGGCAGGTCTACAGACAGCCCCAGCAACTGGGGGTAACCCTGAAAAAACTCCTGCCACTCGCGCTGCGCGCGTTCGGCGCACGTATAACTCTCTACCGGATTGCGCATCTGGCCGCCGGCATCCACGTTGGTGTCCGCATCGAGGTGGGCCATGAGCCCCTTTATAACCCGAATCTGTTCCGCCTTTTTCATCTTGCAGTCCTCGTTATTCAACCGGTTGTTACGCCGCCGCGATGGTTTTGGCCGTTCTCAACCGCTTTTGCAGCGCGCTTAACTCCGCCTCTATCAGCGGCCGCACTTTGTCGGTCACCGCCCCTAACAACACCACGTACAGGCCGTACAGGGCCCGGTCGCGAAAAGTGTCGCCGTCTATGCGGCGGTAAGCCCAATGGACAAAGGCCATCTTATAAAGCTGAAAAATCTGCGCCGCCAGCAACTCAGCGTCCATTTCTCCGCGCACCAGCCCATGCGCCATGGCGGAGCGCAGCGCTGCTGCCTGCATGCCCACCGGACGCGAGTTGAGACTGCCGTCGTCGACAAAATCCTGTTGCGGGCCGCGGTACTGAGCCAGCACCATGGAGCGGGCCAGCACTTCGTCCTGCAGCAGGTGGGCAACTGAAACGGTGACAATCTCACGGCAGCGCAACAACGGTTCGGTTTCCACCGGTGCGCTCTGGTCCAGCGCTTGGTCCATGCGGTCCATGGCCTGGCCGACCAGCGCATTGAGGATAGCGCCGCGGCTGCCGTAAAGGTTGTAGAGCGTTTTCAGCGCCAGGCCGGCGCGCTCCGCCAGCTTGCGCATGGACAGGCCATCGTAACCCTGTTCCGCAATGATGCCCCGGGCCGCATCCAGAATCTGCTGGCGCCGCCGCGCCATGTTGCGTTCGCGCAGAGAATTCAAAAGCGCCTCTAAAAATTACAACATTGATATATTTATATAACGTTGTTGTAAAATCGTCAACCGCCAGTGCAACGCCGTCTGCGCGGTGAATGTGAACAGTGATGCCTGGCCAGCTTGGTTATGGCGCATTACAGTAAACCCTTCATTTCTTAAAGTTTCCGCGCAAGGTGTTATGAACGGCGAATTGATTTCCGGCACATGGGTTAACCAGAACGGTTCTACCCTCGAATTTGAGGCAGAGAATGGGGCGCTACGGGGTTGGTTCTGTTCCCGCAAGGGGCGCTCCGCGGCGGGCAAACGATATCCGCTGGCGGGTGTCCACAACGGCGAAGTCCTGGCCTTTCACGTCAACTGGAAGGACGCGGATGCTAATCTTGAATCCATTACTTCGTTCTCCGGCCGTCTGCAGACCGACAGCTCCGGACGGCTGTCCATTCATACCATGTGGACCCTGGTGCGCCGTTGGGAAAACGAAGAACGCACCAAACCAACCGGCGCCTGGAATGCTTTCCTCACCAACGCGGACATATTCGAACAGGAGCTCGAATAAATGCGGCGTGCTGCAGATTCGCGGATGCGGGTTTAGTTGCCCAAAAACCGACATGTAATGGTTTTTGTTGTCCAACATCCAACACATTTATCAAGGCTATGCTGCGACAGATTTCCAGGCGCAGACCTAATGCTTAAAATTCCCTCTAATAAACAATAACTTATAATATAATTTCTGGTCTTGCGGAAAAGTTGGCACGGCGGCTGCAATACCCAAGGTGTAAGCACACTGGCTTCACCCAAACCAACTTTCGGAGACTTTAAAATGATCGCACTGAACGACCTGGCAGTATCTAACGACCTCGACAGCCAAGCTATGGCCGCCATCAACGGCGCCGGCGCATGGCACAAGCGTTACTCTTTCATCGTAACCGGCCGATTCGGCTCTTACAGC
>JANQOA010000369.1 GCA_028279305.1 Pseudomonadales bacterium
ATTCATGGGCCAGCAGGGTGCCGCCGTCAAACAGGAAGTTGCCCACCTGAAACGGCGCGCCGCTTAACACCCCGGGCAGCCACAGCTGATCGTCGGGCCACATGCGCGGATAGGGGATTTCCTCCACGTCCACCCAGAACGGCCGCGCCTCGGCACTCTCCACCGCGGTGCCGCTGAACTCGCGGCTGACAAAGGCAAACCCCAGCCACTGGTCGTCGCTGCGCTCGACAAAGCGCATTTCGGCGCGGCAGGTCAGCGCATCCACTCGCACCCCCACTTCTTCCAGCACCTCGCGCCGGGCGCACTGCGCCACGCTCTCCCCATCCTGCAGCTTTCCGCCGGGCGCGTTGATTTTTCCCGCCCCATGGCCGGTCTTCTTGTGAATCAGCAACACCTGTTCACGTCCCGGCTGCGGCGCCGGCCGCAGCAGAAACACCAGGGTGCCGACCAGCTGCGGGGTCCAGCCCGGGTGCCAGGGGGTGTTGATGCGCAGCCGGGCGGGATCTAGCGCGCCGCCCATTTAGCGTTTACCTCGGGCGCCTGCCAGCGCACCTTAACCAGGCTGTCCACCAGCCGCTGGGCCACCACCGCCCAGGTCTGGGTTTCCGCATAAGCGCGGCACCCCTGCCGGGAAATCTGCAGCGCTCCCTGCACGGCGGTGCGCAGATCTTCGTCCAGCACGCCGTTGACGCCGGGTTGCACCACATCGATAGGACCCGTCACCGGATAGGCCGCCACCGGCGTGCCGCAGCCGTTGGCTTCCAGCATCACCAGTCCAAAGGTGTCGGTGCGGGAGGGGAATACAAATACATCCGCCGCCGCATATTCATCCACCAGCGGCTGACCGCGGCGGTAACCCAGCCACTGGGCATGCGGATATTGTTGCTGCAACGCTTCACGCTGGGGCCCGTCGCCGACGATCACCTTGTCCGCGTCCATGTCCAGGCGCAGGAACTCTTCGATGTTTTTCTCCACCGCCACCCGGCCGACATACAACAACCTCGGCCGACCACCCCGCGCGCTTTTGTCCGCGGCCGGCTGGAAGCGGCTGATGTCCACCCCGCGGCTCCACACCACACAGTCCTTTAACCCCCACTGTTCCAGTTCCAGCCGGTGGCTGTTGGTGGTCACCAGAGTGCGTACCGCCGGCCGGTGGAACCAGCGCATGAAGCGGTAGCCGGTGGACAGCGGCACGCGCCAGCGCTCATACGCATACTCGGGAAATTTGGTGTGCAGGGAAGTGGTAAACGGCAGCCCGGATTTCACCAGCAGATGACGGGCGTACAACCCCAGCGACCCTTCCGTGGCGATGTGGATGAAGTCGGGCACATAGTCGGCAATCAACCGCTTCATCAGCCACGGATTGCGCGCCAGCCGGATCTCCGGGTAGCTGGGCAGCGGCCAGGTTTTGAACAGGCCGGCGTGAATGACCTGCACCTCAAAACCATCCTGCCGCAGGTGGTTGATGACGGTGTCCCAGGTGGTGACTACCCCGTTGGTCTGCGGCGCCCAGGCGTCGGTGATGAGGAGGAATTTTTTCATCAAAAGGTCTCTTCGCGTATAGTCGCAGGGGTATGCGGCGGCGATTATAACCGCGCAAATATGTCCGTATAGTGACTCTGTTAACCATGACCGTAACCAAAGCACAGGTCAGCCGCAGCGACATTACCCGGTTGAGTGTGGATGCCATCGTCAATGCCGCCAACAACAGTCTGTTAGGCGGCGGCGGTGTGGACGGCGCCATACACCGGGCGGCGGGGCCTGAGTTGCTGGAAGCCTGCCGCGTGCTGGGCGGCTGCGCCACCGGCGACGCCAAGCTGACACCGGGGTTTAACCTGCCTGCCGGTTACGTTATCCATACCGTGGGCCCGGTGTGGCAAGGCGGCGCGGCTGACGAAAGCCGCTTGCTGGCCGCCTGCTACCAGCGCTGCCTGCAACTGGCGGACCAATATCAACTGCAGTCGCTGGCCTTTCCCGCCATCAGCACCGGCGTATACGGCTTTCCCAAAGCCGCCGCCTGCCGCATTGCGGTGGATACGGTAACCGCCTGGCAAGGCCGTCCGCTGCAGGTGACATTCTGCTGTTTCGATACCCGGACGTACGAGTTGTACCGGGCCGCCCTGGCGTCTTAGGCGGTTTGCGCGTAACGGTCCGCAAGGGCCGCATACAGAGCTTCCGGCAACGCCCGCGCGCCTGCCGCGTTCGCCTGCCCCTCACCCTGCAGGCCGTCCAGCAGTTCCACAAGATGTTCGTTGTCTTCCCGGCCCTGCCAGGTTTTGCGGTAGGTGCCGGCCTGATAGCCGTGATCCTGCCGGAAGCGGTTGAGAATATTTTTGCCGATATACATGGCATGCAGTTCCGCATAACTCATCGGCAGCGCCGCCATGGCGCGGGCAAACGGTGCCAGTTCAAAAGACCGGGTCTGCAGGCTGGAGACCGCCAGCGCTTCAATAGCCAGGCGGAATTCCTCCGCCTGGGGCTGTTGCGCAAGCTGTATGTCCGCCAGGGTCAGCGCCACGTCATCATGCAGTTTGTCCGCGCGTAACAGTTCGCTTAAGGCAAAATGCCAGATATCCACCAGCTCGAGTTTGACCTGGTTGATGTCCGCCGCCTGTTTTTTCCACCACTTCCAGCCGTAGTGGTCGAGCATTTCCGCACACTCGACCCAGATGGCCCGGTAATAGGCGTAACCGTTGGTGCGCCATTCCGGATGAACCTGAGCGTTGTGCGCGGCCTGCATGTCCGCCATAACCCGCAGCATTTCCACTGCCCGGCGGGCAGCGCCGGTGGCTGAATCTGTCATATCACTCCTGCAAGAAAATGGTCTTGATCCTTGGAATTATGGGGTATTCTTCAGCGTATGGCCAAAAAGCCAATCACCGCCATGCTCATGCACCCGGTGGTTAAGGATGAGCTGTTCCGTCAAGACCATGTGGATGCACTGACTCGTATCAGCAACCTTGTCTCGGATCAGCCTTTCCGGGACATTGAGGCTATTGGCCAGTACCTCAACCGCGTTGAAGTGCTGATCACCAGCTGGGGTTGTCCCCGCATCGACGAATCCATTATCGACCTGGCCCCCAGGCTGCGCATGATTGCCCACCTGGCCGGCAGCGTAAAAGGTTTTGTCGACGACTCGGTGTGGCGGCGCGGCGTGCAGGTGGTGAACGCGGTGGCGGCCAACGCTGTGCCGGTGGCGGAATATACGGTGGCGGCGGTGTTATTTGCGAACAAGCGGGTGTTCCAGTTGAACCGTTTCTATCTGAAGTTCCAGGAGAACCGCGCACCCTGGACCCGCGAAGCCCCCAACGTCGGCAACTACAACAAAACCGTGGGCATCATCGGCGCCTCCCATGTCGGCCGCCTGGTCATTGAGCACCTGCAGCGCTTCGACCTGCGCCTGCTGCTGTACGATCCCTTCATGACCCCACTGGATGCGCGCAAACTGGGTGCTTATAAAGTGGGCTTGACGGAACTGTTGAGCCAATCGGATACCGTCAGCGTGCACGCCCCGCTGCTGCCCGATACGCGGGGTATGCTGGGGGCTCGTGAACTGTCGCTGATGCACGATGGCGCCACCCTGATCAATACCGCCCGCGGCGCCATCATAGACCACGCCGCCCTCAAGGCGGAGCTGGCGAGCGGCCGTCTGTACGCGGTGCTGGACACCACGGATCCGGAAGTACTGCCGCCGGGCGATCCGCTCTTCAACCTGCCCAATGTCTTCCTCACCCCCCATATCGCCGGTTCCCTGGGTGACGAAACCCAACGCCTGACCGACTACATAATTCAAGAACTGGAGCGCTATCAGCGCGGCCAGATGTTAAAGTTCCAGGTCAAACGAGAACACCTGGCGCGGCTGGCCTGAACAGGCGCCCGCCGCCCACCGCCCGGGAGACGCTTGGATCTGCTATGGATTTATCTTTTGGTCCCGAATACGACGAGTTCCGCCAGCAGGTGCGCGGCTTTCTGGCCGCCAATATCGACAAATCACCGCGCAATGTACCCATGCGCAGCCAGGCAACCCTGGACTGGCAGAAACTGCTGATAGAAAACGGCTACACCGCGCGCACCATCCCGCGGCAGTATGGCGGCTACGGCGCTGAACCGAACATCATCCACTCGCGCATCATCGCTGAAGAGTTTGCTGAAGCCCGCGCCAATCCCGGGCTCGGCGGTCAGGGCATTTCCATGCTGGTGCCGACGCTGCTGGAAATGGGTACCGAAGCGCAGAAGCAGAGTTTTATCAAACCCACCATATACGGCGAAATGGTGTGGTGTCAGGGCTATTCGGAACCCGGCGCCGGTTCCGACCTGGCCAGTCTGACCACGTCCGCGGTGCTCGAAGGGGACGAATGGGTGGTCAACGGCCAGAAAATCTGGACCAGCACCGCGCACCTTGCGGATTGGATTTTCTGCCTGGTGCGTACCGAACCGGACGCCCCTAAACACCAGGGCATCTCCTTCCTGCTGTTCAGGATGGATACCCCGGGCATCGAGATCCGCCCGCTGGTGGATATGACCGGCGCAGCCAACTTTAACGAGACGTTTTTCACCAACGTGCGCGTCCCCAAAGATCAGATTGTCGGTCAGCGCGGCCAGGGCTGGCAGGTGGCCAACGCCATCCTCGGCCACGAGCGCGATTCCCTGGGCAATCCCAACAACACGCTGATGCGGCTGAATGCGCTGATCGAACTGATGAAAACGGAAACCGTCAACGGCCGGCGCATGATTGACCATGCCGTCTTCCGCGACCGGCTGATGCAGATTCAGGGCCGGGTCATGGCCATGCGCTGCAACGACTTCCGGGTGCTGTCGTCACGCATCAACAAAGGCCAGGATGCCGGCCTGGCGCGCATGATTGTCAAACTGCAGGGCACCGAACTGCGCCACGACCTGGAAGGCCTGGCCATCGATATCATGGGTGAGGTGGGGTTGTCGTACGAAGACAATCCCTACACCCGCACCGGCGGCACCTGGCAGAACCAGTACATGTTTTTTCTTGGCCTCATCATCGGCGGCGGCACCTCGCAGATCCAGAAAAACATCATCAGCGAACGCGGTCTGGACATGCCCCGGGAACCGAAAGTGGCAAAACCGGCACCGCCGCAGGGGGCCTGAATATGCAATTCGGATTATCCGCGGAGCAGACCCTGCTGCAGGACAACGTCAACCGCTTTCTGGGCGATCAGGCTGGTCTGGAGGTGGTGCGCGCTTATGCTGACGGCGGCAGCGACACAGAGCTGTGGCAGGGGCTGGCGGCATTGGGGGTCAGCGCCCTGCTGGTGCCGGAAGACCACGGCGGGGTCGGCCTGCAACCCCTGGATGCAGCCATAGTGGCGGAATGCCTGGGTTATCACACCACCCCGGGACCGTTCCTGGGCAGCGCCGTCATGGCGCCCACCGCGCTGACCCTGGCCGGCGGCCAGGCACAGCGGCTGGCGCAACTGGCGGCGGGTGAGCTGCGCGTGGGCATCGCTTTTGCTGAAGCCCTGGGGGCCCGCGCGGATGGCGGCTTCAGCGCGGACAACGGCACCCTCAGCGGCAAGTCACTGTTTGCTTTTGACGCTGAGGCGGATGCGTATCTGGTTGCCAGCCCCCAACAACACCTCTATTGGGTGGAGGCGGACGCCCTGCAGCGCTCAGCGTTGACCACGGTGGACAGGACCCGCCGCACCGTATGCCTTGAATTCAACTCCAGTCCGGCGGAATTGATCAGCAACCGGGCTGACGTGTTTACCGCCACCCTGGATATCGGCAGGGTGATGCTGGCAGCCGACACCCTGGGCGCGGCGCAGAATATGCTCGACCAGGCGGTGGCATACGCCAAACAGCGGCAGCAGTTCAACCGGCCGATCGCGAGTTTTCAGGCGGTTAAACACATGTGCGCGGAAATGGCGGCCGGCCTTGAGCCATGCCGCTCCATGGTCTGGTTTGCCGCCCATGCGCTGGCTGAATTGCCCGGCGAGGCCCGGCTGAGCGCCTGCCAGACCAAAGCCCACGTTGCCGAAGTGGGTAAGTTTGTCGCCAAAACCGCCACCGAGGTGCACGGCGGCATGGGGTTTACCGACCTGCTGGGGCTGCACTACTGGTTTAAACGCTGCGGCGCCAACCGCCAGTGGCTGGGCACGCCGGAACAGCTGCGGCAAGAAGCCGCGGTGCTGCAGGGCCTGGTTGCCGCTGAGGAGCCGGCAGCGTGAGCGCCAGTCTGCCGGTGCTGCCGCTGAAGGACACCGTGGTCTTTCCGCACATCGTGGTGCCGCTGGCGGTCGGCCGGCCGCGTT
>JANQOA010000384.1 GCA_028279305.1 Pseudomonadales bacterium
ATCGCCAGCGCCAGCCGCGGTGCGGTGTTGAGCACG
Source organism: Pseudomonadales bacterium (assembly GCA_028279305.1). GTDB lineage: Bacteria > Pseudomonadota > Gammaproteobacteria > Pseudomonadales > Azotimanducaceae > UBA4421. Next base: position 37 of record JANQOA010000384.1, read on the forward strand.
TCTTCCGCCAGCACCAGCACCGCGTCAGCCGCTTCCACCTGCAGCAAGGTGGGCGCCGGCCGGCCCACGGCCCGGCTCATAAAGCGGGCTTCGCGCTCGGACAAACCCGCACAGTACCGGTCTGCACCGACCAATTGCCGCAAAGCCTGGTTGTCTTCCAGGGAGGCACGCGGCGAACCTACTCCCAGGGTATGCGGCATGGCGCAGATGCGGGCAGCATCGCCAACGGCATCCGCCGGAGTAATCTGCTGAAAAGTGTTCTCACCCGTGCGCCGGCCTGTCAGGCGGATACGCGAGCTGCTGTTCACATGGGCCATGCCGAATCTGCCGCGGTCGCAGATGAAGTAGCGGTTGATGTCCGCGTGATAACGGTTGTGCACCCGCTTCAACACGCCGTAGCGCTCGCTGGCAAAGATGTTACAGCCCACCGCACACCCGGTGCATACCGACGGCGCCGACTGCAGGTCCCACTTGCGGGTGTACGCGGCGCTGAACGGTTTGTCGGTGAACACTCCCGTGGGGCACACCTCCACCAGATTGCCGCTGAATTCACTTTCCAGCACCCCGGCTTCAGCCCGGCCGAAGTACATGCGGCCGCGGGAGCCGAACGCCGCCAGATCCGTGCCGCCGGCGTAATCGCGGTAAAAGCGCACACACCGGTAACAAGTGATGCAACGGTTCATTTCGTGGTTGATGAAGGGGCCGAGGTACTGGTTGTCCCAGGTGCGTTTGCTGCCGCGGTAGCGCCGCGAGGTATGGCCGGTCATCACCGTCATGTCCTGCAGGTGGCACTCACCGCCTTCTTCACAAACCGGGCAATCGTGCGGGTGGTTCTCCATCAGCCATTCGATGACGGCGGCGCGGAATGCTTCAGCCTGGGGCGCTTTGATATCAATGCGCGCACCGTCCTGCACCGGGGTCATGCAGGCCATGGTCAAACGCCCGCGCTGGTCATCCGCATCCGCATACTGCAGCACGGCACATTGACGGCAGGCGCCGACCGAGTCCATGGCCGGATGCCAGCAGAAGTACGGCAGGTCCAGCCCGTGGGACAAACAGGCCTGCAGCAGGTTATCACCCTGGCTGACTTCATAGTCAATGCCGTCCACGGTTATCACCGGCATTTCAGCTACCCTCCGTTGCGGCTGAAGAACCGGCGGAAGTACCAGCTGACGGTGTGTCATAGGGGCAGCCGCCCTGCTCGATATGCGCTTCGAAGTCGGCGCGGAAATATTTCAGCGCGCTGGCCAGCGGTTCAATGGCGCCGGTGGCGTGCAGGCAGAATGTATTTCCGGGCGCGCCGATAAAGGCCGCGTTCTGCTCAAGCAGCTGCAGGTCACCCGCTTCGCCCCGCCCCGCGTCGATATCCGCCAGCAGGGCTTCCAGCCACGGCAGCCCGTCCCGGCAGGGTGTACAGAAACCGCAGGACTCCTGGGCAAAGAAATGCTGCAGATTACAGGCCATTGCCACCGGGCAGACCGAATCATCCATCAGAATCATGGTGCCGGTACCAAGGCGGCTGCCCGCCGCCTGGATGCTGCCGTAATCCATGGGCAGGTCCAGGTGCGCGTCGGTGAGAAAATCCGTTGAAGCGCCGCCTGGCAGAATGCCGCGCAGGCGGTAACCCGCCTGCATACCGCCGGCGTGCTCGTCGATAATCTCGCGGATGGTGGTGCCGATGGGCAGTTCCCACAGACCAGGCCGGTTAACCCGGCCGGAAACACCGTAAATTTTGGTGCCGGCGTCGTCACCGCGCCCCAGGCTCTGATACCAATTGGCGCCGTAACGCACAATGGCCGGCACGTTACACAGCGTTTCAACGTTGTTGACGATGGTCGGCCGGCCCCAGGCGCCGCTGGCGGGAGGAAACGGCGGCTTGGTGCGCGGCTGGGCACGCTTCCCCTCCAGCGCGTTCAGCAGAGCGGTTTCCTCGCCGCAGATGTACCGGCCGCCGGAGCGGTGGATAGACAAGCGCAAATTAAATTCGGTGCCGAATATGCGCTCACCCAGATAACCCCGCGCCGCAGCAGCGTCGATGGCCTGCTGCAACTGCCGGTAGGGCTCGTGGTATTCGCCGCGCATGAAGACATAGGCGCAGTCAGCGCCGATGGCATATGCGCCGATCAGCATGCCTTCAATCAGCAGATGCGGATCGTTCTCCAGCAGATAGCGGTCCTTAAAGGTGCCGGGCTCCATTTCGTCCGCATTGCACACCAGATAGGTATGACCCGGGTTGCCGGCATCCGCCGGCGGCACAAAGCCCCACTTCACCCCGGTGGGGAAACCGGCGCCGCCGCGGCCGCGCAGGTTTGCCGCTTTAACAAGCTCGCGCAACTCTTCCGGCGTCATGCCGGTAAGCGCCCGGCGCGCAGCCTGATAGCCGTCCGCGGCTTCATACGCGGCCAGGTCAATAACTCCGCCCGCCCGCTCGATGCGCCCAGTGAGCGGCTGTAAATCCACCACGGCGCTCATCCGCGGTACTCCGCAAACACCGCGTCCAGGTCTTCAATCTCCTCAGCGCCGTACAACGTTTCGTCAATCAGCATGACCGGCGCCCGGTCGCAGGCACCCAGGCAGACGATGGGCAGCAGCGTAAAGGACCCGTCCGGCGTGGTCTGCCCCATCTCCACCCCCAGAGCCGCAGCCACCCGGTCGCGCAACCGCTGCCCCTGCATGACAAAACAACTCACGCTGTCACAGACCATCACCACATGTTTGCCCACCGGATGGCGGAAGATCAGGTTGTAGAACGTGGCGATGCTGTCCAGCGACGCATCAGACATGTCCAGCAACTGCGCGCACGCGTGCAGGCTTTCGTCAGACACCCAGCCGCGCGCCCGCTGAACAATCTGCAACGCTTCGATGGCGGCGGACTGGCGGTCCGGCAGGTGCGCAACCTCCGCTTCGATAGCGGCAATTTCCGCATCGCTTAATGCCTGGATCAGACGGGGTTCACTCATGCGCGTCCTCCCCTGCGCTTCACTTTGCCGCTCACCGGTCCACATCCGCCATGACAAAATCGATACTGGCAACAATGGCGATGAGGTCGGCAATCATGAAACCGCGGCTGATCAGCGGAATCATCTGCAGATGGGGGAAAGACGGCGTACGTATGCGCGTGCGGTAGGACATGCCGCCGCCGTCGGACACCAGGTAATAACCGTTGATGCCCTTGGTGGCTTCAATTTTCATGCTGCACTCCGCCGCCGGCACCACCGGCCCCCAACTGACGTTGAGGAAGTGCTGGATCAGCGTTTCGATATCCTGCATGGTGCGTTCTTTGACCGGCGGCGAGGCCTGCGGGTGATCCGCCTTATAGGGCCCGTCGGGCATATTGTCGAGGCACTGGCGGATAATGCGCAGGCTCTGGCGGATCTCTTCCACCCGCACCACGGCGCGGTCGTAGGTATCCCCGTTCTGCGCCACCGGCACGTCGAAGTCAAACTGGTCGTAACCGCCGTAAGGCCGCATCTTGCGCAGGTCCCAGCCTTGTCCGGTGGCGCGCAGGCCGGGGCCGGTTATCCCCCATTTCAGCGCTTCCGCGGTATCGTATGCACCCACCCCGATGGCCCGCCGCTTGAGGATGCCGTTTTGCATCACCATCTTCTGGTAGTGGTCCAGGCGCGCCGGCATGTAGTCGACAAAGTCCCGCACCATGCGGTCCCAGCCTTGCGGCAGGTCCTGCGTGACGCCGCCGATGCGGAACCAGGCGGGATGCATGCGCCCGCCGGTGATGGCTTCAATGATGCTGAACAAGCGCTCGCGGTCGGCAAACATGTAGAACACCGGCGACAACTGCCCAACGTCCTGGGCAAAGGTGCCGTAGAACACCAGGTGGCTAGACACGCGGAACAGTTCCGCCAGCATGATGCGGATGACCTTGGCCCGCTCCGGCACCTCAATGCCCGCCATGCGCTCCAGCGCCATCACGTAGGGCAGGTTGTTCATCACCCCGCCGAGGTAATCAATGCGGTCGGTATAGGGAATGTAGGTATGCCAGGACTGGCGTTCAGCCATCTTCTCTGCAGCCCGGTGGTGGTAGCCGATGTCCGGTACCGCCTCGACAATAATCTCGCCGTCCAGTTGCAGGGCAATGCGGAACACACCGTGCACGCTGGGATGGTTCGGCCCCAGGTTGAGGAACATAAAGTCCGTGTGTTTGGCTTCCAGGCTCATGCCCCACTGCTCCGGGGAAAACCGCAGGCTTTCCTGCTGGGCTTCCTGGAACTCTTCGGACATTTTAAACGGGTCCATCTCGGTGGCCCGCGCGGGATGATCCTTGCGCAGCGGGTGGCCCTGCCACAGCGGCGGCGTAAGGATACGCAACAGGTTCGGATGGCCGCTGAAGCCGATGCCGAACATGTCGAATACCTCACGCTCGTACCAGTTGGCAGCAGGCCATACCGACACCGCGGAGGGCAGGCTCAAGTCCGCCTCTGACAAGGCAACCTTGACGCGGAAGTCGCAGTTGCGGGAGAACGACATGAGTTCGTATACCACCGTAAAGTCCGCGGCAGGCTGGCCGCTGCGGTGCTGGCGTGCGCGCTCGTCGATGGCGGTGAGATCGTACAGCATCTCATAACTGCAGGCGGCGTCGTCTTTGAGGAAATTCAGCAATTCCAGCAATTGCCCGCGCGCCACCCACACTGTGGGGATGCCGTCCACGGTGTGCTGCGGCAGCAACTCCACGCCAAACCTGTCCGTGAGGAGTTCAACCTCCCCAGGCACAGAGTCCGGAACACGTGCTGCCGCTTCAACCATTTAAACTACACCCCTAGAACACAATTACTCCCATTACTTCCAATTACTTCCTGGCACTGCCTAACAATTCCTTTGAATCCGGCGCGTTTCCCACCGACACCGGCTCAGCCAGGCGGTCAGCCCGCATCCGCTCGGGGGTGCGCAGATCGCGCTGGCTGGGCATTACCCGGCGCGGTGCGTCCGCGACGGCCTCTCCCAGAGGCCTGGGACGCCCCGCCACCGCTGCCTGCAACAGCAGCAGCCCCTGCATCAAGGCTTCCGGCCGCGGCGGACATCCGGGAACGTACACGTCCACGGGCAGAAACTTATCTACCCCCTGAACAACAGAATAGACGTCGTACATGCCCCCTGAATTGGCACAGGAACCCATGGAAATCACCCACTTCGGTTCCAACAACTGGTCGTAGAGGTGCTGAAGCACCGGCGCCATCTTGCGGAATACGGTGCCGGAAATGACAATCAGGTCCGCCTGGCGCGGGGTGGCGCGGATCACCTCGGAGCCGAAGCGGGCAATGTCGTGCCGGGAGGTAAAGGAGGTGGCCATTTCCACGTAACAACACGACAGACCGAAGTTGAACGGCCAGATGGAATGCGCCCGCCCCCAGGCCACCATGTCTTCCAGCTTGGCTAACAGAAACCCTTTGCCGGTTTGTTCGTCATAGACCGCATCCGCGCGGCTCATATCATCCCCCGGCGCCACCTTGATGAGTTCCCAGCGCATCAGTCCGACTCCGCCTGGGAGTAACCGGCACGGCTCTGCCGGCGCAACTGGCCCCAATCCAGCGCCCCGGTGCGCCATTCGTAAAACAAGGCAACCAACAGAATGACTATAAACACCGAAGCTCCAACGTAACCGCGCCAGCCCAGCTCAAAAAACGCCACCGCCCAGGCAAAGATGAATATGGTTTCCAGGTCAAAAATCACAAAGAACATGGCAATCAGGTAGAACTCCACCGTGAGCCGGGTCTGGTCGGCGCTGCCCACGGGCACTACGCCGGATTCAAACGGAATATCGGTGGCTTCGTTGTGTCGGGTTCGCGCGCCGATAAGGCGCGGCACAAAGAGGGCTACTGCCAGTAACGCAACGACTGACAACGCGTAGATTAGAAATGGCCAGAGGTTCTGGCCAGCTTCAATGGCGGCCGGGACTGCACCGTCGTTTACTCCAGATGCCATGCCCAATCCTTTTTATTGGTTTTGGGATGAATGATGTAGAGAACGACCGATGTCTCTACCCTGCACATTAACGCCAAACGTCTGCGGAACACAAGCGTTTTCGGGTGGCATCCAGCCGGACAATGTGCGAGGCTTGCCGAAACCGTGCGGCGCGCCCCTGATCCGGTTGGTTAGCCGCAGACGCCGCGGGCTGCGTAGCGCAGCCGTGCAACCAGCGGCTGTACAAACCAGCAAAGAGCCTGCAAACAAATCATGTCAGAAGAATCACTGGACCGTCATGTTCGCTCTCTAGCCAAGGCAGAGCTTCACCTGCACATCGAAGGCACCCTGGAGCCCGAGCTGCTGTTTGACCTGGCCGGCCGCAACAAAATCAGCCTGCCCCACGACAACCCGGAATCTCTGCGGCGCGCTTATAACTTCGAGGACCTGCAATCGTTCCTGGATCTTTACTACACCGGCGTGGATGTTCTGCGGAACCCGCGGGACTTTGAGCAACTCGCCAACGAATACTTTTTGCACGCCCGAGCCGACAACGTGAACCACGTAGAGCTGTTCTTCGACCCTCAAGCCCACACCGATCGCGGCATTGCGCTGGCCACGGTGATGGAGGGGCTGGAAGCCGCATGTGAATCCGCCCGGCAAAGCGGCATCCGCGTGGGCATGATTGCCTGCTTTCTGCGCCATCTGCCGGAAGCAAGCGCACTGCGGACCCTGGAAGCATTGGAGCCCTATCGGCACCGCTTGCTGGGGGTTGGCCTGGACTCAAGCGAGCTGGGGCATCCGCCCGCCAAGTTCAAGACCGTGTTCGACGCGGCGCGTAAACAGGGTTACAAGCTGGTCGCCCACGCCGGTGAAGAAGGCCCGCCGGAATACGTGTGGGAGGCGCTTGACGTGCTGGGGGTGGACCGGATCGATCACGGCAACCGCGCTCTGGAAGACAAAGCGCTGATCAGCCGCCTGCGGCGGGACCAGATTGCGCTGACCGTGTGCCCGCTTTCCAATCTGCGGCTTTGCGTGGTGGACAATCTCAACGCTCACCCGCTTAAAACCATGCTGGATGAAAACCTGCTGGTCACCGTAAATTCCGACGACCCGGCCTACTTCGGCGGCTACATCAACGACAACTTCGTCAGAGTTGGTGAAGCCCTCAACTTAACCCATGAAGAAATCACCCGGCTGGCTGAAAACTCTTTCAAGGCTACGTTGCTGGATTGACACACCACCCGGCGCTGGACGCCGCGCGCACACCCCCTTAGCATTAGATGGAATTAGAAGGGGGAACCAAAAGGATGTATCGCATAGCCATATTCTCAATTCTGGTGTGTCTGTCAGCGTGCACGGGTTATGTGCGGCAGGAGCAGTTTGACGACACCATCAGCGATCTGCGCGCAACCGATGCTGAACTTGCTGATGAAATTTCCTCTTTCCGCAACCAGTTCACGGAGTTGACGCGGGACCTGAATAACCGCTTCGAATCCTACGACGCCACCATTGCCAACTTTCAGGGGCGCCTGCAGGTGGAGATGAACACCCATTTCGATTTTGACGATGACACCGTCAAAGAAGTCTTCAAACCCGCATTAAAGCGGTTCAGCGAGGTGGTCACCATGTACCACCCGCGCGTTGTGGTCACTGTTGAAGGTTTCACCGACCCGTCGGGCAACGCGGAATACAACAAGGCGCTGGGGCTGCGGCGCGCCGAAGCCGTGCGTGCCTACCTGCTGGAAAACGGTGTGCATGAGGACTACGTGCGGGCAGTGAGTTTTGGTGAAGAATCGCGCCGCCTGCTGAAACCCGGGGCGGTGGGCAAAGAAGGGGCGGAAAACCGCCGCGTTTCCCTGGTGGTGGACTATCTGGGGCAGATGCCGCAGATGAACTAGTCCGGCGCTAAGCAGCCCGGGCGCTTTGACGCTTCCCGGATCGCCTGCGGCGCGACCTTCTTTTCCGGGTCTGCGTGCTTTTCTGCGTCGCCGTGCTTTTCGGCGTTTCTGTGTCAACGCGTTCAACGGGAACAAACTTCTGCATGCCGCTATCTTCCATTTTGATGTCAATGCGGCTTGGCTTAACTTTCGTCAGACGTTCGATTGATTTCAACCTCGCCTGCTCGGATTGATCGACAAGCGACCAGGCAACCCCGCTGGCGCCTGCCCGCGCAGTACGGCCGATGCGATGCACATAAACTTCCGGCTCGTGGGGCAGCTCAAAATTGATGACATGCGTCACTTCTTGGATATCAATACCGCGAGCCGCAACATCAGTTGCAACCAACACCCAGGCACTACCTGACTTAAAGCTGTCCAAGGCCCGGTTCCTGGCGTTTTGGGATTTGTTACCGTGAATAACTTCTACTCCAAAACCGTGTTTGTCGAGCTTTTTGGCCACGCGATTCGCGCCGTGTTTAGTCCTCGTAAAGACAATCGCCTTCCTGACGTCCCGCATTGAGAGCATCGTTTCTAATGCTGCTTGCTTGTCGCCGGTGTTGACGTTTACAAACCCTTGCGCAACCTTATCGACCGTCACAGCACGGGGGGTGACCTCTATACGCTCGGGTTGACTGAGAACCTGTGCAGCCAGTTTTTCAATCTCGCGCGGCATCGTTGCGGAAAACAGCAGCGACTGCCGCTTTTCGGGTAACAGCTTTAAGATCCGCTTAATGTCACGAATGAAACCCATGTCCAGAAGCTGGTCGGCTTCATCCAACACGAAGTGACGTACATCCCCTAGATCAACGTGTCCGCTCAAGGCCAGATCCAGCAACCGGCCGGGCGTGGCTACAAGCACCTCAATGCCGCGGGCGAGCATTTTCTCCTGCGGCTTTTGACTGACACCACCCGTCACGCAACAGTAACGAATCCAGCTTCTACCCAGGTATTTTGATGTCTCACCCATGATTTGCGCCGCCAGTTCCCTGGTCGGAGAAATAATCAGTGCCAGCGGACGCTTCGACCGGGCTTTAGCACCTCTTTGCAGCACTCGTTCGAGTATCGGCAGACAAAATGCGCCTGTTTTGCCGGTTCCAGTCTGGGCAATACCGAGAACGTCAGTGCCCGCTAATATTTCGGGTATCGCCTGGGCCTGAATTTCCGTAGGCGTTTTATAGCCCAGATCGTCCAGCACCCCGCCTATGCGGCCGCCGATACCTAAGGTTGTGAAACTCAAGCTAACGACGTTGTTTCGACTGTGCTTCGTTAACCCGGAGTTCACGCGAATCCACGGTATGGCCGTTTAACTTTGCCATTGCCTGTTGGGCTTCATTACCCGCCATTTCGACAAAACCAAACCCCCGTGAGCGGCCTGTATCACGGTCCATCACAACAGCGGCTGATTCCACCGTCCCGAACTCCGCAAAAAGTTCATTCAACTCCGCGTCGCCGACGCTCCAGGGGAGATTTCCTACATAGATTTTCATTCGATTTTCCTCGACTCCTGTTGAGTCCCTGTACACACGGCCCGACTAAATCACGTGCGATTGTGTAACTTCGCGGACACCATCTGTCAGCGATTAGTAAGCAATTTAGAAGCGATTGCCGATGAGCAGGCGAGTTATCGAATAGTCTCGAAAGAAATCGGGGACGGGGATCTAAGAAGCGCGGTGGATCATAGAGGACATGACAACAAATAGCACGAACTCATTTCACATATTTCCCAAGAGCTTTATGCCGCGAATCCGTGTATAATCCGCGTTTTTCCGCCCTCTATTGGAGTCGCCTCTAATGGGTTGTCGGATTAGCTCCGCCAACCAGACATATCAGGCGCTCTATCGTCTATCTACACCCAACATCCCCCCAGATACCAACCTCCGCCCGGTATCACCCGGCAGTCGTCTAACCACACACAGGGCAATTCAATGAAAAAACCAAACTATTCTTTCGAAAAAAGACAACGCGAAGCCGCCAAGGAAAAAAAGCGGGCAGATAAACGACTCAAGAAATTAGCAAGAAGTGACAAAGATGGCACAAAAGAAAGCGGCTGAACCTTCCGCAAAACTCAGACGGAAATCTATCGAGGAAGACCTGGCAGCGTATCTGACCGCCGGGAACAAAATAGAACAAGTGCCAAGCGGCATGTCCTCCCAGGATCCCCAAGGGCGTGGCAAGGCGCTGCGCTCAGGCGCACCCGGTACGGACAATAAGTCCGCCCCGGAACAGAAAAAGCCAACCGGCTAGACCGGCTGCTGCGCAAAAATTTGGTCTGGGTGGTTGGATTCGAACCAACGGCCACTCGCGTCCAAAGCGAGTACTCTGACCAGACTGAGCTACACCCAGACGGAAGCTGGTACCCCAGGTGGGACTCGAACCCACAAAAACCGGTTTCTAAAACCGGCGCCTATGCCAATTCGGCTACCGGGGCTTCTAGTTGCCGGTGGTTTCCTGGCGGGGAGATGTTGGGGGTTATTGGGAGAATGCTTTGATTGATCTTTCCGCCAGCGTTGCACCAGCGGGATACAACGCCTGTTTAGCTGCCGGGCCTCGGAAAACTTCCCGGGCACACAGCACCAGCCGGCTTCACGAGGAGCCCACTGAACTTGCGATGTATCGGTAAATGAACCATTCCTCTACTTCTTCTCTAGCTTTTTTGCTTGTCTATCTTTGCCTAACGAATAGAGAAAGTGACACTATTCGCTGCTGCAGGCGCGAACTGTGCGCTTTCTTTTGTTAGCGGTCAAACGGTTTTTTGTTGGCGCAGGAAAAAGGTGATGCACATCCTGTTCCGCAAAGATTTTCAGCCCGCAACGAAATACTTATCCTAGGGTTGCCCATCGCGCAGGCGCGCGCCCCGCAGCATTCCACCCAACGCGTAGTTGCCTTCGTGGCAGGCATACTCGAACATCTTCTGCTCCGAGCGGCGCATCAGCACCCGGTAGGTAAACGGATGCTCAAAGCTATCCGGTGCGGTCACTGTCGCGTCGTAGCTCAACTGATCTTCCGCAAGCCTAGTAAAACGTTCGACAAGCCGCAGATTAACCCCGGAACCCAACACCCCTTCCACTTCGGAGATGTCGACTACCGGCAGGTGAAAAGCCGGGGTTTTGTCGGTGAAGTTGGTTGTTTCCACAACAAAGGTCTCTCCGTCCCAGCGGCCCCTCGAGCTTCCCGACCATTGCCGCATGTCACGCGGCAGCTGCGCGCGTCCATCGGTAGGCACAATCCGGGCGTCGTGGACCATCTCCGTCACCACTACAAAAAACCCGGGGTTCTGGACGATGCGAAGATTGTTGTTGTAGGCGCTGGGCACAATCGGCGGGCCCGCGTTAAAACCGATCAGACAACGCTCGGAGAGCCCGAAGGACTCCGGGTGTTCATGCACATACTCCGGCCCAACGCTATACGAAAGCACATCCCGAACCGGCGCGGTGCGTTTTTGATTCTGCGCGATTCGCCGCTCTTCCGCCGCCGCCACCCGCTGCGGCAGCCGGCCGTTCGGCGGATCAACAATCAGCGACGTGCGCAGTTCAACGTCCAGGTTCTCGCCCGCGTCCAGCCAAAACGCGTTGTACCCCTCCACATCCTGTTTTGGTGATCCGGTGGGCTCGTCCTTGCGGTCGGGAGGTAGAATCTTGGTGAGCAACGCTTGGGCTTCCGCCGGGGTCAGCACCTGCTTGTCACCGAACTCCGGCGGACGCTCCAGAGGGGTGAGGGTGCGGAAATCCCATACACCTTGCAGGTTGGGATCACCCCATGAAGTGCGAGGCGTGGTGTATTCGTCAGATTCTGCCTGTGCGCGCAAACCAGGGCTTGCAAGCAGGAGTGCAACAAAGAGTGAGTGGGCCAGTGCGGTTTGCTTGTGCATGTCACGTCTCGCCATCATCTGCGCAGACATCAGTCTAGCTCGATTCGGCGGCACCGTCATGCATCGGCTCTGCACCCTGCGCATCCAGCCGCGCAACAAGAAAATCAACTGCCACTTTAACCTTGGGCACCAGGTAGCGCTGTTTCTGATACAGCAGGTAAATCGCTATATCCGCACTCTGGCTGATGTGCACTTTCGGTTCGATGTCCAGCTCCACGACCTCGCCGTTGTGCAGGTATGTTTGCAGTTGTGTGGACCAGCGCGGCGCCATTGAGATACCGGACCCGGCGACCGCCAGCCTGCCCAACCACCCAGCATTATTCGATATGGCGGCGGGAATACCGGACACGTCGTGCCATCCGCCCTCCGAGTGACACAGCCACGGGGACGGCCCGCCAGGGGTTCTGAAGAACAGACCGCGGTGTTGGCGCAGTTCAAATGCGTTCCGCGGAACGCCGTGCTTCTCCAGATAAGCGGGCGCGGCAACGGGAATAAATGTGTTGTCCATCAGGCGAATCGCCTGAACACGTTCGTTGGGCGCATAACCGCCGCGGATCGCAATATCCACAATATCCCGGCCCAGGGCAGTCAGGTCGTCGCTGAGACTGACATCCAACACAATATCCGGGTATTTTTCACTAAATTCGTCCAACAGCGGCAGCAGACGGTACTCGCCAAAACTCACCGTCGAACTGATCCGCAACTGACCCGTGGGTTTAGCGTGATAACTGCGCACGGTCTCGTCGCTGCGTTCCAGTTGGAACAGAATCTCCTGCACCTGCTGATAATACAACTCGCCAATCTCAGTGATCTGCACAACCCGGGTACTGCGCTTAAGCAGGGACGCCCCCAGGCTGGCCTCAAGTGCGGCTACGCGCCGGGACAGAGAGGAAGGCGGCACTGAGAAAGCGGCCGCGGCCTTGGTAAAGCTGCCGGTTTCCACCACCTTGCAGAAATAGCGTAAGGCTCTCAGTTGGTCCATATCAGACCCGTTTTCCTATCATTATTGTCATAAAGACAAAATAATCATCCATCTAAGCCTATTTATCTACCATTTTTGGTCACAAATAATCACGCCTCTGTTTATACCCCGGATTCACACCATGCAGAAAAACACCAGCATTCACCTCGCCGCCCGGCCCGCTTCCGGCCCCATCACCGCGGACTTGTTTGAGGTCAGACAAGGCAACATGCCGGAAATTGGACCCGGAGAAATCCTCATCAAGCAGACGCACATGTCGCTGGACCCGGCCATGATCGGCTGGATGAACCCGGACCCGGAGAGCTACATCCCACCGGTTGCCATTGGCGAGGTCATGCGCTCCAGCGGCGTCGGTACGGTCATCGCCAGCAACCATCCCGACTTTAACGCGGCGGATCAGGTCAGCGGCATGTTCGGGTGGACCGAGTTTTTGGTTTCCAAGGGCGAAGGCCTTAACAAGCTACAACCCGGTTTAGCCCCAGAAACCGTGCTTGCCGTTTTTGCGTTGCCGGGTCTCACCGCCACTCAGGGGTTATATGGGTTTGGCCATCCGCAACCCGAAGAAACCATTGTCATCAGCGGCGCCGCGGGCTCTGTCGGCTCCATTGTCGGCCAACTTGCGAAAGCGGATGGACTGAACGTAGTTGGCGTTGCCGGCGATGACGAGAAGTGTGCATGGATTTGTGAAGAACTCGGATTCGACGGCGCCATCAACTATAAAAGTGACAACATCGAAGAGAGGCTGGCGGAACTGGCGCCGGAAGGTGTGGACATCTATTTTGAGAATACCGGAGGCACCGTGCAACAACCTGTCTTCGACCGCATGAACGCCCACGGGCGCATCATCGTCTGCGGCATGATTGCCGACTATATGAGCGAAACACCCGCACCCGGCCCCAACTGGATACCTCTGGTGAAGAAGCGCATCACCATACGCGGCTTTGCCATGCCGGACCATCTGGCTGAAGCGCCCGCGCTGCTGGAGAAACTCACACCCTATGTGCTGGACGGCAAGATCAAATTTCGGACCCACGTCCTGGAAGGGCTGGAAGCCTCCATTGACGGGCTTAACTTGTTTTTCAGCGGCGCCAACCGCGGCAAGTTGATCGTTGAGTTGTAACCCGCGCCCAAGGAGAGTTCAGCATGCACCTCACAATATTATTGTTTACCGTTCTGTTAGCCCTGGGTATCAGCCCGGAGCTGCTGGCCGCCGTGACGGCTGAAACAGCCGGCAGCGGTTCAGATGTCCAGACCCCTCCCGCGACTCAGTTGGATGGTTTGTTGCCCCTGATGATCGTGATGACTTCAATTGTCACGGCCTGGTGCATGAACTACGCGGCACCGAAAACCCGGGCAATCGGCACGGCGCTGGCCTCCGTCGGATGCCTGGCGGTGGCGGTGTGGTTTTTCTTTTTTGTCACCGGCTCCGGCATTCTGGAAAACCCGAAGCCGAACCAGACCCCAATGGACTCCGCCAAGCCGGCACTGCTGTGGGTACAGGGCAGCGCTGCCCTGGCTGCCGGGCTGCTGTTACTGGTGACCGCCCTGCGGCAAGGCAGATCTACCCGGGAACTGACGTTGGGTGCAGCAAACGAAAGCCAGCGCTACGGGCGGGTGTCGCGCATCTTCCACTGGACCATGGCAGCATTATTCATTGTGATTGTGCCCATGGGTGTGTTTGCGTCCATCATTCCCGAAGATGCAGCGTTCCGCAGAATTTATTACACCATTCACGAAACCCTCGGGGTGCTGGTGCTGGTTTTAGCAGCCGGCAGAATCTTATGGAACAGGCGGTCCCGCCGGCCGGCGTTGGATACAGCGTTGAAGCCGATGGAACGCAAGATGGCGCACGGAGCACACGTTGCGCTGTATGGCCTGATGCTGGCGCTACCCGTGACCGGATTTGTTATGACCACCTACGTAGGCGCCCCTACCCTGTTCTTCGCCTGGGAGTTGCCGCCCCTGTGGGGTCCGGGCAACGGGCTGGTCTGGGGCTTGCTGCACAAGTACATACTGCCTTACATTCTCTACATTGTATGGGGTTCGCATATTCTGGGCGCGTTGAAGCACCGCTATATTGATGGTCATGAAAATGCGTTCCGGCGGATGGTGAGTTAGAACACAGAATCGATGCGTCTTTGCGTGAGTGGCAGGTCGGCTACAGCTATCATCGTGCAGGGAATCCTTTGTAACTGAACAAGAAGGCGCAGCAAGCATGAATACGTCAAAGACGTTCAAATTACCACCAGAAGACGTATGGCAGCTACTAAGCGATAGAGAGGCTCAAAAAATCTGGTTGGGCACGGCTGCATACTTCCCTTTTAGAAAGCATCAACGCGTAAAAATTGCTGATGATGCAGGGCTGTGGCGAGAAGGTTTCATTCGAAAAACCCAGTACGAAGAATCTGTAGTCCTCGAATTACATCCATCCATTGGCGGAGCGCCGATCGCAAACAGAAGTGAATGCCGCATAGAGCTCATAGACTTAGGTGAAAACAGCTGCAAAATTCTTGTTTCGGAAGTTTTCGCCTCGAATAGTGCTGAAGACGCCAAACACGCTCGTTTGTTTTGGCAAGCCGCACTTGGGCGTTTATCTGGACTCACTAGCAACATCAGCACTCGCCGCAATAGTCCACGCCAAGCGGTAGTCGTTATACATGGTATAGGCGAACAGGAACCAGGGGTGACATTAAGAAGCTTCGTAAAAGGTTGCTTCGGTCCCGACGAATTAAAGTGGTCTAAACCCGACTACTCATCTCCACTATTTGAACTCAGGAAAATCACACTAGCTGCGTCGTACAACAAGTCACGGCCAACAACAGATTTTTTCGAACTATATTGGGCACACGTTATCAGAGATACCACGCTAGCCGACATCCTGGCGTGGTTCAAATTACTACTTCTGCGTAACCCCCCGTCCAAGTTCTTTAGAGTCTGGCTAACAGTCTGGGCAATAATTCTAATCCTGCTAGCTGGTGGACTTCTCAAAATTCTCGGCCCATCGCATCCAGTTATCGACTTCGTTTTAGGCAGCAGTCTCTTAGTTTCCATTGCAGCGGGAATTTGGCAGTTAGTCGGCAAGGCTGTCATCTTAGACGGTCTGGGTGACGCGGTACGCTACCTAACCCCACGGCCGTCTAACATATCCCATCGCCAATCCGTACGTGAGGCGGGTGTCGAACTACTACACGGACTTCACATGGATGGGAAGTACGATCGCATTGTTATTGTCGGCCACAGTTTAGGCAGCGTAATCGCCTACGACATCATTACCCACTATTGGATTCGTGTTCACCAGTTACACCTAGCACCCTCCACCGTCTACAACAAGGCCATTATTTCTGTCGAGCGCAACAGAAGTACAAAAGATTCGAAGACGTTTCGTGAATTGCAGCGCAACGCATGGAACTCTATGCGGAAAAACACGCAAACTTGGTTGGTGACGGATTTAGTGACCCTAGGTAGTCCGCTAAGTGCGGCAAGTTATCTAATGGCGGATTCCGAGTCTGAGCTAGCCGAAGCAATGGCACACCGCGAACTTCCGAAGTGCCCACCCGTGACCGAGTCGGATGGCCGCCACGAGAGGATGTCATTCGACAGGTCTTATACAGACCGGGAAGGCAAGGCGCACAGAACATTTAAGTACTTCCATCACGCTGCCGCGTTTGCGGTGACGCGTTGGACTAATCTGTTCTTTGACGACGGATTGTTAAAGGATCCAATCGGTGGACCATTGGCGAAGATTTTTGGACACTGGGTTAGAGATGTGCCGCTGCCGGATCCACTGCCGAAAAAGTACTTCCTGCACACTCACTATTGGACTCAGTTCGGAGAAGATCAACACATAAACGAACTTCTCGGAGCACTGGATTTGAATGTGGCAAATGAACTAGGTGACAGGGCTAAACTAAACAACCCACTGCTTTATCTGCCCCGGTGAGTAGTTAGGCCCGAACCAAATGCATAGGCAAATGGCCGGGGACGAACCCCTGAGCAACGCATGGTCACCCCGGACCTAACACTTTTCAAATATACCTTAGTCGATTGAAATGTCACCCAAATGTAATGTGCGCACCGATTGCAAACTGATTTGCCGGATAGGTTAAACGCTCCCAAATCCATTACGGTAGAATGCCTCTCCCGTCGCTTCACTGCGGCGGACCAAGCCAAACCAGGAGGTAATAAGGTGCCGCGCTCACTTCGCCACGGCCGTCAAATGGTCTCAATCCCCGGGCCCTCAGTCATTCCCGACCGCGTGCTGGCCGCCATGCATCAGCCCATGCCCAACATTTACGAGGGTGAGTTGATCGACACATCAAACAGTGTACTCAACGACCTGCCGGCAATCGCCAGGACCACCGGCAACGTGTTTATTGCCGTCACCAACGGCCATGGCGCGTGGGAGATGGCGCTGACCAACACGCTGAGCCGCGGCGACAAAGTACTGGTGCTGGAATCCGGCGTCTTCGCCACCAACTGGGGACAGATGGGCGAGACCATGGGCATCAAAACGCAGACCCTGCCCGGTGCTGACAGGGCACCGGTGGACCCCGACGCGGTTGAAACTACCTTGCGTGCTGACAAAGCAGGTGACATCAAAGCAATTCTGGTTGTACAGGTGGACACGGCCACATCAGTGCGCAACGACATCCCGGCAATCCGTGCAGCCATGGACGCCGCCGGCCACCCCGCCCTGTTGATGGTCGACTGCATAGCTTCACTGGGGTGTGAACGTTTTGAGATGGATAAATGGGGTGTGGACGTCACCGTGGCGGGTTCGCAGAAAGGTTTAATGGTGCCGCCTGGGCTGGCTTTCGTCTGGGCCAGCCCGCGCGCAATGCAGGCTTATCAATCCGCGGACTTGCGCACAGGCTACTGGGACTGGGGCCCGCGCAGTGGTGAAGACGCCCACTACCTGCGCTACTGCGGCACACCACCCATTCAGCACATCTACGCCATGCGCGCAGCGTTAGACATGCTGAAAGAAGAAGGCTTGGAGAATGTATGGTGGCGCCACCAGGTGCTGGCCGACGCGGTGCGGGCCGCCATTGATGCCTGGGGCCATGCGAGCGAGATTGAGCACAACATCACCTCCACCGCGCATCGCTCCAACGCTGTCAGTACGGTACTGACCGGGGCGTTGGACGCTGACCGTATGCGCGAAATTGCGGAACAAGAGGCCGGCCTGGTGTTGGGCATTAATGTGGGTGACCTCGGCAATGCCTTTCGCATTGGTCATATGGGGCACTTGAATCCGCCGATGTTGCTGGGGACCCTGGGGACAGTTGAGGCCTGTCTGCTGCAGATGGGCGTGGCGTTGCCTGTTTCCGGGGTTGGAGCTGCGGCGGCGGAGATTGCAACCGGGCTATCCCCTGCGGACTGACGTTATGATCAGGATGGCTTCCGACAGACCCAACCGGCAGCAGTCGATTCAGTCATCTGACAATGTAAGGTAGGGTTTGCCCCTTGAACAGTGGTGGTCCGTTGTACCAAATTTGACCTTCCATGAGGCATCTGCGCTCTCGACACACCAGCTTCTCCGGCGGGGTGTTGTAAGCACAGTCTGAAGCGAACCCCCCAAGGGTATTCATCTCCTCTTCAGCATCGAAGAGTTTCTTGGCGTTGTCGGATATCTCTGCAAGAACCGTTTCCGCGAGTGTCGTCGGATAAATTGCGTAAGTATTCGGTCCGCCGCAACCTTTGCTACCAATGGGCATGGCCTTGCACTGGGTGTCAAACGTGCAGGATGAAGTTTCAATGAGCATCTGGATGTTGTGGACGGCTCGTTGCGCCGTAGCAGAGAGCAACGCGTACCTGCTTGTGCGCTGCATAGCGCACCAATCGGCATCTTGAATGGTGATCCAGTCGGATAGTCGTTCCTGCGACCGCAATGCATCACAGTCCGGCTTTTCAAAAGCAAGACCAGAAAGCGGAAACAGGATTAGCCCGACCATTACAACAAGCCGCATAGAAGTCACTCAGTGTTTGGATGCAAACAATTTTCGTGTGTGCCCCAACGTATGTCTGTAACCTGGATGTAATTTACCGGCGATCGGCGCCCGACCTCTGTACTATTCCACTGTGCTGCTCTTGCTGATGATATGCGCTTCCAACGTCTTAAACTCCTCGATCATCTGCCGCCGAATCTGGCGGAGAACAAATATGCAGAGTACCAACCCTCGTAGGCCACGGGGGTCCATTCTGACCCGTGTCAGCACCTCGCTTCCCTCAGGATGTTCAGAAAAGCTCTGGGACATGTACATCTTCCTAAAAGGAAACAGGGCAAGATCGTACGGGACTTGCTCCTGTTTTGCTTCGGAAACAAGAGAGACGTACTCGAAATCCCTCTTGTGACTCAGATACACCTCAGGTGCCGCCAGACCCTCTTCATAAGGGGGTGTTGTGAAGCCGATGAACTTATTGCCATCAACGAGGCTACAGCTACCCAGGATGTCTTCTTCCCTTTTCCAATAATCCAATTCGTTTGATAACACCAGGTAGTACCAGGCATCCTCCACGGTACAGGGCAAAATGGTGATCGTGCTGATCTGGTTCAACATCCGTACAACAAAGTCCTTATTGTTTGCCGCGTTGTGCTCCAGTCTCTTCCCTTTTGTACATAAAGTCCAAAACACACCTCATATTCTTGTGAAAAGTAGGGGACAAAGCATCATGTGGGCTATAGGTTGGCTTCCATCAGCCAGTGGCAGACATCGGCAGAAATCCTGCTAAGCTGACACATTCAAAATGTGGAGTGCCGACCCTATGAGCGCATTGGATGCTCAGGTCCCATGGATGGAGCTTACTTACCCCGTTACTCTTCTGCTGATGTTCGCCGCCTCGATGACCTTAGTTTCTAAAACGCGCACCTGGACGACCTCCACAATGGCCGTTGCCGCATTTCTGAGTCTCGTGTGCTTCGGGCTGACCCAGTTTCCCGGGTTGTTTTACCCGTTAGATGCCGGTGCCAGCGGGGAACCAAGTAATGTGTACTTCTTTGCCTACTCCGTACTTCCGATCTATCTGAACCTGATGTTCGCGATCGGCCTGCTTGGTTACGCGATCCTGCAACGTAACTCCAAATAGTAGAATCTAAGGTGATACTAAAACTAACAGGGAGACACAGTGCTTAAGCGAATAACCCTATGGACACTACTCGCGCTGATTCAACTCATCGTGACCGGGTGCAAATCGGGAGCACACAACCACGGCATGGATAGTGTCGGCAGCACTGTGGGCGACCATGTTTTGAACTGTGTTGTGACCGAAGGCTATCACGTCTATGCAGAAACAATGACTTGTCCACTTGGCGGTGAGGAGTTCGAGTCTTTAGCTCTGGGTACTCACTCGACTTTTGGCATTACGCTCGATTGGGAGCCACTCTCCTACCTGCGTTTTCCTCTGCCTATCCCGGTCTGCCCCTCAAATGGATTTGTTGTTTACAAACGAGACCTTTCCGCGGAGAGAATCGCCCGGATCGCGGAAATCGTCAGCTCCGAGTCATACCAGAACATCTACGCCGAAAGGCACGCCACATTTTACCTTCTGGCTAAGTTGATGGAAGCATTGGGCGAAAATCATGACAATTTATGGTGGTACTACCGGCAAGCCACTTCCGAGGCAGACCTGTGCAGTTCGCCTGAACGATACCGGCGCTATGCAGAGGATGCCATCCGAACCGGGGAGCAAACGCTTGCCTCCCTCGACGCTTCAGAGGACGAATACTGGACGCTCATGATCGTCATTCCGAACTTCTACCGTCGAATGGGAGAGTTTCAAAAAGCGACAGAATGGCTGGATGAACATGTCGGCAACCGCCAGCCCGTTGGTGAAAACGCTGAAACATACCTGCTCGGTCTCAACCTCCTGCGGGACGCAATCGCCGAACAGTCTACCGAACGGGTACAACTTAGACGTCCCGAAGATCCTGATTAGCCAACATCCGGGGCTTTCTTCACCCTGCTGGCGGATACTCTAACGAAGGGTGATAATCCGCTGATGGCTGGAGGGGAACCGTATGCTGGTGAATAGACGGCTGAGATCATTGAAGCACGCCGGGTGCCTACTTCTGATAAGTATCTGCAGCCATGCATCAGCGGAAATTGAGTTCGGCAGTGTTGAATACACAACCGCCAGAATGCAGATTCCCGACCCGTTCGAGGTTGTTCTTAAACGCGTTGAGGAATCCCTGGCGCCCGTCGACATTGCTCGAGGCTATTCCGCATTTCAAAACGGCGCGACGCAAGAACAACTGCTTGAGAACAGCCGCAGTTCAAACCCGGACAAGCGCTACTACAAGGTCTACGAAATACTTTGGGAACTTCCCATTTTTATCGACACCGGCCAGCGCGTTAAGGTCAAACGATTTGGCATAGGCGGAGGTCCCGGCCGGCGTTTCGTCGGTCAATATCCGGCCGCAGGTCTGCATGTTGTCTCTGATTTGAACGTTTACGAGGCAGATGGCGGCACAGTTGTAGAGGTATTAATGCCATCAGCAAAATACCGGGCAGCGTTTCCGGATGAGCCCTGGAGAGCTGTAATCGCAAAACAGGCAGACGACAAAATGATGGCCTTTCTCGAAGGGTTGAAATCAACAGGCCGGGCGTCTCGGGAATCAAACAACTAAATCAGTAAGAAACTCATCCAATGCCGAGTAAAATTCAGGCGGGTCACTGAGATAAACATGGTGCTCAGGCCGGGAGACCTCGATTGCGTACGAGTTTCTAAGCAAGCTCTGCATTCGTTCACTATCAGCGTTTGTCAGCTCTTCGGAGTCTTTTGCACGAACGAGTAAAACGGGTTGGGAAATTCGTGGCAGCAAGTGGAACCAATCTTCCTGGTATTCAAATATTGCCGAGGTTGCCTGCTGCGAGAAAAGCATGTGGTAACCATCTTCCCGCTCAACGAGACTATCCAGGTAGTAATTCGTCCTCACTTCAGACTGGGTCCTATGCAGAAGGAACTCCCTCGCTTGCCTATAGCTGGAAAATGGCAATGGCCAGTCGGCCGTGAAGCTGTCCTTTGGGGGGAGATTCTCCAGTTCTAGAGTTGAGGCGGTTTCAGGGCCTTTTGCGGTCTGATCGAGGATAACCAACGATGAAACGACGCGTGGGTGTAACGCCGCTAGATAGCCGGCAATCCTTCCTCCCATCGAGTGGCCAATGACCAGGGCTGGTCCGCTATCGATCTGCTCCAAGAGCAATGCCGCATCTTGCGCCATCTCGTCCGAGGTGTACTTTGTTCGAGGCTTATCGCTGAGACCATGACCGCGCTGGTCCGGCGCAATAATTCGGAACCTGCCCGCATATTGGCGAATCAAATCCAACCATGTTTCTCCACGGCCAAAGCGCCCGTGGAGGCACAACATAAGCGGTCCATCTGTTTCCGTGTCGCGATAGAAAAGGTCCAGTCCATCTAAGCGCGCATACTTTCGCTTTACAGCAACAGACTCGTAAGTCGCAACGTTCGGCATGGCTTTGCTTAGCTTTTGCTTAAGTCGTTTTGGTTAGCCTACCGAATGCTCACGTGAACCGGGGTGTTTCAATCTATTCCAGAATCTATTCCTGAATGGCAGCCGCGGGTCGTTTAGAGACAGTGTGATTCTCTCCTACTACAGGCTGCTTTCAGCCAACATCGGCCGCCCGCAGGTAAACGCTACTGGGAGCTAATTATGTTTTTCTCTACGTACTCGACATACCTGGTCGAAAAGCCCGCTTTAGAAACCTCCCATGAGCGTTTTCCACCGGGAGTGTTTAACCAGAGCCGCAGGTTCTCCATGCGCGATGTAAAAAGACTCTCATCGATCGTTCCCAGCTCATGCTGGAGAAAAACAGATTCGTACGCGAGGACCCACTGGGCGATTAGCATCGTGAACCGCGTCTTCTCAATACGATCCATCTCTGAGTAGTTTGGAGAGAGGCCGGTCCGAAAGATATGCGCCACATCGGCGTTCTCAGTCACCATGGCGTTCATCGCCGCCCCCGCCTCCGCTAGCGATTGGAGCGCCTGCGCTTTGGTCGCGCGCGTATTCTGCTTAATCTGAGAGGCAAGGTATGCGAGGGTGACGATCACGCCAAGCGCCCCCAGAATCTCTCCTACTGCGCCAATCGCCTCCCAGTTCATAACGCCCCCTTCTTTTTTACAAGTATCGCACTGGAATCACTTGGGAACTATGGGTCGACAATCGCCGTTTTCTGTCTGGAGCGGACGTTTAATGTGGCAGTGATTTGCGGCGAGAACCGCTACGAGCGGACATTCTTCATAGGATTGCACATCACCACTGTCTAACGCGAAAGAACCAAATGTCGTTAGGTTCTTGTGCGGGGCGCGGTCCTAGACCTTCGGGTTTGAAGTAATCCATGTTCTCAAGCGATATTTTAAGTGCTTCAATCAATTGGGGATCTTCAACACGTTCAACCACTGCCGAATGGATGCGGCCATCCTTTCTGATACGTATCCGTCCATCAAGCAATGCCTCTTCATGCCAAGTCTTTAACACCCAAATTAGCCTGGCCACATTTCTCCGCAATCCGGGAGGTGAACGAGACCAGATGAAGCCCAGATCACAGGTGATGTAGAGATTTCCATCGAACAATATACCGCCCGCGGTGCGCGAACTGTTCTGGCTGACTAGCTCAAACTCAAAATTCCCCTCCAACTCAGACCAGTCTTTAACCGGGGTTTCGACAATTTCTCCTGAACTAAACGAGCCACCCATCAAAGGACCTGTGGGTCCATCCGAGATCTGCTGATAGACAAGCAAACCCACCAGACCTACGACAACTATCACGGTTAACCCGAGCACTAACCGGGTGAGCCAGGTTTTTAATCTGTGCATGCATTTTTGCCTTAGATGTTTGGAATCCAAAAAGGTAGTGTCATAAAGGGATAGATCCCTTTACAGGTGAAACGAGTGCAAAGAGAAATCAGGTACGTCTCCTACGGGAAGCGCGCCGAACTTCCCCCGGCGGACGGCCCATCTCGCGCCGGAATGCCTTGCGGAAGGCGGGCTCGGAGTCGTAGCCGACGGTTTCGGCAATAGCCAGCATCGACTCGTCGGTACTGGTGAGCAGGTCCGTCGCCACCTGCATCCGCCACTGCACAAGGTAGTTCGCCGGAGTTGTGCCGGTCAGCTCCCGGAAGCGTTCGGCAAACAGTGTGCGCCCAAGCCCGGCGCGGCTGGCGAGATCCTGCAGGCTCCAAGGTCTGGCGGGCGTTTCATGGATCGCTGCCAGTGCTTTCGAAATCTGCGGATCCGCAATTGCGCCTAACAAGCCTTCGCACCAGCCCGCCTGCATGGCAGCGCGCAGCACCTGCACGAACAGCGCGTTGGCATACAACTCCAGCGTCGCCTCAATACCCGGCGGCTCAGCCTCGAGTTCAATAACAATCAGATCGATCAGCCGTTTCGTGTGCGGGTCGTCGTGATGGACAACCACAGCCTCCGGCAGCGCATCCAGCAGCGGCCAGGCGGCCCGGCCCTGAAACTCGAAAAAGCCGCACAACATTAAACTTTCAGCCGCATCCGTGGGTACCGGTTCAGCGGTATTCACAGCTTCTAAATCCGGCGCGTCAGCACTGGAACTTATCACGTGTTCAGCATCCCGCGGCAACACCAGCAGGTCCCCCGGATGCAGCGCGCGCGGCTCAGCGTCCGCCATGTGCAGCCACGAATCACCGCGCTGGATCAGATGGAACGTCGCCATGCGCTGACCGGAGGTATCCACAGCCCAGGCCCCCCGGAAACTCGCGTGCACAAACACACCCGCCGAGGGTTTCAGGCGGCGCAGGATCAGACTGAGTGTGTCGGTGGACATGCGATTTCAGCTTCAGACCGGACGATGGGACACAAATCGCGAACGTTCAGGTACAGGGTCTTTGCCCACCCCTGGGCACAATGCCTGCCGTGCCAGCGTTAACCGAAACCCGTCATGAAAAGGAGCATTTGTCATGCACATCGAGATCTACACCAAGGATTACTGCCCGTACTGCCATCGCGCCAAGAAGACCCTGGACGCCCGTGGGCTAGCGTACACGGAATACGACATCACTTTCGACCTCCGCGGTCAGCGGGAGATGGTTGAACGAACCAGCGGCCGCACCGTGCCGCAGATCATCATCGACGGCAAACCGATCGGTGGATCCGACGAACTGGCTTATCTGGACAAGACCGGCAACTTGGCCGCCGAAGCGGTCTGACCTGCCGGTAAGAGCACAAGACAAGAGCAAAAGAGAGGAACAGGAACATGAGCAAGCACTACGACATCATCATCATCGGCGGCGGCAACGCCGGTTTGGGCGTCTCCGCCATCGCGGCTGACGCGGGCAAAAGTATCGCCTTCATCGAGGGCCGCGACTTCGGCGGCACCTGCCCGAACCGCGGCTGCACACCCAAAAAGGTACTGGTGGCTGCAGCCCACACACTGCACGAGATTGAGCGCGCAGACGTACACGGCATCACCGTAGGGGAACCGAGCCTCGACTGGGCCCACCTGATCCAGCGCTCCCAGGATATGATCTCTTTCATTCCGGACGCCATGGCCGACGTGGCCGCCAAGCGCGGCGATGTCTACAAAGGCTACGCCCGCTTCACCGGTCCGGACTCGGTGGAAGTCAACGGTGAGACGCTGACCGCGGACCACATTGTCATCGCCACCGGCTCAAAACCGCGGGCGCTGCCAATCCCCGGCGCTGAACTGATGATCACCTCCGACGAAGTCTTAAGCGACCGCGAACAGCCGGAGAACGTCATCTTCATCGGCGGCGGCGTGATTGCGCTTGAATTTGCGCACGTCTATCAACGCGCCGGCACCCAGGTGACGATCCTCGAGGTCATGCCGCAACTGCTGCCCAGACTGGAAGCGGACGCGGTGGCGCAACTTCGCGCCGAAACCGAGCGTTTGGGTGTCAACGTGCACACCGGCGTGAATGTGCGCAGCATCGAAGCTGAAGGCGGACAACATGCCGTGTACGTTGAGATCGACGGTGAGACCCGGCGCCTGCTTGCAGACCGTGTTGTCAACGGTGCCGGCCGTGTAGCCAACGTCGACTCGCTGAACCTGGAAGCGGCCGGCGTCGAGCACGATGGCGTTGCCATCAAGGTGGACAAGACCCTGCGTTCAGTGAGCAACCCGCGGATTTACGTCGCAGGTGATGCGCTGGTGCAGGCGCCGCAGCTTTCCCCGCTCGCCACATGGGAAGGCCGCATTGTCGGCCGGAATGTGACCGGGGACGCAGGCATCGAGCCGGATTACCGGGCGATCCCGAGTGTTGTACATACCGTCCCCGCGTTTGCAACCGTGGGCATGACCGAAGCCGACGCGGCCGAAGAAGGCCGCCCCGTGAGCGTCACCGTCAACGACATGACCGGCTGGTTCTCCGGCAAGAGCTACGCTGAGACCGTGGCCTGGTCGAAAGTACTGGTCGACGAAACGACTGACGAGATTGTTGGGGCGCACCTGGTGGGCCACCGCGCTGAGGAACTGGTGCACTTCTTTGCGCTGGCGATGCAGCACGGCATCGCTGCGTCGAAGTTGAAGGAAACGCAGTTTGCTTTCCCGACCTTCAGCAGTGATATCAAGAATCTGTTCTGAGATTTTCAATGTATCGCCCCGGCGAGATGCAGCTCGCCGGGGCGACGACGTTTGAAAAAGGGGGTTGATGATCAACACATGCGTACGGAGTATGCTTGTACGGATGAAGGACAAAACCAACGCTCCCGCCCACGACCTGAAGCACCTGGATGCATCCCTGCGCGATGACGTTCGCCAACTCGGCTGGCTGCTCGGCAGAGTAATTGCAGACGACCGCGGCGAACCGTTCCTGGAAGGGATCGAAAACATCCGCGCGCTGGCCAAAGATGCCCGTACTGGCGGGTCGGAGCAGTGGACGGCCCTCAGCCGGTTTCTGGCAGACGTCCCGGCGGGCGACATGGTAGACGTCGCCAGGGCATTCAATCAGTTTCTCAATCTGGCCAACATCGCAGAGCAGCACCACCTCACGCGCCCGCACCGGGACGATGGCGAGCTGACGTTGCCCGAGGACAAACGGCTGGAAGAAACGCTGGCGGCACTGGACATAGAACTGGTGCTTACAGCACACCCAACAGAAGTTCTACGCCGCACGCTCATCCAGAAATATGACGCCATTGCCGCGGTGCTCGCGGAAAGAGATCAGCATCCGGGCGGGGACAGCGAGCAAACGCTGCGGCGCCTGATTGCCGAAGCCTGGCATACGGACGAAATCCGCCAGGCGCGCCCTACCCCGCAAGACGAAGCCCGCTGGGGTTTTGCCGTGGTGGAGAGTTCGCTGTGGGATGCGCTGCCGCGCTTCATGCGGGAGTTGGATGAAGCCCGTGCCCAGCGCGGTCTTCCACCCACCCCGCTGGATGCAGCCCCCATTCGCTTTGCCACCTGGATGGGCGGAGACCGGGACGGCAACCCCAACGTCACCGCGGAAGTCACCGCGGAAGTGCTGATGCTGAGCCGCTGGATGGCGGCGGATCTTTTTCTGCGGGACCTTGAGGTTCTGTTGGGATCATTGTCGATGGGCGCCTGCAACGAAGAGTTGACAGCAGCTGTTGGCGATGGCGCGGAACCATACCGGGAACTGTTGAAACGCGTGCGCGACCGGCTGTTGCGCACCCGCGACTGGGCAGCCCAACTCGAACTTAGGCCCCCCGCCGATGCGGACGCCGTGTACCTGACCAGCGAGGACCTGTGTGAGCCTCTGGCGCTTTGTCACCGTTCACTGATGGCATCGGGTATGGCGGTGATTGCCAACGGGCCGTTGCTCGACACGTTACGGCGGGTGGCAGCATTCGGCGTCCACCTGGTGCGGCTGGACGTACGCCAGGATGCGGCACGCCACACTGCCGTGCTGGATGAGCTGACCCGGTACCTGGATGTATCCCAAAACGGGACCGGATACGCCGACTGGCCGGAAGCGGAACGCCAACAGTTTCTCATCGCTGAACTGGATAACCGCCGGCCACTGTTCCCGGCGCACTGGCCGGTGAGCGAGGAAGGCGCTGAGGTGCTGGCAACATGCCGAACCATAGCGCAACAGAACGGTGCGGGAATTGCCCAGTACGTCATTTCCATGGCCGCAGCACCCAGCGACGTATTGGCGGTGATCCTGCTGCTGCGCGAAAGCGGCCTGACGAGCAATCTGCCGGTGGTGCCGCTGTTTGAAACCCTGGCGGATCTGGAAGGCGCGGCGGCAAGCATCGATGCGCTGCTGTCGATACCCTGGTACCGCGACTATGTGAATGATTACCAGCAGGTGATGATCGGCTATTCGGATTCCGCCAAGGACGCCGGCCAGTTTGCCGCCGCGTGGGCCCAATATCAGGCTCAGGAGCGGCTGGTGGAGGTTGCGCAGCGGCATGCTGTACGGCTTACACTTTTTCATGGCCGCGGGGGTGCGGTGGGACGCGGCGGCGGTCCCGCGCAGGCAGCCATACTTTCCCAACCGCCCGGATCAGTGGCCGGATCGCTGCGGGTGACGGAACAGGGTGAGATGATCCGCTGGAAGCTGGGCCTGCCGGAGCTTGCGCTGCAGACCCTGCGCCGCTACCTGAGCGCAACAATGGAGGCCACGCTCAGTCCGCCGCCGGCGCCAACCCAGGAATGGCGCGAGACCATTGCGAGCATGTCGCAATCAGCCCTGGCCTCCTACCGCGCCGTGGTCAGAGACGACCCTAACTTCGTGGCGCTTTTCCGCAGCCTCACACCGGAGCAGGAGCTGGGCATATTGGCGCTGGGCAGCCGGCCGTCGCGCCGCAAACCCACCGCCGGAATTGAAAGCCTGCGCGCCATACCCTGGGTATTCGCCTGGACCCAGGTGCGCCTGATGCTGCCCGCATGGCTCGGCACCGACACGGCGTTGCATGAAAGCGTCGAGCACGACGAGACAAAAGTGCTGAAGGAGATGCTGGACTGGCCGTTTTACCGCATGCAAAGTGACATGCTGGAAATGGTGCTCGCCAAAGCAGACACCACCCTGGCGCGGTACTACGCGGAACGGCTGACTGACGAACCGCAGCGCAAAACCGTTGCCGGCCTGTGTGAGCGGCTGGCCGGTTTAACCGAAGATCTGCTGCGCATTACCGGCACGCCTCACCTACTTGCCAACGATCCGACGCTGGAGGAATCGCTGCACGTACGCAACACCTACCTTGATCCGCTGCATCTCCTGCAGGCGGAGCTGCTCGCGCGTTGGCGTGACAAGAGTATGGATCAGGACGCGGTTGAGCAATCGCTGCAGGTGACAATGGCGGGGATTGCTAGTGGGTTGCGGAATACGGGGTAGTGGGTAGAGCCGCGCGCTGACCCCAAGACCTTCCCCTTCCGGCGACGAGGAACGGCTGCCTACACAAAAGTTAATCAGATCGGGAGCCGGTCAGGTCCTAAGTGTCAGCTGGATGACACAACCGGCAACTTCTCCGTTGAACCAGGCTACATTCAGCCACTAAGGTGGGTTATCGCGAATCATTGGGGGAGGTGATGAGCGAAGCCGCGCCAACACCCAATCCAACACCTCGAGCAGTGACCAGAGGGTTCTACAACCTGGTGCGCTATGTTCAAACCCTGCCTTTCGTTTCGATCGGGCTTTTACTCTCCGGGTGTGCCGCATTAACGCACTACAACAACGCTGAAAAGCTGAACACCTCCAACGGCAGCGAAGCTACTGTTGTATTCATCGACGCCAAACAGCGTGCTGTAGTGGCCGCGGACCGGGGCTCAAAGGCGTCTGACGCAGGCTCACGTTCAGCGTTTCTGGCTTTCTGCGCTGAACCTTCGCCCGATGCCTTATCCGCACTGGCGGCAAGCCAGGGTTTCTCTTTCAGTAAGCCGGATGTTGCGGAAGTCGCGCAAAGCCTGGCTATTTCTGAAGGTGCCAGCTCCATCGGCTTGAGGACGCAATCCATCCAACTGATGCGAGACTCAATGTACCGTCTATGTGAAGCCTCTTTGTCAGGTTCAGCAAACGGCCCCTCCTGGCAGACGCTCTATCGGCGGTTGCAGAGCACCATGGTCGCCATCCTGGCAATCGAACAGCTAACCGGCACGGTGACAGCACCGCCCGTTGCTATTGGCAGCTCCGCCGTTGTGGGTTCAGCGGATCTATTGGCCAAATATACGGAAAAGACAGAAGAAGCCCGCAAAAAAGTCTCTGACGGTGAGAAAAACAAGGAGAACACCTCAGCAGAGCTTGCCGCGGCACAAAAAGCGGTGGACGACAAAACAAAGGCTCGAGACAGCGCCAAAACTACACACGACAACCTGGCTGACGGCGACCCCGGTAAAGCGGCTGCAAAAGATGCGCTTGATAAAGCGCAGGTTGACCTCGACAAGGCAGTCGCTGCCCGCGATGAAAAGAAACAAGCCGACGATGCTGCGCAGGCGGATCTTGACAATCGAAAGGCTGAATTCCAGCGCTATGATGCGGCCAGAAAATCGGCGTTGTCGAACACGGGTACGGCATCCGTGAACGTACAAATTGCCCCGGACGAATGTTGCGCGTCTGATAGCGGCCAGATACGGGCGGTGGCTGACAACGTGGCTAAAATTGTTCACGACACGCTGCAACTGGACTTCTCCAGAGAGGCGTGCGCAACAGTTGTAACCAACTACTACCGCTGGCAGGAGGATGTTGACGGGAAACCGGCTCAAAGCGCCTCTGAAGACGAAAAAGATCCCGCACACGAACAGGAGCCGGGTTCGATACTGGCCGCCTGCATCAGTTACATAAACAAGTCAGCCGACCTGTTGGCAGCCAGAAACGAATTCATCCGCGCTGTATCAGCACAGATCAACGCAGGGCAGCTTCCCAGCGAACAGGCGATGCAAACCTATGTCGACTTTCTGAAAGCAGCTTCCGAAGAACGGCCTTTTCAATCAATTGTCGACGGCGTGGGCGCAAACAGAAGGCAGAAAGGAGAATGATCGGATGCCGTTTTATTATGGATTGAAGCGCTTTGGTGCTGAGGATCGAACACGTATCGTCAACCGCCTGCTGGCGCTACGCGGCCGTCTGGATAGAAACCTGCCCGCCAAAGATCCGGACAATAATCTACTGCTGGCGACCTGGAACATCCGCGATTTTGATAAAGCCAACCGACGCGGCTACGGCAAACGTCTGCCCGAATCCCTGTATTACATTGCTGAGATTCTATCGAGATTTGATTTTGTGGCAGTTCAGGAAGTAAACCGGCTGGGTGAATGGCAGCAGGTCATGCGCATCCTGGGACCTGACTATGACTACATCGCTACCGACGTAACCGACCCCAAACTCGGCGGCAACGGCGAGCGTATGACTTTCGTCTACGACCGCCGCAAGGTCTGGTTTCAAAATATCGCAGGGGAAATCGTGTTGCCGTCGAACATGCTCATCGACCAGGTGGAAACCGAAGTTGCCGGGCGCACCGTTACCGCAGGCAAGCAGTTCAGGCGCACACCCTTTGTTGCGTCTTTCCAATGCGGCTGGTTCAAGTTCGACATATGCACGGTCCATCTATATTTCGGCAGCTCCAGCGGAGAGAAGCTGCAGCAACGCGTTGAAGAAATTGGCGCAATTGCAAAGTACCTGAGTGAGCGGGCTGACGTTCATCTGAGCAAGGAAGACCGCGGCACCATTCTGCTCGGCGATTTCAACATAGTCAGCCCTGAACACAAAACAATGCAGGCGCTGATGAAAAACGGTTTCAGGGTGCCCAAGGCACTGCAGCTTAAAACCAACGTGGCTGATACCAAGTACTACGATCAGATTGCTTTCAAAACCAAAAGCAACGTTATCGAATTCACCGAAAGTGAATCGGATGATCCTACGCAGCGCAATGCCGGCACCTTCAAACTGTTCCTCAGTGCCTTCAAAACGTCCCAGCGGGCGGACTACGAGGCTGCCATGGCGGCCACAACGGCCCTGTCAGGCAGCAAATACAGGGGTGATTTTGCGAAGTACTACAAAGACTGGCGCACCTATCAACTTTCCGACCACAACCCGCTTTGGGTTCGACTGAAGGTGAACCAGAGCGACGATTACCTGAAAAGACTTCGTGCAGGCTGAACGACCATGATCCACACAGACCGCAAGAAAATGCCGCCGCCCAACATTCTACTTGAGCGTGGACCCAAAGCGCTGGAACAGATTGAGGCCTTCTACGCCGCGGAAACCAACTTGCAATCCAGCTACCCCTGGCAAGGCAGCAAGGAGCTGTTCTCAACCCGCCCGGTCCGCCAGGCCCTGGACAAGCTGTTCCACAGCAAATGTGCGTTCTGCGAAGTGGTGATGACGAGTACCGGCTTGTCAGACGTCGGCCACTTCAGGCCCTACAAAGGCACCAGCAATCTCTACGGAGAGTTTTTTCCGGAGCACTACTGGTGGCTGGCGTACGAGTGGGAGAACCTCTACCCCATCTGCAGCCGCTGCAGCCGCGCGAAGCGCAACATTTTCCCGGTCGCCGGCAGCTATGGGGAAGTCGGCACGCCCTACGCTGAACTGATCCAGCAGGAAGAGCCGATGATTATCGACCCCTGCCGAGATAAACCCGGGCAGTTTTTTGTCTACAACGAGTCCGGTGAGATCGCCCCGAACGAAGGCCAACACAGCCTGAAAAAACTCTCGCAGAAAGATTACGAACGCGCGGTGAATACCATTGAGGTGTTTAAACTTCACCGCAAGGATCTAAGCCAGGCACGGCGCGAAAAATACCGGCAATTCCGCCGCACCTGGGAAGCGGTGCAGGAACGCAAGGACGAGGCGTCACAACAACAGCTGATTGCGATGACCGAGGACAACGCAGAGTACTCCGCGCTGTGCAAACAGTTTCTCCTGCAGTGGCTGCGGCACAGCGCCGGGGTGGAGCCCCTGTGGAATGCCATGCGCGGTTTTGTGCATCGCTGGCAAGGTGACTATACCGGGGCATCGTCACGCTCCCGCAAAGCGTCATTCAGAAGTGAACGCGCCCGCGCCAAAGAACAGTCGTCCTATTCTCTGTTGGAAACCAGTGAAACCAAGCGGCGCAAACTGCTGCTCACCGATCAAACCATTACAAGCCTGGAGGTCAAAAACCTCAGAGGCATCAAGGATCTTCATATCGACGCGAGTACGGCAGCAGAAAGTGCCCCGTGGTTTATGTTTCTCGGCGAAAACGGTGTCGGCAAGTCAACGCTGTTACACGCCATTACCCTGGCGCTGATCGATGCAGAATACCGAAAGAAACTGCAAGTCGACCCGCGTACCTTTGTGCGCAAGGGCTGCCGCCGCGGGCACGTCAAAATCGAGCTGAGTGATTTCGACGAACCCATCCTGCTTGAATTCCGCTCCAATTCTCAGCTCTGGCGGGGCAGCGACACCAAACCCCGGATCCCGGTACTCGCATTTGGCTCCACCCGGCTGATGGCTCAGGAGGGCGTCCGCTCACCGCGCGCCTACCGGAGGAGTTCCGCCAGCGTTGACAACCTTTTCAACCCGTTTATTGCGTTGGACGACCCCACCGAGTGGCTCCTCGGCCTGAAAAAGGCACAGTTTTCGTCACTGGTGCGATCTATCAAAAAGCTGTTGGACTTACCGCCGCGTGCGCAATTTAAAGCCAACCGCCGGCGCAAGGTAATCGAAATCCCATCACTCAATGTGCGTTCCCTGGCAGAGCTCAGCGACGGTTACCGCACCGTGATCGCCATGGTGGTTGAGATCATGAAGGTGCTGCTGAAGCATTTTAACGTTGTGGAAACAGCCAAAGGCATTGTCATCATTGACGAGTTGGGAGCGCACCTGCACCCGCGCTGGCGGATGCGCGTCGTCGCCAATCTGAGAAATGCTTTTCCCAACATTCAGTTTATCGCTTCGTCACACGACCCCCTATGCCTGCGCGGACTGGAGGATGGAGAAACCGTGGTGCTCAGGCGGTTTGGCCGAACGGTAGACGCCGTCCCCGATCTGCCGAATCTGGCGGGCTTGAGGATCGATCAGATTCTGACATCCGAGCACTTTGGACTGTCGACCACGGTCGATCCGGAGGTTGAGCAAGTGTTCGAAGAGTATTACGCCCTGTTAGACAAGCCGTCGCACAGCGAAGACGATGAACTACGCATACAGGAACTGCAGCGCATGCTGGATGAGATGAATCTCATGGGTGAGACCCGCAGGGAAAAAATGATGCTGCAGGCGATCGACCGGCATCTGGCGCAGGCTGAGCAGAACGTCGACGGTACCGACCTGAACGCTGAACTCGCGAGACTGATGGAGGCTTGACGTGATCCGCGTGAAACAGGGAAAAGCGCCCAGGGTACTGACCGACGCAGAGGGCGCCGCGGCAAAAGAAAGGCGCGAGGCGCGTGAGCACTACACCGGCAGCTGGTCCAAATCGTTTAAGTTTGATGCCTACCGCCACGGTGACGTTAAGCACCGGCTGAACGAGCTTTTTCATTACAAATGCGCCTATTGTGAAAGTTCTTATCTCGCAACCACTTCCATGGACATTGAGCACTTTCGTCCAAAGCTGGCCGTTGTCACCGAAAACAACGGGACGATCAAGCCCGGCTATTATTGGCTGGCGTCGGAGTGGTCAAATCTGCTGCCCTCGTGCCCTGACTGCAACCGCAAGCGCACCCACGATCTGCGCCAGGAGGACGTAGAGCCGTTGATCTCCGGCAAAGCCAACCTCTTTCCGGTGAAGAACGACAATCGGGCCTCACTGACCCCCGATGCTGAACGCAACGAAACACGACTGTTACTGCACCCGGCGCAGGACAACGTGGAGGCGCTGTTTAAATTCAAGGTAGCTGCAAAAGCGGTTGCCATGCATCCATCACGCACACGCGGCATCAACAAGGAACGGGCTGAGGTCAGCATCGAAGTGCTTGGACTCAACCGGCCCGAGCTGCAACTCGCCCGCAACGAAGTGTATTTGCGTTTTCATGCACAACTTAACAGCGCCAAGCGGGCGTTGCGCCGCTTTACGCTGGACCAGTCTGCCATCAACCAGGACGACCTGGCCCTGGAACTGAAAGATCTGGTTAAATTTCTGAACGAAGATCAGCTATACGCCAGCATGTGCCGCTACGCATTTAACCTGATCAGACAGCAGATTGAAGACCAGTTAAAGCCCTTGTTACCCGCACACACCGGCAGCTCGATTGATTTTGTGGTCGGTCAAGCACCCGTTGAGGATGATGTGGGACCACTGGGCTGAGTGGATGCTGCCCCCTCATCCACTAACACTTCATCTTCGTCCGCCAGATTGATCGCGCTGCGCAATGCCGTTATATGTTCTGATGTAGCGCCGCCTTTTTGCCACCAGTAGCTGGTATGTGAAAAGAGCCCGCCCCAACGGCGCGTAGTCAAAGACACATCCTTAATCCACCCGCCGAACACCCGCGCCAAGGGCCCGCCGATAAAGTCACCCCGGATTATATTGCGGCTTTCAAAATAGAGGTTCTGCCAGTGCGTTAACGCAAAGTGGCCCGCATGGTGCGGCGTGGTGAAATTTGTGTCCGTCTCTTCACCTGCAACAATGATCTGCGGACTGTAAGTAAAGGTCTGTTCGGATTCGAGCATCGGCGGACAGGTCGGAAGTTCACGTCTATCCTGCCGCGCTTCCAGGTCTGCACGGTTACGGGCCATCAACACCTCAGCGTGTGCCAGGGGACTGCCCAGGGTGACAAAATCAGTCACCTTCCAGTAATGGCCCATAGCCCGTAACTCGCGCAACGCTTCACGCTGCTGGGCACGCGTCACGCCTTCTTCCTGCCGCGCCAACGCCTCGAGGCGTTGAAGCGCTGCGGACGAGTTCCCTGCCGGCGCCTCGTTGAAGTCGCGAAAGTGCAGTGCCCAACACTCCTTAAGAATGTCGTACCCAATAACAGTGCCCAGACTGTGGCCGACTATAATGATGCGCTCGTATTCCCGGGCGTGCAGCTCTTCAAGCAACTTAACGCCCGCTTCCCGGATCTGCGCCCGGCGTTCAACATTGGAGGGCGCGGGATACAGGTAACGAGCCGCATCACCCACCACCCACTTGATAACACCGCCGGCCATCGGCACCAGCAACGTGGATACCGCCGCCGCCAGTACTGCACTCCAGCCTGAACTGGGCGTTTCGATGGCAGTAAAGGCAGCCCAGGCGTAAACGATGCCGACCAGAATAATCACAAACCACAACAGCGCCCATAACAACTTAAGATTGCGCGGCAGGCCCACAGGCGAGCGGAAAGCCAATGTTTTAACCCAATCGACGACATGGCCGTAGGTGGTACCTGTCATCAAATGCGCCCAATAAAACTCAAAAAAGTCAGTACGCACATTACCGTTAACACCTTTGTGCGAAGGAGTTGTGAGCCTGCGTAACTCCGCGCTGCCCGACACTCTGTCGGGTTTGCTCCAAAGCGCGTCCGGTTCGTTGTTGTGTTTTACATGCAGTTCCGTATGTGTTGTCCAAGCGGCCTGAATAAAGCTGTTCAAAGACTCCATTGGCCGTTGTTCGCCAATGCCGTGTATGAGCAGCAAAGCTTGTTTTGGTGTGGCCACGTGCGTTGTCCTCCCCGGCTATGGATTCATCTCCAGAAAAGCTAGCACAGTCGGCTTGTGCGGTCTGTCGTTCGGACGACGGAAACCTTTTTCTCCACACAAACTTGGTCCATGTGTCACGTTGGTGACACAACGCTGCCATGTTGTCATGACCGCCTAATTTCGGCACTGCTAAGCTCGGTGGTATGGCGTTCCACCATCACAGGTATCTGCGGCCATGCGGAGAGAAAAGCAGTGAGTAGAGAGTCTACGCGATGGATTGTTGAGACAATTATCGCCACGGTGGGTGTGTTTGTTGCGGTCCTCGCTCTGCTGCAGGCGAATGAAGCATTGGATGCATCCACCGATCAGGCCCAGCTTGCAACACACCCCTACGTGGTTGTCGAATACGTAGCAAGTGATGTACCCATTGAATGCCAGAATCGAAAACTGTATGCCGGATATGTGATAAGAAATCACGGCAACGGCACCGCAATTATTGGTGATATTGAATTCCGTTCCGCAGACGGGCAGCGGTGGCATTCGCTCCGAGAACTTATCGACAACAGGGATGAGATCTTCGCAGCGGCAGGGGTGCCGGCGGTGCCTTCACCCGCTGAATACTGGGAACACTTTTATCTCGGCAAGGGTTCACCGCTGAGCGTCAACGGCTGTGTTGTGCTGGCAGGGCTGGGGGTGGATTTGTTTACCGACGAGGCAGATCCGCAGGAGTTTATTGACGGGCTTGAGAAACTCGTTCCGAAGCTAAGCTATGAGTCCATTTCGGGTGTGGCGTGTACACTGGACAAAGTTAAGAAGGAGCGTGAATGTACTTTTAGGGGAGAGCAATGGCCGTAGATAGGGCTACTTGGGTACACGGTCCTGCAACGGAGGCAGTGTGGTCGGGGACGAAAACGTTTCCTACAGGCAATTATTCAACAAAGAACACCAAAACGGCAAAGCCAAGAAAGCAATTGATCATAAACGTGGCCCATGTTTGATTCAGGGATATAGTCATCGGATCTTGGCCAACAGGAAAAGCACCCACGATTATTGCCAGAGCGCCGCTTACACCAAACGCCGCAGCGGAAAACCGTAACGTGTCTAACGGAATAGTTTGTGGGAACAGGAACATCAATAGCATAAGAAGTAGTGTTGCTCCCCAGACGATATACGGCAGCCTGCCAAGCCACAATCTGTATGCGTCGAACTTGGCAGCTACTCTTAAGTAAAGCCTTGCAGTGATTTGAAGAACCCCCTCGTCGAAAGCGAAATCATAGTCCAATCCAAGCTAGACCAATAAGGATTAAGCCATAGGTACAAGACGCAAACATCCAATTGCTGAACATCTGGCCAGACGATGGACAGTTATCGCTTAGACGCCTCACGCAAACCATACGCAAGCCCCAAAAACGTGAACGCCCCAACAAACATTACGTGTCCCATCACTGAGGCTTCTGAGTCCTGACCGAAGGAGTATCTAACTATCCCAGCGAACACAGAAAAGAAAAATGCACCACCGACATACTTAAGGATCATCGAATTTTTGCTGCCAGGACTCATTTAACCTCGCTTTGCAACCATATCCGCCCCAACACCGTTACGACCTCTAACGGTTAGCACGTTCACTGAATGCCTAGCAACAAACACAGTCAAGCAGAATAAACCAAGCTAAACACCTCAATTGTTAGGAATACAACCATACAGTTGTATGAAATTGCGAGTGAATTGTAGGTTTACTGTCAAGAAGCTTGTTGGCGAATTGGAACGAAGGTATCTTGACTAAAATTTAGCTCTAGGCCGGGCTCACGCCTTGGCTGCTTGGAGGCGATACCTATGCATATTAACCACAATGATAGCCTGCTCAGCCAATTGGTCATGCCATTCGCACAGGACCTGACACTACAGGCTAGAAAGCTTATTCCTCTTTTGTCTATAAGCTATCTGTTAGTGCTTGGATTGCTTGTTTTTGTGGCTCTCTTTGCAGCCCATTACAGTATTCCCGTTGAGAAATTTACCCGTGATACAGCGGTAATACTCGACGGCCACCCCTTCACCGGTGTCATCTCAAACATAGGGGTCTTGTTCTGGTGTTCTACCCTGGCAGTCTGTTTGTTTGCTTCAGCTATTCACTTCACGCGTGGAAACACGGAAGGTTCGATATTCCTGTTTTTCTCCGGTTTGATCACAGCGTTACTGCTATTCGATGACTTTTTTATGTTCCACGATGAGATTTTTCCGAGGTACTTTCATATTTCAGAAAAGGTTACGTATGCTGGATATCTCGTTCTGGTAGCGGCTTACCTGCTGAAGTTCAAAGAGCAGATTTTCAGAACTGACTATGCCCTGTTACTTCTTGCGTTCGGTTTTTTCGCATCATCGATACTGTCGGATGTTGTATTACCCCAGGAAGGCATAGTGTTTCTGGTGGAAGACGGGTTTAAGTTGTTTGGCATCGTGAGCTGGTTCATCTACTTTACGCGAACGTGCTTCATTCAAGTTCAACCCAGACGTGGTGAAACGCGGGTTTAGTCCGGATAACCTACGGCTGGTCTGTCGGCGACCACAAGTCACACACCAGCCAGTTCGCCCAGTGCACTGCGCTTCGACTTGAGTTTGTCAGCCAGCCGTTCAAACTTCTCAGCATCATAGCCCGTATCGAACATTGGATTGCCTTCAGCATCGTAGGCATCTTCGACGATCACGGTAAACACTACATCGTCGCGGTCCTTCGGTGCTTTTTTCCAGTCGCCTGAAAATCTATTGGGTTTGAGCGACCAAGACTGAGATTCACCGGGTTCAAGACCGCCGGCGACCGAATAGTTAAAATCCTCCACCAGCCAAGGCACTGATCTGCCTGGCGTTGCTAGAGTACCCTGCATGAAAAGCCGGGAGATCGCCTTATCAAGCCCGTTTGTTACGGCTACCTCAATAACCAGATTGTCGCGCCAACGATCTTTGCGCCAGTAGAGCTTAGTTTTACTCACTTGAATTTTTGCGATCTCGGATTGGAGCGCGTCATACTTCTCTTTAGCGATGAGCATGTCAGCCATCTCAGCTTCCAGATCCGTAACTTCCCCTTCAAGTATCTTCCGCTGCCGTGTACGTCGCTCACCTTTCACCTTCTCGGCTTCAGCGATGACCTGATTGACGGTCATGCCGTCGAGCTTTGCGAGTCCTTTGGCAGCCATTTCAGCACCCAGATCTTCTCCATCTTCACCTTGCAGGGCCCGTCGAAACATAGACTTCATGTCTACCTCTGAAAACAACAGCACTTTGGTTGCCTCCCGAAACGCTTCGGCTTTCTCCGCAGGCAGCGTTTCAGTGATGGTTTCAATCGACTGCCTCATTGTTTCCTGCGACGACCCATCCAGTTTCGGTTCAGCACAAGCCCCGAGTAAGAGGACTAGTCCAATTCCAAAAATCCAAACCTTCATCAGCCGGTTCCTAATTTAAGTTGTGTTCGATAAGACAAAAGACCATCCCACTCACCAATTTGAGGCGCAAAATCGAATGGATTTCTAATGCCTAGCTGTTCAATTGTGAATTTCCACTTACCAAAATTGCATGGGAAACAGCTGGCGACCAGGTTGGATTCATCAGTAGCTCCGCCAAGCTCATGTGGTACTACGTGATCTGCGCTGGGCCATGCAAGAAGCGCGATACCGTGCCGTTCCCGGTTCGCTTTGTTGAGTGCGAAAACATCGGGGCGGCCCAAGGCGTCTCTAAACTTCTTGAACACGCGACGTGAGATTAGTTTGATTCCGCAGTATCGGCAGCGGTATCCATCACGCTCAAACACGTAGCGTTCTAGAGCGCCTGAAGGCATGCGGGGTTCAGCGCGAGCTTCTTTGGGCGTCTCCGGCGGCGGCTGCACCCCTAACGTTTGAGTTCTGTGACTGCCTGAATTCTGGCCATGATCTATGAACCAATCCTGAAGCTCCACGTGCCGCACATCAGCAAGTGCAATCAAACATGCCTCTCGATCACCGTTAGCTAACGATTCGACACTGCTTGCAAACTTCTCGACCTCGCCGTGCATCCACTCTAACGGCGGCAAGGGGCTGCGATCGCACCATTGCGTGCTATCGCGGCCGAGCGCCGTACAGTATTCATGGAGAGACGACTTGCACACGTACGTTAGCCTCCGATGAACTACTGCCCTCGGGCGGCAAACAAAGTAAGGCGAGCCTGAAGTGGAAGGTTAGTGAGCATGGCAAACATCCGTTGTTAAGCACATCATAGTGACCCTTAGCCAACAGGATTGATGTGAATGCGTTCTCACTCAAGTCTATGAAGTGTGAAGATTTGGTGCAGATTCTGTTGAGGCAGGATCATTCCTGACACGACTTTCCCTCGTGTTGATCGCAACCCAACAATACTTCCAGATCAAAATCATAGTAGTAGTTAAGCTTGCGGAAAGGCCGGCTTCCCGACTCCGGAGCTGACAAAAGTAACTGGGCAGCCGAAGTTCCATTTTCATCAGCTTGCTTAACCGCGCTGGAACTTATCCACCCTCCGTTGTCATTAATGATTTCAGCAAGGCCCGACGTGTCGGCCGCGACGATGTCGATGGCATTCAATGCCGCTACATTAATTGCGTCCGACAAATCTTCGCCGCGCCACTGTCCCAAGCCATCAACATGGTCGCGCCCAATTACGTTGGAGGGCACAAGTATCACGTCAACTCCGGCTTTGGCAGCGCTTGTCGCGACTTCAGGGAAAAGGATGTCCGTACCTTGAACAATCGCGATCCGGTGGTTGCTGGTATCAGTGATCCAAAGACTCCCGGATCCTTGAGTATCGTGAATACCCTTTCGTGTTTGAACTTCTTGGGGAAACACTGCTATCAGCCGACGAGCATTATCAATGCCGGTCGCGGAGGTCACAACTACCTGAAGCTCATGTCGAGCAACAGTTTTTCTAAGCTCGGCCCAAACCGCTCCTTCATCCCAGTCGCCGCTGAAATCAACGGGTTCGTGATTTAAAACATCAGGCGGGATAACCACGAGATTCTTGTGAATATCAGGTAATGAATCGAGGGCTTGGATTACACATTGTCCTTTGCAATTATCGGCGACTGCCATCGCGGTTGCACGGACCTCAGCAAATTCCGGTAAATCTTGAGGAGTGGTTGCAGAGTCCGGCAAGTAATATTCATTGGCCAAAGCTTGGTAGGCGGAAGGTTGCCTGGAGGCAACCGTCCACGTGCGGTTCTCAGTGGATTGCGCGCGTTTCCTGCTAACCCGAACATCACTGTAAATTATTGTGTCCCGCGGATCTGATTGATCGATTGTTCTGTGGGTTACCGCAACCTCACCTTTGTCGGAGATAACCGCGGAAGGCCCATCGTTCATGTTGTACGGATCATAAACACAGTGCGAATCGCGGCACTTCCGCCCATCTGTACACTGGGTCGAACTACTACACGGGGTGGCTCCTCTAAGGTCTACCTCACGCCCCCAGCGGTTGGCTACTATCATCCACACCCCGTTCTGACGTGCTCGAACCTTCCAGATCCTAAGTTGATCTGACTCCCCCCACCAGTTCGTCGGCGCCACTACGATATCTGCGCCACGAAGGGCTGCCAATCTCGCCACATCCGGCAAGTAAGTGTCCGAACAAATCACCGGAGCGATGTCACCAAATCGCGTCCCAAAGACCAGGATTTCCTTTTCGCCCCTAGCGTGCCATCCGCTTTCTCCACGTTTGTGCTGTACTCCGACTAGACCGTCTGGTCCGTATGCGACGACGGAGT
This sequence comes from Pseudomonadales bacterium, assembly GCA_028279305.1. Lineage (GTDB taxonomy): Bacteria > Pseudomonadota > Gammaproteobacteria > Pseudomonadales > Azotimanducaceae > UBA4421. Next base: position 42,012 of record JANQOA010000384.1, read on the forward strand.
TTCTCGCGCGTCCGTCTGCATGCTGCTCCGCAATTCCCACAAACACATACCCATCATGTAGTTTTGCAAGCTGTTCTATTGATTGAAGTTCCGGAAATGGGTGCCGTAAGCCCAGATCCCCGGCGACTTGACTTTCGGTAATAGAAAACCCGGTGGTCGCCAACTCCGGGGTTACAACAATATCCGCGCCCGAGGACATTGCATCACCAACCAATACTGTTAGTCGTTGAATATTCTCTTCAATCTGACCCAACTCGGGATTGAAATGAACTACTGCGACTCGCGCCCGAGGGTTCGCGCAGGCGCAGACAAACAGAATACATATAACAACAACGAGCCTCATCTCTTCCACCCCTCCGACAAATCACAAGTGAATTAGGTTAGCCCGGGTAAGCTGGAATGTCAGTAGCCGGAGATAAAGCCGAACCAAATCGTTAGAACGAGACATTTCAGCTTGCTTAAGAGCGCTCTACTTATCATCCTCCTCCGCTAACACAATCTAAGCCCTCACACCACCCGTGAGGATGTGATCACCCGGCCTCCCCAGCCCTCCACAATCCCCGATTTGGAGACGCTGTATGAACCTCTACTTCCGCCTCTTCATGGCGTGGTTCAGAAGCCGTTACGAAGTGCCGCTGTCCACTGCAGACAGTTGTTCCCAGGCATTCCGGGTCGGGCTTCTGGACATCGACCTGTTCGGTCATATGAACAACGGCCGGTACCTGCAGATCATGGACGTGGCCAGATTCCGGTGGCTGCTTCGCACCGGCACCATCAGCGCCATGTCCCGCGAGGGGTGGACCGTGTGTCTCGGCGGCCAGACGACGCGCTTTCGTAAGTCCCTGAAGCTCTACCAGCGGTTTCACATCGAAACGCGCATGCGCCGCTGGGACAACAAGTGGTTCTATGTGGAACACGTGTTCAGAAACACCCGGCATGAACTGGTGGCCGTGGGCATGTCCAGGGCCGCCTTCCGCAGCGCAAACGGTTGGGTGTCCACTCGGGAAGTGATGGAGGTGGTTGACCCCGGTGTTGAATCCCTGCCGCTGACCGTCGATATGCTTGCATGGTCCAACGCGGAAGCTGAGTTTGAGGCGCGCATCCGATCCGAAGGGGCCTTTGTGCCGGGTGAATCCAACGGGTTGCAGGTGTGACCTTCCAATTTGCCGTGCGCCGGCCCTGGGTCACCCTCGGCTACTGGCTGGTGTTTGTTGGGTCATGCCTTGCGGGTTTGAGCGGGATGCAGCGTGATCCGTCGGTGGACGCCTTCATCCCCACCGATCATCCGTCTTATCGTACCGCGGAAGAGGTTGAACAGATCTTTGGCCTGTCGGACCCCATTGTCATCGCCCTGCAGTTTAAAGACGGGGTGTTTACGCGGCAGAGTTTAAAGGAGATACAACGCCTGCATGATCTGCTGGCCGAGGTTGAGGGTGTCCGCTACAACGGCGTCACCAGCCTCGCCAGCGAAAGTTATGTCAACAGCAGCCGCGGCGCGGTGGACGTGCACCGCTACATCGATGATCTAGACGACGCCAATGCGATACAGGCCGCGCGTACCGGATATACCAACATGGCGCCGCACATCGGTACCCTGGTGTCGCACGACCAGTCATCCGCAGCCTTGCTTGTGGAGCCTGACGAAGGCTGGCCGTCACATCTTGTCTACCGGAATGTAATCACCGCAATGGCTGATGCCGCGCCGGCCGCCGCCGTACATGTCGGCGGCCTGGGCGCGGTAACGGGTTTTCTCACCGAGGTGATTTCCGAGGACGTTGCCCGGCTGGTGCCTTTTACCTATCTGATTGTGATGCTGGTGCTTTACATCGGGTTCCGGGATTGGCGGGCACTGCTGGTGCCGTTACCCGTACTGACCGGTTCGGTGATCGGCACGCTGGGCATAATGGCTGCACTGGGCGTGCCCTACTATGCCATCACCAGCGCTCTGCCGGTGTTGTTAGTGGCCATCGCCATGGCGGATACCATTCACGTGCTCACCGCCTTCCGCGAACAGGCCGGCAGCAGCGGCAGCACCGCTGACATGGTAACGGCAAGCCTAAGCCGGGTTTTGAGACCTATCTCGTTCACCAGCCTCACCACGGTGATCGGCTTTGCGGCGATCGGCGCCGTCTCCATCATGCCGCCCATCATCCACTTCGCCTGGTTCGCCTGCATCGGTATTGTGTTGGCCTGGTTGTTTTCCCTGACCGCGGTGCCGGCGGTGATGGTGCTGTTGAAGATGCGGCCGGTCAGTTCAAGCAGCGGTTCCTGGGCACAGGCTGCCTCCATCCTGACCCGGTATGGCGCTGCTCTGCGAATTGTATTTGCCGGGCTGTTACTGTTGGGCGCCGCGGTGGCCACACAGGTGTCTGTAGACCGCTCCCTGGTCAACGCTTTTCCCAAACAAGCGCCTGTACGCGTGGCGGATGAATTTCTCAACACGCACTTTGCCGGCACCGCCTTTCTCGATGTGTATGTTGATTCCGGCGCGGTGGATGGTGCGCTGCAGCCCGGCTTCCTCAGGCAGATTGGTGATCTGCAGGACTTTATGGAATCCCTGCCTCACGTGCAGAAAACCGTCAGCGTCCTCGACTATATACGGGAAATGCACCGGGCTCTGAATGACAATGCGGTGCCCGGCAATATCGGTGCCACCCCCGTGGAGATCACACAGGAACTGTTCCTGTATGAAAGTGCAGCGGCACCTGGGACCCTGCGCCAGGAACTGGACTTCGACCGGCGCCGGGTGCTGGTGCGAGGTGTCTTGAATAGCCGTTTCTCATCCGACGAAGCACAGACGGTGACGCGCCTGCAGACGTATGTGGATGAGCACTTTCCCGGTGCCGTTGACGTGCGGCTGAGCGGGCGGGTAAACACCCGCTACCACTGGATGTCCCGATTGGGCGAATCACACGTGGCGGGGGTGGCGCTGTCACTGTTGCTGGTGTTGCTGGCTGCAAGCTATCTGTTCCGCTCCCCGGCGATGGGTACCCTGTGCGTGCTGCCCGTGGTGCTGGCGGTGTTGTCCGTCTACACCGTGCTGTATCTGACCGGTGGATATCTGGAACCCGCAACGTCGATGTTTGCGGCGATCTCCATTGGCATCGGCGTGGACTATGCCATCCATCTCCTGTTCCGGTTGCGTCAGGAATCTGAAAAACAACAGGATTATGCGGTTGCGGTGGCGGCAACGCTGCAGCATGTGGGCCGCGCCTGTATGTACAACGCGCTGGGTATCGGCCTTGGCGTGCTGGTGCTGGCGACCAGCAGCCTCGGCACGTTGCAGAATTTCGGCTTTCTGATCGCCACCGCAACCTTTGCCGGCCTGATGGCGTCTTTTGTTTTTCTGCCGGCGCTGTACCGGCCCCTGGGCCTGAGGCGAATCGGGGCGGTGGCCGCTGTGTGCTGTCTGGTCTGGGTGCCCTGGCAGGACGTCCAGGCGGGCACTGGGGATACGGAGGACACAAAAGACACGGAAAAGATGACGCTGGCGGACAGAATCGAGCAACGCCCGGAACCGGCAGTGTCCATCCGTCACCTGTCCATTGTGCTGGTGGACCGTGCCGGGCGCAGCCGAGAACGGGAAGCGGTGGTCCTACGGCGCACGGACCTTGTGCACACGGACTCCCTGTTTGTGCTGGCCGCGCCCGCTTCGCTGCGGGACCTGGCTTTTCTCACCCACTCAAAACCCTCGGGGCACGATCAACGCTGGTTGTTCCGGCCCACGGCGGAGCGGGCGCGTCGTTTACCGGCAGCAAACCGGGGTGATGCATTTATCGGTACCGACTTCACTTATGCCGACGTGCAGAGCCATCTGAAATTTGATGCGGACGACTTCGTGTTCTCACAAATGAGTGATGACGGACACGCACATTGGCGGCTGGTGGGTGATGTTAAAACCAAGCGCTTACAGCGGGAACTGGGCTACGCGCAATTTACCGCAGAAGGCGGCCTGGAGACGCTGCTGCCGCGGCGCATCAACTTTGTGAACACCAGCGGGCGTAGCGTGAAAGTGATCACCGTGCCGTCTTTCGAGATGATCGAGGGCTATGCCTTACCCACGGAAATTGTTGCAGAGAACCCTCGCAGCGGCCACACCACCTACTTTAAGTACGGCGAAACACGGTTGCTGGCCCAGTCGCCGGATCAGATCTTTGACGCGGCCCGGCTGCGAAAAGGCTTGTCGGTGCAACTGGCGGCCTTGCAATGAAAACCGTTCTGGTTGTCATCGCGCTGCTGTGCGTCCCCGCAGCCGGAGCGGCCTCAGCGTGGACCCCGCAACTGGAACTGAGCGGGCGTTATGTGGACGGCCCAGATCAGACCGGTGCAGTAGAAACGAAACTGTCACCGTCACTCCAGTGGGATGGTACCCGAGCACAGTTCCGGGCCTCAGCACGGCTCCGCTGGCTGTCTTCACCCAGATACGACGCACTGGATGCAGACCATGACACTTACGCTGAAGCCAGCCGCCCCGAAAACATAGATGACCGCGGCGTCGCGGAACTGCGTGACTTCTACTATGAATACCGATATCGAAGTACACGCCTGAAGGTAGGCAAACAGGCCATCGACTGGGGTTTGCTGGACGGGTTCAAGGTTTTGGACGTGGTGAACCCCCAGGACTTCCGTGAATTTATACTGGATGACTTCTCCAGTTCGCGGATATCAACCTGGTCGGTGCTGGCTCAGGCCAACTCTGCACATTTTGAGTGGGAAGCCTACTGGACCGCCGACCACACGGTGCACGACCTGCCTGACGAACGCTCCCATTTCGACTTCACCGCAGCGGGGTATCAAATCCCCCGCGGGTTTGAGATTGTCCGCCCGCGGCAGAACAGCTGGGGTACACGGTTTGGAGTGCGGCTGGGTGACTGGCGGGTCCGCGCCAGCTTCGTGGATAACCACGAACACTTTCCGGTGGCGACCGTTGCCGCAGGGAACGGTGTATCCATTTACCCCGAGCGCAGACTATACGGGTTGCAGTTCGAGGGGAATGTGGGTACCTGGGTGATCCGCGGGGAATTCAACTATCAGCCGGATGAAGTGTTCCGCGATGTGGAAACGGGGCTGCTGACGGATCGCGACAATTACAGCACCGCGCTGGCGGCAGACTTCCAGGCACTGGGCTGGTTTGTGAGTGTGCAGTGGGTGCACGAAGCCTACGCGCCGAATACCCGGCATCAGCAGTTATTCACCGCCCTGGTAAAACGGTCGTTCTGGAACGAGCGGTTGGACGCCTTGATCAGATGGTACGGTTCAGATCGGCACGATGCGCTGTACCGTCTGGGCCTGGAACTGGAACTGCCCGGCGCGTTGGGCAGGCTGCAGCTGGGTGGTGATGTGTTCCGAGGTTCCGCGGATACGCTGTTCGGGCAGTTCTCCGCCCGGGACCAGTACTTTGTGGGATGGCGCAAAACCTTTTAATCGTCTAAACGTCCCGCATCAGGCCCAGCCGGTTGGCTTCAAACAGTGCTTCGGTGCGAGAGTTAACCGCAAGCTTGTCGTAGATCACCTTGGTATGCGACGCCACCGTGTTGGCGCTGATGTTAAGCAGCGCCGCGACCTCGGGGTAAGAATAACCTTTGCTGGCAAGCTGCAGCACCTCCAGCTCCCGCGGGGAAAGCTGATCCGCTTTGTTTGGCATACCGGATTGCGGGGTTGCAAATATATCGATCAGGTAGCGGGCAATGGACGGAGAAATGGGTGAGCCGCCGTCCACCAGCGCGGTGATGGAACTGGTGATCTGCTGCACCGAATCATCTTTTAACAGATACCCTTTGGCACCCGCGCGGATGGCATCAACCACAGTCTGCTCGTCACCAAGCACGGAGATGACCATCGAGATTGTCGGTGAGTTCTTCTCCGACAGCGCGCGCAGCAGTTCAATTCCGTTACCGTCCGGCAGATTCAGGTCAACCAGGATCACCTGGGGCGGCGGGATCACCGCCAGCTTGCTGTGCGCTTCTTCCAGGGAGGCGGCGGTAAAGGCCACCGTCATGGTGGCGCTGACCTTATCGGTGAGCATCTGGCGCATCAGCGCATCGTCTTCAACAATGCCGACCTGGATGCTCATGGGGCCTCCACTTCCCGTAACGGCTGACGGATGGGGATGGTTGCGCGCACGCAGGTACCGTCCGCGTTGGAGTCGATGGCCACATGCCCGTTGAGCTGCAACGCACGTTCGCGCAGGGAGTTTAACCCTACCCCGTTCGGACAGTTGTTGGCATCAAAACCGCAGCCGTCATCGTTGACGCGCATGTACAGCAGATCATCCGAACACTCCAGGTGGACGTCGATATGCGTGGCATTGGCGTGTTTCAGCACGTTGGTCAAGGATTCCTGCAGCATGCGCAACACCCGTAGGGAACGTTCGGGGCACAGCTCAACGCTGTCCAGGTTGGACATATGCCAGCTTGTTGTGACCGGCAGATGTTCCGTACTGCGGGTGAACAGATGTTTGAAGTTGGCAATCATGCCTTCCAGATGGCGCTCGTTGGGGTTCAGGGAACTGACAATAAAGCGCAGATCCGTCAGCGCCGCGGCCAGGGTTTCTTTCAGCTGCCCGTGGGGTTTGCCGTCATCTACCAGGGAGATGGCCTGAATGAGCTGTGAACCCAGGCCGTCATGCACGTCGCGCATGATGCGGCGGCGCTCCTCCGCCAGAGTTCTGCTTTTTTCCAGCTCGCGGATCTGCGCGTGGTTGGCCGCCAGCGCCTGGGCCTGCTGTTCCAGTTGTTCAGCCATGGCCTGGCTGGCGCCTTCAAGAGCACGTTTGTTCCGGTGATAACGGAACACAATCAGGCCGGCGTAGTTCATCACCATCACCGACACGGCGGTGGGCACCAGGAAGGCGTGCCAGGCGGGTTCGTAAAATTCCACATACGAGTCATGAAAACCCGCGGCCATCAGCAGCGTAAACGCGACAAACGTTGAAATGCTGCTGTAGTCCGGCGACTGCATGATGGCGCGCACATGCAGGTATGCGTTCATGGACACCACCCCCAGCACAAACACCACCCAGCTGCGCTGAAAGGCCGCAAACCCCGGGGCGGGATCATTGGCAATCGCCAGCGCGCCGCCCACCAGAATGATCAGCCCAATGGCCAGCGCAAAATAAGGCGCCCGGCGGTGCGGCAAAGCAAAGAGATGCACCAGCAGAAAGGTCTGCACAATGTTGCCGAAGTAACTGGTCTGCCCCAGGTAGATCCACCAGTAATAGGGCACGGGCAATTCAACGGTACATTCAATCTGCACCCGCACAGCCAGCAGCACCAGCGCCAGAGACATGATGCCAAATGCTTTTTCGCCGGACCGGTCGGTGGTGTAGATGCCGGCAAATAACAGGGCCAGCACAATGGCCACACCGCTGAGAATGGGCGGCAAACGCTCATGCACAAACTGCTGCTTCTTCAGGAACGGCTCAAACACCGCCGGAGGACCGGCGTAAGCCGGTGACATCCAATGGGCTTTGGCTGAATAGTGTTTCAGCACCACCTCACCCGTGGTTTCGGGCAGCGGCAATGTCAGGGGCCCAACATGTAGCGGCGCGCGGCCGTCTTTGACAGGGCCTCCGGAGCCCACCCGCACGCCATTAACATAAAGGTCCGCATTGGCGTTCAGTCTGGGAAAGTAGATGACGTTATCCGGCGAAGCAGGCACAGGCGGCAGCACCAGCCGGTACCAGACATAACGCGTTTTGCCGTCGATACCGCCCGGGTGCACGTAGCCGTCCACAATGGCCTGCCATTGCCACGGCGGGGTCATGGTCGGCTGCGTCGACATCTGCGTAAACTGTGCGCGGTAAGGTTCGAGCTGGCTGAAATCCAGGGACAGCCAGCGGTCATAGCTCCACAGCGCCCCCTGCACCACCAGCAGCGAGGCGCACAACACTAAAACGATACGTGCCCGGTCTGAAATGGGCTGAGTTGGTCCAGGCAATTTAAGTTCGGTGGCATCAAGCATATCCGGATACCGGGCTTCGTTCCGCTGGGGCATCAGACCAGCATTTGTAGAACGATGCAATGCAGTGAATCTGCAGGTAAACGATGCAGCATGCACCTTCCATGCATGCATTTACTGGTGGGAAGAGGTGATGACGAAATGCGCTGGATGTGTTAGGCGGCCATTTTGCCAATACGCCGCTTAAGCCCCAGCTTGCGGACCCACAGATTGCAATGAAGTGCAACACAGAACCGTGTGACCCCGCATCAGATTGAGTTTGTTAGGGTTGGTTCCCGATTAAGCCCCCCATATACGGCAAGGAGAAACAGCATGGGACTACGGATCAACTCAGAAGCACCGGATTTTGTGGCGCAAACCACACAGGGCGCCATTCACTTTCACGATTGGATTGACGGCAAGTGGGCGGTGCTGTTTTCACACCCGAAAGACTTTACGCCGGTGTGTACCACCGAACTGGGTTATCTGGCCGGCAATATCGGGGAGTTTGAGAAGCGCAACTGCCGGGTCATCGGTTTGAGTGTGGATTCCGTTGATTCACACAGACGATGGGTGAAAGACATAGAAGCCTATCAGGGGCAGCCGGTGGTCTACCCGATCATCGGCGACCCCTCTCTGCAGGTATCCAAACTGTACGACATGCTACCCGAAGTTGAAGAAGGGGATTCAACGGAACGTACCGCGGCGGACAACGCAACGGTGAGGTCCGTATTTATCATTGGTCCCGATAAACGCATTAAGGCCATGGTGATTTACCCGATGTCCACCGGGCGCAATTTTGTGGAGTTACTGCGGCTGCTGGATAGCTGCCAGTTGACGTCAAAGCATCAGCTGGCGACGCCGGTGAATTGGTTGCAGGGGGACAGGGCGATTATTGTGCCTAGTGTTACGGATGAGGAGGCGAAGAAGATTTATCCGCAGGGGTGGAGTAGTCCGTTGGGGTATATGCGGGTGGTGGAGGTGGTCGGAGATTAGGATAAGAGCGGCGACCGGGTTTAAGTGATCATTCTTACACGGTAGTTCGTAATTAGACTATTCTAGTGCTAACCAACCTGATTTAAGCTGCGTGCCCATGTTCACGATCTCGCTGATTCTTCGATTCTCTGTACTGACGCACTCGAACCTCCTTGGTCTCAACATCACTAGGGCGCTCAGTTAAGCTTGTAGCGATCCGCCTAACAACTTCGACGTTGACCGCATTTCCAAGTGCTTTAAACGCAGCAGTCTCGGAAGTTGGCAAGTGCTTTATGTCACCCATACTTTGTAGACGGCTACATTCGCGTATCGTCATATACCGACTTTCCCAGGGTATGACCGGAACTTGGCTAGTGGTCATCGCAACTAGGGAAGGAGCAGTACGCGGCCGTTTTACTCGAATACCAGAAGCCCGAAATTGAATGATATGGCGCCAAACGTCTCGCTCTTCACCTTTGCAGTTCCATTCGAATTTCTGAAAACTCGGCGAGAAATCTCTAATCATCGGTAGCCATGGGTCTATCCAATCCTTATGCCGTTTGTATAAGTCCCTGTTCTGCCGAATAAAATCTATCTTCCACTTAGGAAATCGCTTAGTTGAAACACGGGCATATGCTGGTAAGGCCTCAACTACAGCGGATACTGGTCCGCGAAGAGTTTGGCCAAATGATCCTTTTTTAGAACCAATCTTGTTTAACCCAATTCCAATCGGAGTTTTCTCCACATATGGATAGGTGGCCCCAAACTCCATTGCCCATATAGGGAACGATGGTAATTGCTCATCTTTGGGGAAGCGGTCAAGGAACATCTGCCACGCCCGAAGATACTTTACAAAGCTAGCGGTTAACGGTTTTGCATCGGAAGGGTTCTTATCGAGCACCGAATATATTGACAAATCCGTAGCGGCGCACGAATAGGGCCACGAAAAGCCACAAAGACCATCTCGATCGCCCACAATGAAAGCGCGCTCGCGTACCTGGGGTATTCCGAAGTCATGAGGCGACAGCAGTTGATCTTGTACGCTATATCCTGCCAGCCGAAGGCGATGCTCTATTGTCTTCCATGTTTTACCTTGCCGGTGGCGAACAAGATTCGGAACGTTTTCAATAATAAAGTATCGCGGTTTGTGGATTCGAAGAATGCGAACGACATAGTCAATCAAGTCACCCCATTGAGGGCACTCAAATCCACGCTGACCACCGGCTTTCGAAAAAGGTTGGCAAGGAAACCCTGCACATAGGACATCGTGTGCAGGAATAGCTTCTAGGTCTAGCGTTCTGATATCAGCATGAGGCCGAATGCCGAAATTTAGGCGGTACAGGTTGGCTAAGTCAGGATCTATTTCGCAGGCAAAGACACATTGGTGCCCAAGTTCAACGAGCCCTTGATGAAATCCGCCGAGCCCGGCAAATAGGTCGATAAACCGAAGTGAATTCCCCAATTCTCGATCTTCCTACTGGCTCAGATCGAGTCTAAGTTGCTTTCCCTCATTATGTTCCAGAAACTTCTGCAGGCCAAATCTCACAATGTATTGAAGAGATAAAGGTGGTCGATGGGATTCAGCAAGCCTGATTAATTCTTCGTACATTGAAACCTCCAAAGATACAGTAAACCGTTTCATTCTCGTTTGCGGTGGCATGCGACTCGTCCTAGTACGTCGGCTATCACCAACTTACACAAATTTGCACCATAATGCACCAGATTCAGCTCGCTAGGACAAAAATTATCCTGCGCAGCATATTTTTATTGTTATCTTCCCCCTTGAAAGGCATCATAAAAGACGAATTGGTTACCCGAGTCTAGACCAAGTGAGTGGAGGCTTTCGGAACGATGCTTCTGGCGACTCGTACCAGGAAACTACCTGGCGATTTTCGAAGATCATGAGCCACATGCGGTCAGCGGAAAGTGGCTACGGTGAACAAGAGGCAAGAGACCAGGCGAGGTAGATGTCTTCTATAAACATTCGCCCCGGTGTCTCTGTTCTATCCGTACTCCAACACCTGAACTACCGACCCTGGTTCGCACTCTCTGAGTTTGTTGACAACTCTATTCAGAGCTTCCTGGATGCCGGCGACGACATCAAGGCGGTTGATGGGGGCGGCGCCACCCTCCGCGTTGAAATTGTTGTGGACAGCGGCGATACCGCGAGAATCGTCGTTCGAGATAACGCCGGTGGAATCGCTCAAGCTGATTTTCCCAGGGCGTTTCGGCCAGCCGAACTGCCGCCAGACAGGTCAGGCTTGTCCGAGTTCGGCATGGGTATGAAAAGTGCCGCATGCTGGTTCGCACCCCGTTGGCGGGTGCGGACTTCGGTGCTTGGAGACCCTTTTGAGAGAGAGATAGAGTTCGATATCGAACGCATCGTAAACGATAATTTGGAAGAACTGGAGGTTCGAGCAACAAAAACTGCTGAGGATGCTCACTATACTGAGGTCATCCTTGAAAACCTACATCGTCCACCAGTCGGTCGCACACTTGGCAAAATCAAAGAGCACCTCAAGGATATCTATCGCCATTTTACAGAGGACGGCAAACTCGATCTCCAGCTAAACGGGGAAGTTCTGACTTATGAACCACCTGAGATTCTTCAAGCCCCGCACTACCGTGAACCCGAGGGAAAACCGATTGTCTGGCGAAAGGACTTTGAGTTTGATTTTGGCCAAGGTCTTCGAGCCAATGGATTTGCTGCAATCAGATCTCAGGCCAGTACTTCCTATGCCGGCTTCGCACTGTTCCGCCGACGGCGCCTGATTCAAGGGAGTGGTGATGAAGGATACCGTCCCGAGTTTATATTCGGTAAATCAAACACGTTCGTTTACCAAAGGGTCTTTGGTGAAATTAGCCTGGAAGGGTTTGACGTAAGTCATACGAAAGATGGGTTTCAATGGGATGAGAACGAACAACCTTTCCTAGAGATTCTAAGAGAGGAACTTACTGGGACTGAAATCCCACTTCTACAACAGGCTCGCGAATACCGTGTTGCCAGAAAACCAAGTTCGTACCGTGGGGGGGCAAAGGTAGCTGCAGATCGCGTGGGACAGGTTCTTCGACAATACGCAGGTCCCATCGTGGAACGCCTTAGTGAAGAAAATCACAACGAGCCTCCTCCGAAGGAGTTACACGACCACCAGCAACTGACACGACGTGTTATAGAAATTGAACTAAAGGGGCAACGTTGGCTGCTCGGGCTTGAACTTACCGCAGACCCCGCCGTCGGCGACTGGCTGGAGCTAAGCGAGCAACTTGCGCCCCAACCCGACACCGAAACTACCAAGACACTCGGCGTGAGGCTGTCCTTGGGCCATCCGTTCATGCAGCGATTCAGCGGCGTGGATAGTGACGAAATAGAACCGTTTCTTCGTCTCGCGTCCGCGCTTGCACTAGCAGAGGTCATCGCGCGCGATGGAGGCATAAGGATGGCCGGAAGTATTCGGCGAAACATCAACGAACTGCTAAGGCACGCGCTTTGGCGAACACCTTAAGGTATTGATCCATGGCAGAAGGTGAGGGAAGCCTAACAGACGAAGTGCGAATAGAGGTCGCAAGTCAAGAAAGCCAGATGAGATGGCAACCGCATATTGGCGCCGAGACACTGGGACTTGTTGAGCACATAGGATTACCGCGCGAGAGCGTAAACGTTATTCGGGATGAAGCAATTCAGATTATCGGCAGATGTGTGTCGCCGCACCAACGTGCCGGCCAGGCTACCGGGCTTGTTGTCGGATATGTGCAAAGCGGGAAGACCCTGTCGTTTACCACAGTTGCCGCGTTAGCGCGCGACAACGGATATCCAGTTGTAATCGTCATTTCTGGCACATCTATAACACTTACCAACCAATCACGGAGTCGTCTTGAGAACGATCTGCGGCTAAACCAACGCGATGACCGAGTATGGCGCCATCTACATCAACCAAGCCTAAATGACCAAGCTCATATCAGCATTCGAAACGTTCTTGAAGAATGGAGAGATCCTGAAGTCCCAGTTCATGGGCGACCAACGATCTTGATCACTGTAATGAAGCACCACCAGCGTTTAGAGCAGCTAACTGTTGTTCTGGGCCGCGTTAATCTTGGAGGAATACCTGTTCTAATCATCGATGATGAGGCTGATCAAGCTGGTTTAAACAACCTAATAAATGAAGGTGAGGAGAGCACCACTTATCGACGGTTAGTTGAACTCAAGCAGACGCTACCACATCATACTTTTCTGCAATATACAGCCACCCCTCAGGGCCCTCTCTTAATCAATCTGATTGACGTGCTCTCCCCAGAATTCGCAAGAACAGTATCGGCTGGTGACGAATACACTGGAGGCAGGGAGTTCTTTCTTAACGGTGAACAATTGCTACGGATCATTCCACCAGATGATATTCGCACAAGAAACAATCCCGTGGATGAAACACCAGAGAGCTTGCTACGGGCATTGCGGTTCTTTTTCGTCGGAGTAGCTACCGGGATGTTACACGAGGAAGGCCGCGGCAACCGGACGATGATGGTGCATCCCTCACATCGAACAGCGTCTCATGGCGATTACTTTCGATGGGTACGAGCGACTTGTGACATGTGGCAGACAATACTCAGTAATCCAGAAGATCCAGATAACCAAGATCTCAACTCGGATTTCCGCGTAGCCTACGACGACCTCACAACAACCGTCGAGGATCTACCACAGTTCGACGATATCTGGCGAGTACTCCGGTTGGCCATCCGTCGGACGGAACGTCACCTTGTTAACGCAACGGGTGGGCAGACACCCCAAGTGGACTGGAGGGCCTCATATTCGCATATTCTGGTCGGCGGCCAGGCGTTGGATCGCGGATTCACCGTAGAAGGTCTCACTGTAACTTATATGCCACGCGGGCCTGGAACGCGTACAGCCGACACAATCCAACAGAGAGCCCGGTTCTTTGGTTACAAGCGACGGTATATTGGATTCTGTCGAGTATACCTAGAACAAGACGTCGCAATTGCCTACCGCCGCTACGTTGAGCATGAGGAAGACATAAGGGCAAGACTTATCGAATTCCAAGATCGACCACTCAACGAGTTGCGTCGCGCATTCTTAATTCCACGCGGCTTTCGTCCTACTAGAGACAGCATTATTGATGTTGGCTACGTGACAACGTCACTTTGGGAGGGCTGGTTTTCCCCACGAGCCCCCCAACACCCGGCAGAGACAGTTGCAGAAAATCGGCGAGTGATCGGGGAATTCCTTTCCACCTTAGACCTGATAGAAGATGAAGGTCATCCCGACAGATCACCGCTTCAGCGTCACCTACATGCTCCTGCTGTACCACTCCAGGTTGCTTACGAACACCTGCTGATGAACCTGCGCTTCGGCAGGCTAACTGATGCGCAAAACTTCCTCGGCGTGCTCATTGTTTTGCGCCATCACTTGAGCCAAAACGTAGATGCAACCTGCAACATTTACCTCATGAGTGGCGGTGAAACCCGTCGTCGGACCTTGAACGAGCAGCATGAGATTCCGAACCTGTTTCAAGGCGAAGCTCCAGTGAGCCCACGCAAACGCCGAGGTGAGATTTACCCAGGAGATCGCGCGATACGCGGAGACAATGAATCGCCGACAATACAAATCCACACCCTGCGATTAGAGAAACCTCGCGGCGTAGTGACGCTAGATGATGTTCCCAACGTGGCGGTTTGGATACCCGGCCCGATGGGTGCAAACGTCCTGATCCAACAGCAAGGTGGAGAAGATTATACCGATGACTAGCCTCTGGGAAGCCTTTACGGGGTTATCCGTTCCTGAATCTTCTGAGGAGACACTGTCCTTCGCTGCAACGCACGGGGATGGATGGCATGCACTCGTCGCGAAGGATTCTGAATGTCGCCCCGCCATCCTCATTCGAGAATCGACCGCCGCGTCAGGTGCAGCACCCGTCTCGCTTCAGAATCTTCGAGTGGAGCACAGCATGTTGTGTCGCGTTCGACGCGAAGGTGCTGTTGTTGACGAGGAGGATCGGTACTCAATAATTAACTGCATGGCACATGACATTGCTCTGCAAAAGCTTTTCTTGGGAGTCTTTGAAGGCACTTTAATGAAAATCACCGAACCTCCATCAGCCCAGCTAATCACGGAGATTGTAGAGCGGCTTGTATCGATGTTCCTCGCCGCCGCGCAGCCAGCACAACGCAATGTTCAGGGACTTTGGGCTGAGTTATTCGTTATCTACCGGTCCTCATCTCCAAAAACCTTAGTCGAAGCTTGGCACGCAGACCCTACGGAAATCCACGACTTTTCCCTCGGCAGTGAGAGGGTTGAAGTGAAAAGCGCACGCGGCCCAAAGCGGGAACACCACTTCACACTCGCGCAACTGCGCCCCCCTTTGGGCGTCTCCGCAACAATCGTGTCTCTTTTGGTGAGTCGTATTGCCGGCGGCCTATCGCTAGGATCTTTATGGGCCGACGTACGCGACGCTGTTAGCGGTTATCCAACGCTTCGACTCAAGGTCGACCAACTGTGTATGGCTTCACTTGGGGAAGCGTGGGAAGCATCACGCTCGGAGTGTTTTGATGCTGGGGTCGCTGCTCGGTCTCTGCGCCTTTACGACTGTTCAGACATCCCTAGTGTTGAGCTTCCGATTCCACATGGAGTAAGTGACGTCAGATTTCGCGCTGACTTGACTAACGTGGAAGCGTCCATAGTTGAAACCCGGCTAACCCCCACCGATCCACTCGCGACCGCGTGTTTAGCCAGCGCTTGAGTTCGGCTGTCAACAAACAGTATTGGCCCTTGTACCAGTGGTAACGGTTAGAGTTAGCACAACGAGGTGAATTGCTTACGGCTCAACTACAACGGGTGCTTCGGATCTACCGGTCGCTAGAGTACAACCTGCAATTTAAACCCAAGTCGCGGTTGAAAAGACCTAATCCTGAAGTGCTGGATGAACCTAGACAGTCTGGCCGATCGACGTTATGCAGTTTACGCTTACAATTGTCGTACTTCTACGTTCAGCCGCTTATCAAAACACCTGAAAGAGCGCGACAACATAATGAACGAACCGCGATCCACTCCAATCGAAGAATATGAAATCGAAAGCCGTAGCGTGTTCGTCAAACGCGACGACTTGTAAGCTCAGTTGCCCGCAACACCTCCTGAGTTAACGAACAGGCGCCCTGCCAAAGGAAAGAAAAAGTCCTATCATCTATCGCGACTGGGGCAGGATGGACAATCAACCCCCTTGCAGTTTTTGTAGCAAACTACCGCTTGAAGCCAGTCAAGATCACGTTGGTTAATCCTCATCGGGAAGTTATCAACACAACATGTGATTCTTGTTGGGGAACACGTAGCTCGTCACCTTGACCACAAGCAATGAAGGGCGATTAAGGTAGGGTCGGATTTCCGAGGTCCGGCAACGCTTCTATTGTCGCCTCCTTTATGTCCGAATCCCAATAAGCTCCCGCCGCTATCCCCACAAGTACTCCCGTCGCTAGAATCGCCCATCCAGCCGGTGTTACACCCAACAATGTACCCAATGCTGCGCCACCCCATTGCGCCGCCATGGCTCCAGCTACACCTGAAGCGTAGCCAAAAGCCGCTGCTGCTGATTCGCCAACACCTTCCTTAAACTCTTCGTAAGACCGAGCTGTAGCCATTTTCAGCCCAGGTCCAAAGAAGGGAGCAACGAGTAGTAAACGGCTGACACTCCCCAACCTACGCGCACCTTCAGCGCTTAGCTCGATATTTCTTCGGAGCGCAAGTTCAGGCCGCATGACCGTCTTGCGTAAACTGTTTCTAATGAGTCGCTGTTTCTGATTCCCTTCGGGGAGCAACTCAATTCTCGCGAACGCGTCAACCAACTCGTCATAGCTTGCTTTTGGATACGCATTAACGCTTACCGAAGTAACAAGCTTTGACCTGCCGAGCGGCGCGAACGAATGGTCTTTCGCAGACACTGAAGTAGACATCCATTTGCGGTATTGGGTTTCGGTCGGTACATCTGTTGATATGTATTCTTCGAGTATAGCGCGATGTGACTCTTTAAGGATGGTAGAAGCCTCTTCAAGTAGCCCCAGGTACTTCCTGCCACCACCTATTACCTTACGGACATCGCCGAGGCTGAACTCATTCGCAAATTCGGTAAACTCCTCCCAGCTTTCAGCAGGTACTTGAAATTGACCCGGTTCATTCACCATTCCTGAGCTTTCTACTATTGCGACGGAAGGTACATCTTTATAGCTTGGGTATTCTAGAACCGCCGTGTCTATAGCACTAGAATTTCCACCAAACTCTAATAAGGATGAGGGGATACGAAGTGACATCTACTAATCCCTAAAACGATATCCGATTCGCTCGCCTGTTTCCTCATGCTTCAGAAAAACTCGAGCGTGAAAATCTCTAGGTCCCCAGGATCTGAGCCAATCAAGTTGATTTGCTTCGTACTCGAATGTTACTTTCCCTGCCCCGCCAGACCGATCTTTGTGCTCTACTAGTGAACCGTCGACATACAAGAACCACGGCTCGGAATCTCTGGCCGGAGGTTTCACCTCAAAGCTAAGCTTGTTACGAACAGTTCTGAGATCGTGCTCCGTGATATAGTCCGGATTCTGGTCCATGTCGGTACCAGACTCATCGCTTAACGAACTCGCTTCCGCGCGAATGAGTTCAGTTTCTGCTCGTTGGTGATCCTTTTCCAAATTGCGCATGTCTTTCGCAAACTCTTCTGTGCCGTCACCCTGACCCATTATTGCATCTATGTAGAGCGCTCCAGAATCAAATGCGAAGTCTGCTCGTTTCACAAGCGGGCACTTCTGAGAGACTTCGGACTCACCAATCTGTTTCCTTAGTTCGTCTATTACTTTGCGAACCTCTTCCAGTTCTCCCGAGCAATCAACATCACCCTCGTATACATGGTTCCAGCGTAGAACCCCAAAACCCGGGTCATCCTCTTTACACTCTTCGTCTCCGTCGCCATCGCCTGTATCCGAGTCGTATTCATTACGAATGACCTGAAGGAGTTGTCGTAGAAAACGACAAGAAAACCGAATGAAATCTTCATCGTCGGATAGATCAACGGGAGCTGTATAGCGCAGATGATTTAGTAGATCATCGAGTTCCGATCGCATGAACGTCTTAACATCTCGGATCTCTGTACCCTCTATCAAAGCAGGACCCGCGGACACCATTATCTTAAAATCATCCAAGAACAGACCTGCTTGATAGTGGTTCAAGAGTCGGTACAGGTTTAGGTTAAGCGTCGCCCCGCTATTGATGTTTTTGATTTTATGTGTAACCGAATTCGTCGTGGTCAGGCTTACCTTTTGACTAACAGTCACCTTTGTTTCGGTTCTCGACTTTCGGGATATCTCCTGTGATGTTCGTTTGACGGCTCGATTCAAAGTGCGCGCCACAGACCTAGTAGATCGTTTTCCGGATAACGAACCACCATACGTACCATAGGGAGTCGGAACAGAAGCGCTAGTTGATGCAGCTACACCTCTTGACGATTCCTTTGTGACCTCTCTCTCGAATGTAGATTCAAAATCTCGCCTGTTTACAGTCGACAACTCGGTAAGCGTTGTCGCTGTAGACGTAGTAGAACTCTCCGTTTCTTCACTTCTGCTTATCGTTATTTCTTGCTCCTCTCCCGGAGCAAGGGGAATCGAAGCTGCCATTTCTCCCATTCTGTTTCCAAACCAAGCGAACCGATACGAAAGGTCTTCATTTAGAGCTAATTCCGGATCATCGTTGATCGAGAGTCCTCGGCATGGTCGAACGAAGAATGTGTACCCTGCAAGCAACTGGCGCCCCACAATCGTATTTTCGTACACAGGAACTGCTACCACGCACTTTCGCCTAAATGACTCGTCGCTATCGCACGCATTCATTACCTCCGACAACGTCGACCCATCTTTAGACTCTAGATACCCGCCAGGTCTTTCGGTCATTAAGAAGACGTTAAACCCAGCTTCCTCATACGCCTTCGCCCCCTCTACCCAGGGGTCATAGTCGATTACTTCAAGGCTGGCGTTTTGTGGGGATGGGCTTGTGACCTTATGAAAGAAGGTATAAGTCTTGGAGTGGTGACGCGGAACTTGATACGTTTTGCTTTTCGAACTGAAAAGGCGTCTCCGCTTTTTCTTCACCGTATGCCAAGTTGTCCAGCTCGTTGTTCTAATTTGTTCGAGATACAGCTCACCCCTCTCTACTGTGAACCGGAGGGGATCGACACCTTCTCTCTTTACAGTGATAGTGGCTTTATCCAGAAACATGCGGTAACCGAGGTCAGCTGCGGCATCTGCAATTTGGTTTTCGATTACTTTCTGATTTTGTGACGGTTCCATGAGCGCATGATATTGCTCCGAAAGGGCACGCCAACCTTCTGCAGTGGTTGGTACCGACGCATCATCTCCAATTAGTTTTCCCGCGCTATCTGCCATACGCTTGGCGATAGCTGCTTCTGCGGCAACGTATCCCCATTGACGAGCTATTAGCGCTGCGTCCGCTCGATAGGTATCCACGACAGAAAACCCTTCTTGAGCACTCTGAATTGCCCCCTCAACCAACAAACTTAACTTCGTCGCTTCATCTGGGACCACCTTGCCGTAAATCATTTCGATACCATGAACGGCTTCAAATCCATTGGCCAGAAAGTCATTCAGTTGAAGGTATCTGGTAACTCCCGTAGCTTCATTTACGCTTACATAAGGACGATAAAACCGCTCGCCTCGGCTGCCAAAGTCGATGTGAAATACAATTCCAGGGTTAGCTTCGCTAGCGTTGGGGTATTGGAGAGGCACGAAGTTCAACTCGCCATCAGTTACTCTCGGGAGTTGGACGGGTGTTCGAGTTGCGTACTTGTCATCTCGCACATCGATTCCAAATGTTACATTCTCAAGTTTTGGTAAACAGCCAACGACATATGCCGGCTTTGTAATGTCTGGATCACCACTGAGGTCTTCTAGTGTCCAGAGATATACTCGCTTAACATGAAGTTGATCAACTAGGTAATCATTCGTAACGTCATCTGCAACACCCCACTTTTCAAAAAAATAGCCCCGAAGAAACTCAGCATCGTATCCCGGTCCGTCATCGTCCGGTTTGTCGTCGAATACCTCGTCCCACGCCATCTCATTTTGTGGTACCACACGATCTCGTACAAACGTATAGGCCTCTGGAGCCTCTACTAGGCCGAACGGCGGGTTGACTACTATTTTTGACTTAAGTCCCTGATCTTGTGCTTCCTCCATGTCTCTCTCCCTCAATCGAATGTTCTGCTAAGCGTGTAGTAACTGTAGCCACTCTCTACTATGTACAAAAAGGGATCTCTTGAATACTTACTTTTACTCACCTGATTGCTCTGTAGGCAACTTCAACGCACTTAACTTGAAGTGGCAATTCACATGGTAATGACCTTAACAACTAACCCATGAGCGAGATCGGATTTCCCGATAAAGTAGACCCAAGGGAGGTCCCGATTGAAACGAAAACGATTCACCGAAGAACAGATCATCGGCATCTTGAAGGAGCACGAAGCAGGTGTGTCCGCCGCCGAACTCGCACGCAAGCACAGTTTTGCGGAAGGGCACCTTATACTCGTGGAAGTCCAAGTACGGCGGTATGGAAGTCTCAGAAGCGAAGCGACTTCGTGAACTGGAGAGCGAGAACAACCGACTTAAGAAATTGCTGGCTGAGACGATGCTCGATAAGGAAGCGTTGGAAGCAGCTCTGCGAAAAAAGTGGTGAAGCCTGCAGCACGTCGTCAGGTC
This sequence comes from Pseudomonadales bacterium, assembly GCA_028279305.1. Classification (GTDB taxonomy): domain Bacteria; phylum Pseudomonadota; class Gammaproteobacteria; order Pseudomonadales; family Azotimanducaceae; genus UBA4421. The sequence continues at coordinate 62,676 of JANQOA010000384.1, forward strand.
GTTCAGTTCTGGGTAACCGAAGGTCTGCGTTCTGAGCGACAAGGCTGCAGGCTAGACGGCGTGTCACGCTCTACCGTGCGCTACGAAGCGAAGCGCCAGAATGATTCAGAGTTAAGGTCGCGATTGGAGGAACTGGCAGAGAAGTATCCACGTTACGGTTATCCGACACTCCACGACATGCTGCGAGACGAAGGTTTGGTGAGAAACCCCAAACGAACGTATCGGATCTACTCGGAAGAGCCGCTCCAAGTGTGTACTAAGCGCCGTAAAAAGCTAATCAGGCCAAGGGTTCCCCTGGTGTTACCCACGAAGAAAAACGAACGTTGGTCGGTCGATTTTATCAGCGATCAACTGGCCACAGGTCGACGTTTCCGTGTATTCAATATCATCGACGACTTCACTCGAGAGTGCGTCGGCCAGTTGGTGGACACATCCATCTCCGGTAAACGGTTGGTTCGTTTCCTGGATACGCTCGGTCAATTGCCGGAAAAGATTGTTTACGATAACGGGCCAGAAGTCACCTGTAAGGCGATGTTCTTCTGGGCGAAGGAACGAGGCGTCAAACTGCAGCTCATCCAACCCGGCAAACCCACTCAGAATGCGTATGTAGAGTCATTCAACGGCAAGTTTCGAGAATACTGTTTGAACATGCACTGGTTTAGAGACTTAGACGAAGCCAGAAGCGAGATCGATCAGTGGCGCAAACACTACAACGAGGAGAAGCCACACAGTTCATTGGGTCGCATGCCGCCCCGCTTATTTGCGGAGCGGGCGGCATGACCCGTACACTCATTTTCCCATCTCAGCCCCGGCTTAGATTCAGGGGTAAGGTCAAAAACGCCTTCGGCGTTTTGTAATCCAGCGAAGAATGAGGCCGTTCCCGGTTGTAGTCTTCTCGCCATGCTTCAATCAACTGCCGGGCATGATGAAGACTCATAAACCAGTGTTCACTTAGACATTCGTCTCTAAACTTGCCGTTGAAACTTTCGTAAGTATTCTGGGTCGGCATACCTGCTTGGATCAGCTTCAACGTGACACCCCGTTGATTCGCCCATTGGTCAACCGCGCTCCCAGTGAACTCGGGGCCCTGATCGGTTCTGATCGCTTGTGGATAACCTCTGAACCGAGCAGCATCATCTAGAATTCAAATGAGAATCGGCCAACAACCGCTTTTAAACGGTTGTTCTCTTCTTCCAATTGCTTCAGACGCTTCACGTCCTGCGCTTCCATGCCGGCATACTTCTTTCGCCAGGTGCAAAACGTCGCATCTGAAATATTGTGTTTGCGGCAAAGTTCTCGGGCGGGCACACCCGATTCGCCTTCCTTCAAGATCGCAATTATCTGTTGTTCTGAGAATCGCTTCTTCATTGTCATTTACTCCTTGTAAAACCCACTTTACTAAGTTCAATATGGCTCGAATAGAGGGGAGCAGGTTCACCGGAGTAAGCAGATGGATCGCATGGGTAACAGCGCTTGGCAGCGTGCTAAGAAACGAGCAGAGTTGCCTATGGTTCGCGTGCATGACTTAAAGCACACCTTCGGTCGCCGCTTGAAGGCGACTGGGGTTAGCTTAGAGGACCGCCAGGACCTACTTGGGCACAATTCCTCTCGTATGACGACGCACTACTCAGCACCCGAACTAGGGCGTCTGATCGAGGCAGCCGAGAAGGTTTGTGATCATGCTGGAGAACGACCAGATTTGGTCATTCTCAGGAAGTTTGCACCGAAAAAACTTCCGCAATCCCCGCAACGGGAAATTTGACATTAGCGAGTTTGAAGCTAAGTCTTTGAAAGATTTGGCTCCGCCTGCTGGGCTCGAACCAGCGACCCACTGATTAACGATCGCGATCGTAACCCTTTGAAACTCAATGAATTTCAGTGAAACTCAAGTAAACTCAACCCCATAACCCATCGCCCTTGGAGGCAAGGTTCAAGCTGATAAGTTAACTTGGGGGTCATGGAGTACCTGATTTGGTACCTTTCTGTGGCATGAGAAGAAGAGCTTACCTACGCAATGTGCAGATACTCTTACTTATTGCATTGCTACCAAAGATGAGACACATGACAAATGATCAAAGACACCGAAAGAGATAGACGTCAGCGAATGCTCACCATTGTTGCGGTCGTAGTGTCGTTGATAGTTATCGGCGACGTAATAAGTAGGGCGCTCTACCTCGAATCACGAACTGGGAGCACCTCTTTGCTCGACTCAATTATCCTGGAGTCGGAGCAGTTGCGCGGGAAAGTAATCTCATCAGTAAGACTCGATAGTGACATCTCAAAAGACCTGATCGCTCTTAACAAGCGACTAGACGCCGTTAAATCGACAATAGTGGATGACGGTACGTACGCAAAAAAGATAAGTGAGCTATTAGTAGACGTCGAATCACTTCGAGACCGACTAGCAAACAAAATGCCACTCGGCTCCGATACAGCAGCATTGAACGCGTCATTCAACGAGTTGCTTAAGAAACTAGATGAATTCAGGCTACTATCTGGTTCGCTTTCAAATGAGCCAGCCTTTGTGGTGGCGGCGAGACAGACGATTAGCTCGATCTACTCGACGCTAGGCGCCTGGGGACTGGGGCTATTTTTTGTTATCACAATTGCGTATTTGAGCGGTGCGCTTGAGAAAGTTTTTGTCGGCATAGCGGATCGGATAGATGATCTTTCAATATCGGTAGGCAATATAAAGCTCGAAACCGATCCAAATGCAATTGCTATTCGACAATCAAAAGTGTTGGGGCAATTCTCAGCACTCCAGGATATTGTCAAAGCTGACTACCTGACAACAGTAAACTCAAAGAGAGTCGACGCTGCTTTTGCAGAGACCGTAGCAATCTACGCACAGCAACACCCAGAGCTTGTCGCAGCAGATTTCAGAGCTACTCTGCATGTCCCGTTCTACTTGAATCCTGAAAGTCTCGTACAAATCGTCGACTACTTTGATGAAAACGGACAAAAACACGAAATGCCAGGTGTACGCCGGGTGCACTCGATCCGATTTGGAATCATTGGGCGGGCATGGCGTAGAGAAAAATCAGACTACGACCCTCACGTGGAAACCGATCCAGAAAAGCTTGTTAGAAACTGGGGTATGCTCGAAAGCGAAGCTAACCGACCTAGAGACCGCCAATCAATGGCGGCCATCTTACTACGCAGTGCGCAAACGAATACGGCACTTGCAGTGATGTTTCTCGATGCCGTAGGAACCTCCATCTTCGGCGTCCCCGAGGCGACACCAGAAGAAACAGCGCTCGAGATAGAAACCGAACTACAGGCGATGTCGAAGAACACTGGACTAATCGATGCATTAGCTAACTTGAAAGATACAATTAGGTGGCAAGAGCGAATAAAAGAGGGCCAGGGCTAGATTTCCCAGGACAATGTCGGATTCAACCAACTTGAGTCTAAAAACCACGCAGCCAACGGTTCTCGGTTTGATCGGTCCGATTCGATCCGGAAAGACAACAATCGCCAGTTTTCTTACGCAACACATGGGTGCAAAGAGTTTCCGAAACTCCGCCCCCTTAGAACACGTCCTCAAGCAAATGGGTATCCCCCTAGAAAGACAGAATTACATTAAACTAGGAAACTCTCTATTCGAGTCGCTCGGTAAAGAGATTCTTGCTCATGCTTGGATTCATCAGATTCACCAACTCACCGATGGTCATAAACTTTTTATAATTGATGGATTACGCTACCCGGAAGAAGCAGAACTTTATCGCACCAAATCCAACTTCGTTCTAGTGGCCGTCCGCTCTGATGATGAGACTCGCTACGATCGTTCAAAACATGCGTCGGATAGTCACAAAGAAGCAGACTCAGACTACGCAGAATTCCTTCGCACATCCTCTGATTCGGATCAGGAAAAGTACATCGATCAGTTGATGCAACAAGCGGATTTCTCTATCGACAACAACGGCTCACTCCAAGACCTTCAGCAGTCCGTGGAGCGGATGGTTGCTAACATCCTTAGAGACTAGACTTCTTAAACAACCCTCTAAAGAATTCCTCTCCAGCGGCGAGTCTTAGATCATCCCTTCCCGCGATCCAATACTCATGGTCCCGGCACAATTCAGACGAATCTCCAATCGCCCGCAACTGCATACCACTCTTAAGCACCATTGATTTCAACCTATCTCTAGATTCTTTGCTTCGTCGATAGACATTGGCAGCAAACACGCCTCGATCATTCAGCATTCGACTAATTTCGTCTAACTCCTCTTGATCAAATCGAAACTGAAGCACAAAAACGGCGATAACTAAATCAACCGAATTTGCGTTGAGTGGAAGATCAACGAACTCGTGCGACTCGTATCCTATAGCTGCATTTGCGGCGACCATACTCGGGTCAGTATCCGCGGTAATGTACCGAAGCGTGCCTGATTCGCTTGTAAGAAGTAAAGGGCTATCTCCAGGACCAATTTCCAACAAGACTGATGGTGCGCTGTGGCGAACTAACGATTTAAATACACCGCGGACAGTCGAGTTCACGCTACCAGGCTGTGCCCACTCTCTATTCAGACGACGCCTGCTACAAATTTCATGAACTTGTTCGCTAGTTAATTCTTCCGATGGCACGCAAATGTAGAAATAGTCCATAAAGCTGGTGTATACAGCTTCGTCCGCAACAAAACTGTCTGGAATCTGTTGATCACTCGGATCACACACATAGACACCATCACACAATTTTTCAAAGCCCTCCATTTCATTTCCTTGAAAAGACTAGGACATGTTCATTCTTAACCTTCGCCATCAGTCTCCTGCGAGTTACTTTGATGTCACGATTAGAACTAAATCTAAGGTCAAATCCAGCATGGTCTGCGCAGACGAGTAAGCTAGACATTGTCGACTCGCGGGCCTTGGATTCGCCAACAACAAGCGCCAAGAAACCGTCCTCTTTGACACACCTATGAGCTTCATTAAAAAAGGACTGCATGTAATGCATGTATGTTTCAAAACTATCTCGCCTATGCCGAAACGATCGACTTCCAGTTTCTCGTTTTCTTAGCTCTTCAAAATCACTAAAGCTGTATTTCAGCGAATTATTTCTTCCGTCATCAAGCCAAAGGAACGATAGTCTTTGCGCTTTAACGTAGTCGGCCACGCCGTAATACGGAGGCGATGTGAGAATTAGATCGATCTTTCCACCCTCTAGCTTTTTCATTTCTCTGACACAGTCCCCTTCGATAAGGTTCGAAGCGTTGCGGATTTGAGACCTCTTGTTCGGAATCATGGATCGAGCCATTTCTTTCAACACTAAGTCACTAGATGTTAGGTAGTCTTCAAGTGCTTTGTTGAAGGCAACGTGAGCAGGTTTATACGATATTTCATTGAGTTTGGGCCTGACGTTGTCGCAGACCCATCCCCAATGGCGGTGTTGCGAACAGACGTTTTTCAGAATGCTCGAAAAGATCGCTAAAGCGCACATTCTGATTGGTTTTGAGTGAATAGTGGAGATCTGGGCTAGTATGCCTTGAAGTTCTTTGTAAGTTTCAACGTGATACCACCGCAGTAACTCTTCACGATTAGGATGATCCAACGCACGAGCTTTCTTTGGAGTTCCTTTTGTCCACAAAACTCCATCTTCCTGAAGCAGCGATCTGAGTCTGTTGGGGTCCGGGAAGTAGAGCCTTGCGTGGGCAATGAGCGTTGCAATCGGGTTCGTATCGATCCCAACAAACCGGCGACCAGCCCGAACAGCCTCAACCCCCGTTGTTGAGGTGCCACAGAAGGGATCCAAAATGAGGCCATTAGCTGGTGCAAGTATTGGAATGAGACTTCCTGGTATGGCAGAGATAAACGTTGCGGGATACCAGTGAACGGACTGAACGCCCTCGTTGTTTAAATCGCGAAAGCTCCAATCAACTCCACCTAGTAACTCAATAGAGTTCGAGCTGTCGCTTCGCATCATCGCTACTCAAAAACACTCCTCGATAGTTTTCCGGATAGGAAACATGATGCTCCCAATCAGGAACCAAGCTTTCAAAGGCTTCCATCACAGCTTCTCGCCATGAGATTTGCCCTTTAGTACCTGGCCGATGGCCTGGTAAGTCTGCATCTTTGTGGACTCGAGCAACGAAGAGGCTCGTAGAGCTCTCACCTAGTGATTTTCGATCGCCATTTTCTAGTTCCGCACAGACGGCACGGGAGATTAACCCATGCTCCACCCAAAGGAAGTACCCCTGATTGGCCGGGAGCTGAGGTAACAGTGGGGCAATGTGTTTCTCTAAAGATTTCCAGCTAGGAACTGGGGGGAGTCCATAGTTTTTGAACCATACGTAGTCAATCAAAGCATAGCGGCGTCCACTAATAAGGCGTTCAGCAAGATCCTTTGTTTTCGGATGGTTTCGCAGTTCACTTTCGAACTTCGGCTCGACGATATGCCAGTTGTCAGGTGAGATTACCTCAGCCTCGACAGCTTGGGTGACTAGATCATTTTGAAATGCATTTTCGGCTACACACTGAGGATGCGCGATGATTAACGTATAAATGCGTTGCCTGATCTCCTGCCAAAACCTGAGGTTTTTCAGAGCATCGTCTTTGAATTGGAGTCCGAAGTCTGATCGAACTGAACATTCACGAATCAACTCTTGCAGATTTTCCTTAACCCCTGGCCATCCCAAGAGTACGCCCATTCTGTGAATGTTATCGATGTTGTCCAAATCTATGTCAGCTGAAATAGCCGTTTTCTCACCCATTGGAGGTCGAACCAACCGCAGTATCGATTCCGGATCGATATTGTGCTGCTTTAGAACTTTAGGGACTCGAAGAGACCTTCCAGGAAGAATTTGTTGGTATTGATTCGTCGCGTGAGCTGTCCCAAACAACAGATCTTTGAGCATGACCTCATGATCAAAATCGGGGTACCGTTTTCTGAGGACTGTTTCCACCAAATGCCCATACGGGGGTATGGCAGCATCATGCAGCAACGCTGCAGCGAGCAAGATTTCACGATCTTCTTCTTTAAGCGCGGATCGAACAGCTAACCCCAATGCGATATGACAAACTCCAATCGAATGAGGGAGCCGTCTCGAACTCCCAAGTTCTTGGATAAATGGAACGTCAAAATTCATCTGGCGCATATACCTCAATCTTTGAACTTCCGGGCAAGCTAGAAGTGAGCGGACTAAGTCGTTTTTGCTGTCCGTCATTAGCTGGATCTTGCCGTGTAAGACATCGTGAAAATCAGTCTCTTCGGTGTCAAAAACTACTTCGATTGCCATGAGTTTCTTCGGTAACTAGATCGGGACTATTGAAGATCAATACACTAACGCGTCAGTCTGATGACGCCAAGGATGCTTTACAAAATTCGATGCTGAATGTATTCATCTCATTCGGGTTCAAGTGTAGGTTTCTGAGGCATGACGTAAAAGAAGACTTAACCATTTCCAGGAGTTATTCGTTACTTAATTCAAATCTACATGCGCGATTAAGAAGATTTGGTTCCTCCCGTTCACGAGCCGCTTGCCGTAGATGTTGCATAATATGAAACTACAATCTAGCTCCCTTCGATAGTCCGAGGCTATGTTACTCACACCAATATGCTCACTCCCATACGAGCTAGATAAACTAATCGAGCGACGACTTAAGGACAGAAATTTTTCGACCTCCCGAGTTTCGGAATTGACCACGATGATCAAGAATCGTCAGCCTCCAGATTACGATCGATTCGCTGATGAGTTTCTATACCAGTACTTTCCCGCAAACTTCATCAAAGTCCGGGCGGAAATTAGAACCGGTATATCCCTTCTAGGAAACAACTTGAGCGTGCTAGATCTAGGGTGTGGGTCTGGTGCATCAACCGCTGCGATCGTGCAAGCTGCTAGGGAAATTGGAGTGAATATCTCCGGAATTGTGGCAATCGACAAGAGTCCTGCGCAAATTGAGGTCTTTAGGGATACCACTGAGAAGTGGATCAAAATGGTTTTCCCTAATGTGAGCGTTGATCTCGTACAGGGCGACGTACTAGACCGGCTGGCAGACATCGAGCCGTCTGGGTTTGACGTTAAGTTATCCAGTTTTTTAACGACTGAGATTTCTCAACGTGAATCTGATCGTATATCGAGCTTTGTAGGTTCAGGGGGGTTGGTACTCGATGTTTCATCGCCAGAAGGCTGTTCGAAGAACTACGGTGAGGTAGTCGCAAATTACGAATTTGAAAAGGCACCCATCCACAGAGCAGCAGTACGCGAAGTACATCCCGCCACACTAGTTAAATATTTTGAAACGTGGCGAAAACACGATTTCAGTCAGCTCCAAGCACTTTTCACTCCTTCCGTAGTCTACGAAATATCCTCATCAAAATGCCTACGGGGATTCGGCGAGCTAAGCAGCTATTGGGAAGAAAACTCTCGAGAACAACGTGATGTATGTTGGGAAATATTGAGCTGCTATATGTCGAACAACACGACGCAAGCGGAGTGGAGGTCGGTGTTTGAGCGGATTGATAAGTCTTGTACCTACGTGGTTCTTGGTAGGCTCGAATTCACTGAGGATGCGGGATTAATATCTACGTTTCGTGAAAGCTATACAAGGAAGTCTTATGCGGCACGCTGACACACTGCTCGCTCTCTCCACAACTGTCGCTACAGGTGGGATTCTTTATATTTTTTGGGGGGAGTCAGTAACGGACAAAGCGCATCTCATTTTGTTGGCATGGGTGCTGATCGTTGAGGTCTACATGCTTTACCGAATATCCCAAGAAGCTCGAGAACGAAAACGAGAATCGGACGAACGCGCAAGTTTAGTCGATAATCTGAGCAGTTTCCGCGTCTCCCTAGGACGCGCTAACTACCTGAGCGAAATCAAATCCGAGATCAGCGAATGCCAAACGTGGGCTGCGTTTGTTTCGGCGACCATGTCTACTAGTCAAGATCCACGACAGAAACGCATCATAGACGCGGTAGTGGCAAGACAAAACGCTGTTCCAGCCTACACTCATCGGGGATTAGTGTCCGAATCACTGAGTACGCTACCGGGAGCAATAGAGCTCCTCTTTAAGACTAGAGTAGAAGTGAGATTTTCTAAAATTGCGGAAATTGCTACCCAGATTCGTTTCTTTATCAGGGATTCCTCGGTTTCGGTAATAGGGATTGCAAGCAATTCTGGAGTTCTCGGAGAGGCAAACAAAACAGATCAGAGCTTTACAGTTCGGAGCTCCGTATTGTGTAACTCGCTGCAAGTTCAATTTGATGAGATCTGGAATCAATCACGTGATCCATGGGATTACTTTACGGAGGTAATAAGGGAAAACTCTACTGATGCCGGATTCAATAAGGCGAGAGTTCTTGCAATGATCGATTCTGACACGACTGGGGTGACTAGCGAATTTCTAGAACAAAACTGTAGAGCGTTTCAGGAGTTACCCGATTAGCCTCGATCCATAACGAATGGCCGCCGGTCTTTCCGCAATTCCAAACGAAATGGGTTTTGAGAAATCTCAAGTCTCAGCTCTGTCGCTTTTTTGATCGAAACAAGCCTGTCTAAGTAGTTTTGCTAGTTCGGGCTTTTGCACGAGCTCGCCAAGGAGCTCCCAAAGCTCCTCCGTACTCACGTCCTCGATACTTGGATTTTAGAACCTTTCAAACCGGTCAGAGAACATTTGGAGATATCGACCTTGTAACTCAGAAGCGCGAATAGCTGCGTGGTTGGTCGTTCAGATTCATCATCTTGTCACGGGTCCTTCGGGGCCCGTCTTTCTATCGGCGGTCTCAAGCCACCCTCTTGGCCACTAGGAACTCAAGCACGTCGTTGGCGTACCAGAGCCTCATGGTCCCGACCACCTTGTAGGGCAACGGCATCAAGCCAGCCGGATCCAGTTGTGGACCGTGGTCTCAGTGCGTTGCGCCAACTGTGCGACATCCTGAATGGACAAAAGCTGATCGGGGTTGGTCACGATGTATCGATTCATAGCTGACCTCGTGATCTCCGGAGAAACAAGAGCTTTGATCCGAAGATCTTGCGAGGCAGGAGGCATCACCTACTCCACGTACTCGATGTGGTCGAACCCCTAGTACGAGAGGAGTTACGATCCCGAGTTCGTAGAGGCGGTGACGACCATTCTTAACGGCGACGTGTTGGATCCCCAGGAGCTTCGCCGTGCTTGCTACCAGATGGCGATGAACGGCTACCAAGGGTTGATGCGCATCCTCATGAGCATGTACTTCAAGATCCACGCCATCAAGGGGAAGGAACTCACGTTTTTCAAGCGTTGGGCCAAGGCGCAAGGTCCTTCACCCAATGAGTCACTGTTCCTGTCCGAGCGTGGCACCGCGCTTCACGCCAACACCGTGAACCACATCGTTCGCACCAACGGCGAGCGCGCTAAGCTTCCTGAGGAGGTGCAACCACTCCACGCCCACATGATTCGTCATTCAGCTGGCTACTTCCTCAGACAGCATCAGGGTAAGGATCTCGCCTTCATCGCTGACCGCGTTGGCCACAACAGCATTGTCAGCACCCGACGATACACTGCGGTCGACTCGATTCGGGATGATGACGTCGACTTAGACGTGATTTGACGACCCAACCCTGCGATGACCTCACTTGTCTTACGCGGTGTTGAAGCCGGTGCGATTTAGAACGTCTGGTGGAATTTAGCAATTGCCGTCAGTCCAGTGCTTTTTCTCTACAGGAATTCGCGGGCGCTTCTGGAATTTGATAGCAAACTCGAGGGTATTTTAGTAAATGTCAAAATCGGTCGCGGTGTGAACCACACGTTGGGACGTAGAGAAAATCAAAGAGGCAAGGGATGTAGTTGGCTGCAACCGCAATCGATCTAAAATCTAGGGAGTAAAAAGATTGGTCATGGAGACAGTGTGACCATCTTTTGAAAGCTGCAGTTCATACCCTTGCTCGTGCTGCTCAATGAGCCATTCATAAAGTCGAAAAGCCTGCTTCGTGACTTCTGCATAGGAAGATGCCTCGGTAACCTCCTTGAGCTTGTCCAGGCGCTGAATTGACGCAGGGGGCAAATCAAGTTGCAACCGCTTAACTTCTCTTTTGGTCGTTTTTGCCAAAGTAAAATCCAACAATGATCCAAACTAGCGGCTGCGCATGTTCCCAAAGTGCGCTAACCGTTTTGAATTCGACACCAGCTCCATCTGCATATACATCGTATCCCGCTGCAGCCAGTACCAAGCTGACAACCGCCACAGCAACGACTCGCAGGATGAACCGGCGATCATCGCGGTCTTCCTGGACTTGTGCATCCAGCACTTCAAATTCTTCGTTATCAAGTCCGTCAACACGGTACTTCATCTTCTGTCTCCACCGCATGCGCGATAGGAGATGCAGAACTATCTTTGATCACCTGGGCTGTGGGGGCGTGTACTACATACTCCTCTATCAAGGGTTAATGTAAGTCGCCACTTTTTTAAGTGCAGGTGTGATCAAAGATCACCCCTCACAGCCGAAATCGTAAGGTCTGGGTTCTAGCAGAAGCCGAACTTCAACCTTCCCAACGAACCTCCTGCGGAGAAGTTGGGTCGATAACTATTTGCACGTCCGATGAGTCTGGATCGGGCCGCGGCTACGGTCGGTGTAAGAAACGAAAACGGGGTCGTCATCGACTCGCGTTCGTCGCACTTGCCTTCGCCGCACTTGCCTTCGCCGTCATTACCAACATCGGTACATAGAGAACTTCCGGGAGCCATGTATTCGCCGATCGAATAATCCGCCGTCGCACTGACCGCGAAATCTGCCGTAGACGAATCCGCTCCAACATGTCCCACGAACACTTGAGCCTTTCCACATGGATTGGATCGAGCGCCCGCTACAAGGGGCATAACCGCTAAAAGAAGTTTCTTCATAGTTACCTCACGATTGGTTAAGGATTGATTCAGGTTGGAACGACATAATCGTTTCAACCTGCCTAAACGGTTCTGTCCAGAACCGCTAATGTAGATTAGCAAAACCACTACTAAAGTCAATATAAAACTACTAAGTAAATGAGTATTTTTTCCTCATACCTTTATTACTTGCTTTATTGGTAGTTTCACCAACACACATCTAAGACCGGTAATTCTCACCAGCGTTCTTGGTGCTGTCCGATTCGACTAACTTAGAAATACAAAATGTAGCCCCATTGGAACCCACGGGTGTACATTCCAATGAGGTACTTTGCTAACCAGTTGACTTTGGTAGAGAAAGATGGCTCCGCCTGCTGGGCTCGAACCAGCGACCCGCTGATTAACAGTCAGCTGCTCTACCAACTGAGCTAAGGCGGAGTAGTAGGTCATTACCCGGCGCATCGATCCCACGGCCCCCTGTAAAGGGCCCTTTCCGGGCAAGGGCCGCTATTCTAGTGCTACCCGCTGCAAATGCAAGCCTGCCCCCACCACCCCAAAAATCTCAACTATTCTTAATCTGAGCCCAAAAATCACCGGAAAAGACCCTGTCCGCAGCTTATTTCATCGATATGCCTGCCCGTGCCCGGTACCGCTATTTCTGCGGTATCGGCGCTGGATTGCTACTTCTGGGCTGGTTGAGCAAGTATTTTGCCGGAACTGATCCCGCGCTGATCACCCGCATCCCCGCATTTATCGCTCTGGGCGGTTTTGCCCTGCTGGCGGACCAGGTCCGCTGGCTGAAAGCCAATCCCCACCGCGGGGTGTTTTTTGCCCTGCTGCCGCTGCTGGCGCATCTGTTGTACATGAATTGGCGCACCGGCCTGGCGCCGGAGCTGGTGGTGGCCTGCGCCCTGGTGGTGGCGGTGCTCAGCACCGCGGTGGAAACCAAATTCTGGTCCCGCTGGACTGCCGCGGTGTGGACCGGCGCCATTACCGTGACCGCGCCCTTTGTGCCCAACCCGGTGGTGCCGCCGGTGTCTTTTATCATGCTCATGGTCATCCTCAGTGTGTTTTTGTACCACATGGCCCTCAGTTATTACGGCGCCCGGCGCGAGCTGCGGCGCAAAACCCTGGAGCTGTCTGAATCCCAGAACCTGGCCCAGGTGGGCAGTTGGGAGGTGGACCTCATCCGCAACCAGCCCACCTGGTCGTCCACCACCTACCGCCTGCTGGAATGGCCCCGGGAGCGCCCATTGGCCCGTTTCAGCGAGTTGCTGGCTGATACCGACAGTACTCTGGCCCAAGCCCTCACCCGCTTTTTTCAGGGTGGCGAAAGTTACGACGAAATTGGTGAATTGCTCACCGCCACCGGCCGACGCATCTGGGTGCATTCCCGCGGCCAGACCCTGTACAGCAACGGCGCGCCGATCCGCAAACTGGGGGTGTTTACCGACATCACCCGGCATATGCAGCGTGAACAGGCTTTGCGCGAAGCCAAGGAAGCGGCGGAAGACGCGGTGGCGGCGCGCACCCAGTTTCTGGCCAACATGAGCCACGAGATCCGCACCCCCATGAACGGTGTGATTGGCCTCACCTCCCTGCTGGCGGAAGCTGATCTGGCCGAAGAGGAAAAGCGTCACGTGCAGGTTATCCGCGCCTGTGGTGAATCGTTACTCACCATCATCAACGACATTCTGGACTTCGCCAAGCTGGACGCCGGCAAGCTGCGGCTGGAGAACACCCCCTTTGATCTGGCCATGGTGGTGGACAGCAGCGCGGATGTCATCCGTCAGGCGGCAGCGGACAAAGGCCTGCAGTTGAACGTCAGCGCACCGGAACTTGCCCGCGCCCCGGTGGGGGACCCGGGCCGTTTGCGCCAGGTGCTGGTGAACCTGCTGTCCAATGCGGTGAAGTTTACCGACAGCGGCGCCATCAGCCTGACGGTGACCGAGGCTGAACCCACTCACGCCCTGAGTAGCGAAGGCGTGGCGCTGACCTTTACCGTGGCGGATACCGGCATCGGCATTGCCCCGGAAGCCCAGGCCGCCCTGTTCGACGCTTTTACCCAGGCGGACCCCTCCACCACCCGCAAATACGGCGGCACCGGGTTAGGGTTGTCCATCTGTCAGGAGCTGGTGCAACAGATGGGCGGCTTTATCAGTTTGCGCAGTGAACCGGGGCTAGGCGCACAGTTTACCTTTACCCTGACCCTGCCCTACCAGCAGGCCGCGGCCGCTGAACCGGAAGCGCCGCCGGTTGATGCACCGGCTGCTGTGAATGAGCCCGGCACCCCCCCGCCGCTGCAGATATTGCTGGTGGAAGACAATCTGGTGAACCAGCGGGTGGCGCTGACTCTGCTGAACAAGCTAGGGTATGAGCCGGAGCTGGCGGAAACCGGCGCTCAGGCCATTGATCAGGTGGCCGCCAAATCCTTTGATCTGGTGCTGATGGACGTGCAGATGCCGGAGATGGACGGCCTGGAAGCCACCCGGCATATCCGCCGGATCGCGGATATCGAGCAGCCGCGCATTGTCGCGCTGACCGCCAACGCCATGGTGGAAGACCGCGCCCGCTGTCTGCAGGCCGGCATGGACGATTTTCTGCCCAAACCCGTGCGTTTTGAGGACCTGAAAGCCCTGCTTTCCCGCCAGGGCGCGGGGCTATAAATCCGCCGTTAAACTGCTAGCATATTTGCGTTTGCCGGGCGTGGGGAGCGCGGGCTTTGGGGAACTACATTGGACGTCTACACGCCTGGCTGGCCGGGTTGTTGCTGTGCACTTTTGCTGCCGGTGGCTGGGCCGACGATGAGGTCATTGAAGATATTCTGGTGGTGGGTTCTCACCTCCCCCAGCATGCCAAGGACGGCCCTCAGCCGGTGGACATACTGGATGCAGACAATACCCCCGGCCTGACGGGACACTCCCTCATAGACACCGTACGCAGCCTGCCCTACACCAGTGGCAACTTCGGCCAGGCCAGCCTGCGGGGCTCTGCCACCGGATTCTCTGACATGAATCTGCGCGGGCTCGGAGCCGGGCGCACGTTGGTGCTGCTGAACGGCAAACGGTTCGGCAACGAGCTCAACCGCCTGCCGATCTCCATCATAGATCGGGTGGAGGTGCTGAAAGGCGGCGGCTCCGTTTTATACGGGTCCGACGCCATTGCCGGCACGGTGAATTTTGCCACCGACAACGATTTCACCGGCCACAAACTCAAAGGCACCTGGCGCGAGATCGAAGATTCCAGCGGCGACTACAACCTAACCGGCCTGCACGGGCTGGGCGACGACCAACTGCATTGGCTGTTCGGCTGGCAGGTGGAACAACAGGGTGAGGTAGATCTGCGTGACCGAAGCTGGGGCGTGGTGCCGCGGGCGGAAAACCCCGAAAACGGCTGGGCACCGGTGGGTAACCCCGGCTCTTTTCTGCCGGCATTGGCACCCACCATATTAGCCATTATTGGTCCGTTGCGGCCGGATCCGCAGTGTGCGCTGCTGGGCAGCGTACCGGAGGGGCCCATTTGCCAGTTTCAATTTGCCAACTTTATGGATCTGCAGGAGAAATCCGAATCCATCAAAACGTTCAACCGCCTGGACTGGCAGATCAATGAACATGCACGCCTGTACAGTGAGGTGATGTTGACCCGCATCCGTTCTGAGCGCGCTGTTTCTCCCTCGTTCCCTCCCAGCCTGCTGTTTCAGCCGGGCTTTTTTATCTCACCCAGCCACCCCGGCCTGCAGGATATCAAAGCGCAGAACCCCGGCTTGTTCCCGGATGTGGGGCCGTTCCCGTCCGCCGGCCAGGGGGCGTTTGGGCTGTTCCGCGTGTTGGGTGCGGGCGGCCCGGTGGCGGAAACTGACGTTTCGGATGTGGACTTTGATTTTCGCACGGTGCGGCTGGGCGTAGAGGGTGAAGTGAACGGCATCCGTTACGACGTTTCATTTATCCGCACCTGGACGGATACCGTGTTTGCGGGCAGCGACACGGTGGTGGAGCGCCTGGCGTTTGCATTGGATGGGCTGGGCGGCCCCAACTGCAACCGCAACGCGCTGACCCCCGGCATCAACGGCTGTGAGTACTACAACCCCTTTTCCAATGCGGTGGCCACTTCAGCCATCACGGGTGCGGCAAACCCTCAGTTTAACCCGGCTGTGGCCAACTCACCGGAGCTGCTGGATTGGCTGCTGGAATACCAGGCTCTGCGGATAGAACTGGGCTTCCAGAATTTCGACCTGGTGATGTCAGGCACCAGCGGCTGGCAATTGGGTGGGGGTGCCGTGGACTGGGCTGCCGGCCTGCAGTGGCGCCAGGACAAGCGGCGTTTTGCCTACAGCCCGTTCCGTAACCGAACCTTGAACCCTTGCCCCTATGCAGACCCGTTGTCAGTCACCCTGGGCAATACCCCCAGCCTGGACTGCGACCTGCCGCTGGGCCCGCTGGGGTTTATCACCGCATCGGAAAATCAGCGTTTCACACGGGACGTGTACGCTGCATTTATAGAACTGGGGCTGCCTTTGAGCGAACGCTGGGAAATGCAGGTGGCGGCACGCTACGAATATTACGAGGGTGATGTCGGCGGTACGCTGGACCCAAAACTTTCCCTGCGCTGGCAGGCCCTGGACTGGCTGGCCCTGCGCGCTTCTGCCTCCTCCAGCTTCCGCGCGCCGCCGGAAACCATGCTGGGGCAGGATACCTTTGTTGTGGAGTTTGTTGGCCCTGCCAACAGTTTTAAAACGATCGACGTGCTGGCTAACCCCGGCCTGGAGCCGGAGCAGGCATGGGTCACCAACCTAGGCGTGCTGTTGCAGGCGGGCCGCTTTAACGCCAGCCTGGACTGGTGGCGGGTGGACATCGACGGCCCGCTGTACCGTTCCAGCCCGGCGCAGATTGCCGCGGCTTACGCCAACCAGGGCTGTTTTGACGGCGGTGCCGGCGTGGGCAGCGCCGCCTGTGACATTCTGCGCGGGCACATCTTTCCGTTGGGCAGCAGTCTGGCGGCCCTGGAGCGCATCAACGTGCGTTTTGTGAACGGTACATACGAGATCACCAGCGGTGTGGACCTGTCGTTGCGTTTTGCCGGTCTTGGAGCGCTGGGCACCGCTTGGGACATATCGCTGGAGGGCACTTATGTGGACAAGTACCGGTCCGGGGATTTTGTGGAAGCCAACGGCCTGACCGTAGCCCCCGGCGGCAGCCGGGTGGGGTTGTTGAACGACGGCGACCCGTTTACCCCCAAGCCCAGGGTGAAAGCGAACCTGAGCTTGAGCACGGCATTCAACCGTCACAGTTTTACTCTCGTCGGCCGTTTCATCAGCGGCTATGACGATGTGCGGCCGTCGGTGCCGGCGCTGGGGCGCATCGACAGCCACCTGACTCTGGACGCATATTACGGCTTTACGCTGAACGATCATGTTCAGCTGCAGTTGTCGGTGATCAACGCGTTCGATGAAGATCCCCCGGCCACTTCCACGGCAACCGCCTACGACGCCCTCACCCACAGCGGTCTGGGCCGGGTGATCAGTTTCACCACTGAAGTGCGGCTGTAATCAGTCCAGCCAGATGCTTTTCAGCAGGTCTGTCACCTGGGCTTCGTGGTTGTCCACCAGCGCCGTGCGGCGGGCCTGTTCCGCTGCATCTTCGGTGCTGCCGGCCCAGTTTTCCAGGTTGTCCCAGTAGTCTGGACGGTTGCCGTAGAAGTGGTCGTAGGTGTAGTGGTTGGCGCCTGCTTCTTCCACGGTGATCTGAAACCACCGCAGGTGCGCCTCGTAGTTGCCTGCGGTGTAGTGCATCACGCACAAAATCCACGGAGAAACATAGGCATGCTCCCGCATTTTTTCCATTTCAGCCAGCAGCTTCTGACGCGGTTCCGGGTTGCCGGACAGCAAAGCGACGTAAGAAGGCCAGAAAACAGGAATATAAGGGTGGCCCTCAGCGACCATGGCCTGGGCGCGGGGCAGGTCCTGCCTCGCCACAAAAGGAAAGTACTCAGCAAACAGATTGTTATCCGCCGGACCCGCCAGTTGCATGGCCGCTTCAAACGCAGCCATGGCCTTTTCAGTTTCCCCCATGCGCGCGTAGGTGCGGCCGATCAGCATTTTGGGGGTTGCCTGCAACGGATTCAGATGGGCCACCTGTTGATGCAGGGCTAACGCTTCTGCATAGCGGCCGTTGTTGAAATACAGCTCCGCAATTTCCCGCTGCACGATCTCTTTGGGCATGCCCAGCTCATACGCTTTTTCAAACTGCCGCTTGGCTTCCGGGAAGTTCAGGTCCATGCGCATGACCACCGCGCCCAGGCCAAAGTTGGCGTGGGGGAAGTCGGGCGCCAGTTCCAGTGCCCTTTGATAAGACGCTTTTGCGCCCATTAAACCTTCCATGCGCGGCATCAGCCCGTTCTCCGCTCTGATAAACAGCGACAAGGCTTTAAAATGATGGGCCAGATAGTAATCCGGGTCGCGGTTGATTGCAGCTTCAGCCAGAGCCGTGCAATCCGCCAGGCGTTGCTGGGCAAACGCTATGCGTGCCCGGCGCACCAGGTTATACGCTTCAATATCGTTGGTGGGCGGCGGCTGAGGTATGAAATAGCGGGCAAAATCCCTGTCTATGTACACGCCCAACTGCACCACCAGCGAGCTGGCAATTTCATCGTACAGCTCAAAAATACCGGCTACCTGATCAAACTGTTGGGTGTAGTTGTGCTGCCAGACCTGCTGGCCGTTGGTGGTGTCCGAGAGGGTAATGCTCACCCGAGTGTTTTTGCCGTCACTGCGGACATGTCCTTCCACCACGTAGTCCGCGCCGAGGATCCGGCCGATCTCCCGCACGTCGCGGCTGCGTTCGACCACTTTGAACGCGGAGTAATCGGCAATCAGGGTGATTGAGTCCAGGCCGCTCATGCGCGCGCTGATTTCCGCGCGCAGCGAGGGGCCCAGGTGCTCAAGTCCCGCATCAACCGCCTGTTGAAACGGCAACACCGCAATAATTTCAGTGTCCTCGAATGATTGCTGCCAACTGGGGATGACCGCTTCTTCAACGGGTTCCCGGGGCTGCAGGAAAAACCAGGCCGCGATTGCCAGAACCACCGCTGCGGTAATGCCTAGTGGAAGTTGCCAGCGTTTTTGCGCGTGATCAGCTTTGCCGGCTGTAGGGTGCGGAATGTGTGTGGCGGTTTCAGCTAGTGTGGCGGTTTCAGCTTGCGCGGCAGCCCCTGCAGCAAGTGCATCCCCGCCGGCGATGCTGACCGGCGCAATAATCTGATACCCGCGCCGGACGATGGTGCGGATGTAGGTGGGGTTTTTTGGATCGTCGTCCAGCGCCTGGCGGATCTGGTTGATGCGGCGGTGCACGGTGCTCTGTTCAACTACCCGGTCCGCCCACACCGACTGCAGAATGTCTTCGGTGGAGGTAACCTGATCACCCTGCTGCAGCAGAAACGCCAGCACATCCATGGCTTTGCCGTCCAGTTGCACGGTGCTGCCGTCTTTACGCAGCTCGTTGACGGCGGGTTCCACCTGCCAGTCGCCTAACTGGTAGATCATGCGGCGGGAGCCTTGATTCACGATTGAGCCGCCGCCAGCGGTGTGCCTCGGGCTTCTTTCTCAGCCAGCACCTGCATGGCGGCCTTGTACCCGGGCAGTTCACGGATGGCCTGCAGGTCAACTGCGCTTCTAACCAGACCAAAGTGAAAGACGTCCTGTTCTTCAACCAACTTGTGCAACCATGCAACGGCCGCGTCAAACTCTCCCAGATGCACGTAAGCTTCAAATACGTTGTACGCAGGCACCGGCACGCCTTTACTGCTGGCCGCTTCCAGCCTGTTCAGTAATTCGCGGGCTTCGTCTTCACGCTTCAACAGCACAAACAGGTGAGGGAAGCGGTAGGCATCCGTGGTACGGAATTCGGCCCAATGTTCATCCAGCAATGCGTTCGCTTCATCCACCTCACCCAGCATTGCCAACGCTTTAATTAACTCGGCTTTGTGGCTCAGCACGCCGGAACTCGCGGGTGCGCCCGCGGGATAAAGGTACAGGTTCTCACGCAGCAGCAGCGCGGCGTCCCGGTAGTTGCCCAGCCCGTTCAAACACCTGGCCGCCAATACCGCCGAATACGTCTGGTCAAACTGGGCACCCTCCGCCAGAGCCTGCTGCCAGTAGGACAATGCGCTGTTCAGATTACCCTGGCTGAAGCGAATGGCTGCGCGCCAGAAGTTCACCGAAAACTCAGCGGTACGGGGTGCATCCCGGGCGATCTCCAAATGCCGCCACGCTTCCTCGTAGTCCAGGTCCGCCAACAGGATGTATTTGGCCACCGCCAGGTTAAACAACGACTGCGGCTGCTGTTCAAGCAGCGTGCGGGCCAGTTCCAAGCCCTTTTCACGTTCTTTGTTGGATTGAATGGTGAATAAGAGTTGGCCCGTTGCCGGCCAATACCGCGGGTCTGCTTCAACCGCCTGCTCCAACATGCGCCGCGCATGCAGCGGATTTTCCATGGCATGTGACTTGGCGTAGAAACGTTTGGCCTCAAGGGAAATCCAGTCCGGCGAAAGTTCAGCCGCACCCACCCCCAGGATTGATCTGTTAATCCACGTTGATGCGTATGCCGCTTCCTCAAAACGCCGCAACGGGGTAGGCAGTTCAAACACACGGCTCCAGACTGTGGTCTGCAGCAGCCGCGTGTACAACTCTATGCTCACCCTGGTGGTATCTTGATTTTCTGCGGCATCCACCTGCACACGAAAGTGCGGTTCTGCCTCATCCTCAGGTGCCACCAGCCGCACATGGTCTTTGTTGTTCAGACCATCTCTTAAGTCAGCAGCAACAATCCGGTAGGCCGCATTGGCTTCCTGTTTGGGTTCTATCACCACGCTCCAACCGCCGTCGGCAGGACTTGCCGGCGGGCTGCGAAATTCGCCGTACAGCCACACCCCAACCGCCGCCAACACAACAACCACCCCGGCCGCCAGCAGACCCGGCTTCAATAACGATGCGCTTTTTTCCTGTTCTTCTGTGGGACGCTGAAAGGGTGTGGCGGATTCCGGGGATGCGCTGTCAGCGGGCGTATCTGCCACGGACACCGTGGCTACAATCTGATAGCCGCGGCGTACGATGGTTTTGATAAAGGTCGGGGATTTGGCGTCGTCCGCCAGGGCGGCGCGGATCTGGTTGATGCGGCGGTGGACGGTGCTTTGTTCAACCACCCGGTCCGGCCATACGGCTTGCAGCAGTTCTTCCGTGGACACCACCCGGTCCGCGTTGGCCAGCAGGTAGGCCAGCACGTCCATGGTTTTGGCTTCCAACTGCAGGTTTTCTTCACCGCGCTGCAGGCGGTTGGCCTGGGGGTCAACCACCCAGTCATTCAGCAGGTAGCTCGGCGAGTCTCCCTGGCCCATCCCCATCCATCTGTGTTGCGCTGCTATTAGCCGTTAGTTGAATCTATACCGTTCCATCTGCGGGTTGTCCACCCGGTCCCGGCGGTTGCGGTACTTGTGCTGCAGGCGCAGGCTTTCCTTGGTCAGCAGGTCGTCACCGAGCTGTTCCGCGGCGGCGGCGCGCAGGGCGTAGAAGGCGCTGCGTTTTTTGATGTCGATGGCTTCGTTAATGGCCTTCAGTGCTTCTTCGTAAGCGCTGTTATGGAACGCCTGCTGGGCCACGGCAAAGTGATAGTAGGGGTTGCGGCGCTGGTAGCGTTTCGCCAGTTCAGCATATTTCTGCGCTTCCTGCAGCCGGCCTTGCTGTTCAAGGCTCTTCGCCACCCCGGCAATGGCGGTTTTGTTGTCACCGTCCAGGCGCAGCGCGGTGCGGTAGCTCTGTTCCGCCAGCACCGGCGCCTGCAGCACGCTGTACAGTACCCCCAGATTGTTCCACAGGTCGTGGTTGGTGGGGGCGGTGTGAATGGCCCGCTTCATGTACGCAAACGAGGTGGAGTAATCCCTGGCGTGCAGGTGGTCGATGGCAATGTTGGCGTAAAACAGGCTGTTGGCATGAGCATCGCTGATGCGCCGGCGGCGGGCGTCTTCTTCCGAGTTCACGGAGTTGAAGTCCACCGTCATTTCGTTGTCCATCAGGCCAGGCATGCTCATGTTTTTCATCAGCACGTTGATGTGATTGTTTTTGATCAGGTAGCCGCTTTCCACATTCCATACCGGGCGGCCGGTGACCAGCTGAAACTCCGCCTCCAGCCCCGCTTCCCGGGCGATGGCGACAAACATGTTGGTATAGGCCACGCAATTGCCTTTGCGTTGTTCGAAGGTTTCCGCGGCGGTGTAGGTGGCGTTGGGTTCGTACTGGTCAACAAAGTATCTGTGGTCCATCAGCTTTTTCATCAGCACGCGGAAGCGCGCATAGCTGGACATACGCCGCAGGCTTTTGACGTCGACAAATTCCCGCATCGCCGGGCTGACCCATAGCGGGTCTATTGCAGGAGCTGCGTCCACTGGCTCGCCGAATACGCTGGCGCCGTCCAGAAGCGCTGGGTCGTAGCGGACGGTGTTGTAGTTGGCGCTGGCGCAGCCGCCGAGGAGGATGACCATGCCGAGGCTGAGGATGAGTGCGGGCACAACAGCACCCCTGCGGCCGGCCGGGTCGCTCCGCCCGCCGCCGCTGGGCACTTTCAACGGGTGCCGCCGCCGCATACTGCCCGTATACACGCCGGACATCACTACCGCTCCTCACGCGCATGGACATTAGAATATATGCCTGTATCGCGGCGGGCTCAAGTAGGTGTCAGACAGGCGCTTCACTGATGATACAGGGGCGTTACACGGGCGGTACAGCGTCGTTCCAGGCCGGTAACGGGGCGGTATTTCAGCTTTCCCGGGTAAACTCCCGGCGGAATTCGAACTCCTCGTTGTCCGCGCTGATCATGATTTCCACCAGCAGCCGGCTGCCGTTGTCCTGCAGCTGATAACGTTCCTGCACTTTCAGGTCGCTGGCTTCGCTGATCACCACCAGCTCGCGGTTTTCCCAGCCGGCGTGCACTTCCCACAGGCCGCGCTGCTTCTCCCCCCAACTGATGTCCCGGTACACGCCGGGCACATGCTGCACGCCCATGCTGTCCCTGTTCTGCTCAATTTCAATTTTGCTGGCGCTGAGCACCTGGAAATCGTGGCGGATAAACGACAGCCCGCTGCCCGCCGCACGGGCGATAATCGCCTGGCGGCTGCCGCCGCGGCCGACTCCGCGCCGGTTCTTGTCCCCTCTGCGGTTGCGCAGGTCCGGCACCACGTCCGAGTTGATGACGTCCAGAATCCACACCCCGGAAAGGTTGATGTCCGGCGGATTTTCCGGCGAAAGCTCAATACCGCTGCAGCCCGCCAGGGTCATGCAGGCGGCCAGCCATAAGCCCGGGGTGTGTCTCACCGCGGGTCCCGGATGGTGCAGGTGCCCTGGGCCATGGCGCATAGGCGGCCTTCATTTTCCAGGTCGATGCGCACCACCGCCTGGCTGCGGGTCATGTTCAGAATCTGCGCTTTGGCCGTAACCGTGCCCTGGCTGACCGGCGCGGTGAGGTTAATTTTAAACTCCGTGGTGGCCGCCCACTGGCCCTTCTGCATGGCCGGGTAACACACACAGCCCAGCATGTGGTCGCAGAATGCGCTCAACACGCCGCCGTGCATGTTGCCGAAAGCGGTCAGCAGGTCTTTGCGCACTTCAAATTGGCCTTCCATGGTGCCGGGGCCGGCATCGGTAATGGTGAAACCCAGAAACTCTACTATGCCGCCCGCGCCTTCCGCCGGGCCTTTGAAGCGTTCCGCCACTTTCTCGTTAAACTGAATCTCCGCCAAGGGGGCCTCCTTATCGCCTCGCGCTTAAGCCGGGCGCTAATGTTCCGGGACGAGGCAGGAATGGATGCTGCTGTCGTCTTCAATTTCCCGCGCCAGGGTGCGAATGGCCAGCGCGGCATCCGACAGCTTAAAGTCATGCGTGTGCATTTGCATCAGGTCTACGCGGCGGCTTTCTATAAGATTGATGGCCGCCCGGTAACCTTTGGAGGTGACACCCATGGCACCCATCATCTGTATCTCTTTGGTCACCACATAGTCGGAGATAAATTCGTTGACCGGTTTAAACCCTTTCACGCCGGCCAGCACAATCTTGCCACCCATTTTGACCATGCGCAGCGCATCCGCCACCGGCTGGGTGGCATAAGCGCTCACATCCACTACCACATCCGCGCCGCGGCCGCCGGTGATGGCTTTGACCCGCGCCACCGGGTCTTCGTTGTCCACGTCGATGCAGTGGTCGGCGCCCAGCGCCTTGGCCACCGCCAGTTTGTCCGTGTCCGCGGCCAGGCCGGTGACAATAATGGTGCCCGCCCCCACTTCACGGCAGGCCACCACGCTGGCCAGGCCGCGCTGGCCCGGGCCCAGGATCACCACCGTGTCGCCGGGCTGGGTGTCCGGCAGGTCCACCGCCCAGCGGAAACCGGCCCCCAGCGGGTTGAACATCACCGCCAGTTCCGGCGCCAATGACGGGTCCACCTTATGCACCACCGAGTTGGGGTGCAGGTACATATACTGGGCGTAACCGCCCCACAGCCCCGGCCATTCGCTTAAGGGGATGTAAGAATAAATCTTGCGGTGGTCGCACAGATGGTAGCTGCCGCCCAGGCAGGGGTCGCAGTGGCGGCAGGAGAGCATGGTTTCCACCGCCACCCGGTCACCCACGTCCACCCCCCAGCGCTGCGCGGCGCGGTCGCCGATTTTCGCAATCACCCCCAAAGGCTCGTGTCCGGGGATCACCGGCATCGGCGTGCGCAGCACATCTTCAAACTGTTCATAGTCGCTGCCGCAGATGCCGCACACTTCCAGGCGCAGAATGGCGGCATCTTCGCTGATGTCCGGAATGTCGATGTCCATGGGGGTGAGTTCACGCTTGGCGGTCTGCACCATGGCAAATGAGGTTTTCGGCAGGCTCATTTCACATATCCTGTTTGTTGGCCCAGCACCCGGGTGGCTTCATCCACCAACTGCTGCATGATCTGCGCCACCGGTTTCACTTCGTTGAAGTATCCCACACTCTGGCCGGCGCCGGAGTGGATCAGCGGTTCGATATCGTGTTCTTCAATGGCACCCAGCAGATCACCCACCAGCACATCCTGATAAGGCATTTTCAGCGGTTCCGGCGCCTCCTCCGCGGCCCACTCCTGGCTCCAGGCGGTGCGCACCTGGCGGAAAGTTTTGCCGCTTTCGGAACGGGTGATGACGGTGTCGCCGCTGCCCGCTGCAAGCAGCTTGCGGGTATTCACCGGGTGCATATGGCCCTGATGTTCTTCGCTCAACAGCCAGGCGGTACCCAGCCACACTCCCTGCGCGCCCATGGCCAGCGCCGCGGCAATATGCCGGCCGGTGGCCACACCGCCGGCGGCCAGCACCGGCACGTCGCCGGCCGCATCAACAATCTGCGGCACCAGTGAATAGGTGCCGATGGGGCCGGTATGTGCGCCGGCGTCGTAACCCTGGGCAACCAGGAAGTCCACCCCGGCGCGCACGCTGCGCGCCACGTGATGGGGGCTGCCGATCAGCGCCAGGGTGGTTTTGCCGCCGGCTCTGGCTTCCGCCACCGCGTCCGGCGGCGCGCCGATGCCGCAGGCAAACAGGTCTACATCCGAATCCAGCACCGCCCGCAGTTGCGCCGCCTCAATTTCCCTGGAGCGGATAAAACGCGTGCGCATGCCCGGCCCGGACGCCTCCGGCACCTGGTATTTGCTGATCAGGCCCTGCACAAAGTCTTTGTGCGGTTGCGGAATCTCCGCTTCGATTTCAGCGCGGGAGTTATGCTCCGGCATGCCCGGCGGCAGCACCAGGTCCACCCCGAACGGCAGGTCACCCACCAGCTCGCGGATCTGCCTTAGTTCAGCGGTTATTTCTTCGGGAAAACGCCGGGTGGCGCCGTACACGCCAAAGCCGCCGGCGCGGCTGATGGCCGCCACGGTGCTGACGTCGTGGGCAAAACCGAAAATGGGATATTTTATGTTGAGGCGGTCACAGAGCGGTGTCCACACATGCGGCATGGTCAGTCGCGGCTGGCTTTCCTGGCGCTGGCCAGCGGCGTGACCGTGGCGCGGTGGCTGCTGTCCTGGGCGCGGGGGCCGGCGGTTTCACCTTCCGCCATGCCTTTCTGTTTGCGTACCACTTCCAGTTCGATGGCAATGCCGCTCAGGTCTACTTCTTCCGCTTCTTCCACCACGGTGGTTTCCGGCGCGCGCACCTGGTTCAGCGCGGTGTCGATCACTTCAAATGCATTCAAGTGCTGCAGCCGCGGATGGTTGCGCACCACTTCAAGGTAAAAGTCTTTGTAAGCCTGGCTGGGAATCACATCAAACACCGGGTCGTAGCCCCCCGCATGCACCTGCAGCGAGTTATGCCCGTACTGCTCAGGCCACAACCTGCACCAATCGCGCCACAGGCGCAATATAACCGTCTCCTGTTGCCGGTTCACGGTATCCCCCAAATACTGCTGACTACAGGCGTATCTCTTTGTTTTTTTACACGCCAACGCCTCGACTATAACAAGAATCCGCCCACGGAAATAGAACAATTTAGGCAAATAAACTTACCATTTGCTTACATTCCGAACCCTTCGTTTACAAGGTCAGCCAGGTCTGCCGCTGCGGATATAGCAGAATCTGAACCCATCATTCTTAGATATTGGCTTTATTAGCCGCGCGAAGCGCCTGGACTGTGGGGATCTCAGCTAAGGCTCTAGCAGGGGACATAGAGAGGCTTGAGATATTGGCAGTACGGGCTTCCAGGTTACGTTGGTTTGTCTATTACACGGGCGCGGTGTGCGTGGGCCTGGCCGCGGCGGCTCTGCAGATGCGCGGCGCGGGCCCGGCGGACTACCCTGATGCCATTCTGGACGTATCCGGCACAGGCCCGGTGATGGCGGCCAACCCGGGTGACGCCGCTGCCCGGGCCAACCTCTCTGCTACTTCAGCCCAGGCTGATGCCGGCAGTAAAACCCGCCCGCACTCTACCCCTGAAGATACCCCTGAAGATGTCGCTCAAGACACCCCTCAAGATATGCCCAGCCGTTTTGACCTGGATGTGCCCCGGCAGCAGACGACCTTCGGCCAGGCGGAAATCCAGGCGCTGCTGCAGGCCGGCGCCGCCACCGTCTATCTGCCCGACGGGCAGCTTTTACACCTGCACACCAGCCACACCCGGGACCTGGCGGGTGATGGCCATGTCATCACCGCTGCCGCAGCCGGGCTGGTGAGCACCATTACCACCCGCGGCAACCTGTTTTTTGCCACCCTGGCCACCCCGCGCGGCGTCTACCGGCTGCAAAACCTGCCGCACAGCAATACCCAGGCCAGCGTCACGGCCCACCGCGCCCTGGACCAGCGCACCATGCAGACGCCGCGGGACTTTGCCCATGCGCCGGTGCCGGGGGCTCCCGAACATAAACAGGAACATAACTAAAAACATGGCCAAGCCACTGCATATGACGCCGCACCAGAACCGCCTGCGCACCGTCATCAGCGCAATGCTGCTGTTGCTGTTGATTGCCTGCGGCGGCGGTGGCGGCGGCAGCAGCGACGCGGGTGCCGGGACCGGCGACGCCAACGGCAATAACACACCCGTTACGCCGCCCCCCGTCACCACCGCGCCGCCGCCCGCGGCGGACACGCAGATTACGCTGCTGGTGCTGTATTCACCCGGGGTGCAAGAACAGTTCAGCGACGCCGGCCTGCGCGCCAGCCATCTGGTCAATGTGGCCAATGATGTGGTGGCGGCCAGCGGCGGCAACTTCAGGCTCAGCATCAGCCACACCGCGCTGGTCGACTACCCGGAGTCGCTGCCGATCGAAGACGCCCTCAACGACATGACCCACGCCACTCACCCGGTATTCACCCCGGTGGCGGCCTGGCGCAACCAGTACGCTGCTGATCTGGTGATCCTGTTGCGTCCCTATGCCAACGACGGGCGCTGCGGATTTGCCTGGCAGAACGGTGAAGGCTCCAACGGCAACATCAACCGGCCCGGTGAAGCGGACTTCGGTTACTCCGTTGTCGCCAGCAACTGCAGCGACTACACCCTGCTGCACGAAGTGGGCCACAACCTGGGGCTGGCCCATTCCCGGCGCCAATCCCCGGGCGGCGGCACCCTGCCTTATGCGGCGGGCCACGGGGTGGACGATGAATTTGTCACCGTCATGGCCACCCCCGGAGAATTTAACGCGCCGCGGCTGCCGATGCTGTCGAATCCGCAGACCCAATGTGAAGGCAAACCCTGCGGTGTTGTGCATACGCTGCCGGAAGGGGCTGACGCGGTGCGCGCGCTGTCCGCCACCGCGGTCCAGGCGGCCGCCTACCGTTGATTCAGGTCAGCGGCAAACTTGTCCCCGCAGTTAACTCTAAGCAGAATGGTAAATAACATCGGCCCGCACCGCGGGCTGCGTAACAAGCCATCACCACCTGAGGGGCCGGCACTTGAACACACTCCAATCCGCGCCGCTGATCCGCGCTGAGGACCTGCAGCCGCGTCTGCACGATGCTGACCTGTGCATTCTTGAGATCGGCAACGATGAGGATGACTATCACCAGGGCCACCTGCCCGGCGCCCACTTTGTGCCAACCATGTCGCTGCTGCAGCCGGATCTGAGCCAGAGCCTGCAGCCGGCACAGCTCAGCGCTCTGCTGCAGCGGTTTGGCATTCAACCCGAAACTACGGTGGTTACCGTGGCCAACGACTACCTGGCCGCCGCCGGCTGGGTATGCTGGCTGCTGACCCTGGCCGGCCATACCCGCACCGGCATGCTGGACGGCGGTAAATCTTATTGGCGGGGTCAGGGGTTGCCGCTGACCACCGAGCCCGCTCCCCAGCCGCCGCCTTCGAACTACGCCGTGCAATCCGCAGACGCCGCCATGCGCGCCAGCCAGCAGGATGTACAGGCGGCCCTGGCGGATAACACCGCAACAATTATTGATGTGCGTACCGTTGAGGAATACAACGGCCAGGTATATCTGATCGCCCCGCCCGAAGGTGAAGAGCGGGCCGGGCACATCCCCGGCTGTGTGCACATCCACTACGAAGACTTACACAATCCGGACGGCACCCTGAAGCCCAACCACGAACTTGAGGATCTGCTGGCCGCAGCCGGTGTATCCCTGCAGGACCGCATCATCCCCTATTGCGCGGTGGGCGCCCGCTCCGGCCATGTGTGTTTTATTCTGTCGAAGCTGCTGGGCGCGGCGCGGGTGCAGAACTACGACGGCTCCTGGAACGACTGGAGCAGAAGCGCCGCCAACCCGGTAGCCACCTGATGGAACGCCGCTGGCGGTGTCAACACAAAGGCGTTCCGGCCGCTGTTCACCAGCCGCGGGCGGCCACGCTCAACCGTCCAGCACCGGCGCCAATTGCCGCAGCGTTTTCTGTAACAATTTCTCCAACGCATCTTCAGTGACGTCACGGCTCAGGGAGCCGTCCACGCATAACGTGGCCAATCCGTGCACACTGGACCAGGCCAGCAGCGCCTTGGGGCTCAAGGACAGGTCATTGCCGCCGCCATGCCCGCCCAGGGCCAGAATGGCCGCCAGCCCGTCCATGGCCTGCAGATAGTCCGCATCGGTGGGGTCGATCACGTCCTCGCGGAAGATCACCCGGAACGGCCCGGGGTTGCGGCGGGCGTAGTTGATATATCCCAGCCCGGCGGCGAGGAATTTCTTTTTCGCCGCGGCCCGCGAAACATCTTCGTTGACCGCCGCCGCCATACGCCGGGCGCTGCGGATGGCAAACGCCGTCAACAGATCGCGCTTGTCGGAGAAGTGCCTGAACAGCGCACTGTGCGCCACGCCCACCGCCTTGGCGCAGCCGCGCATGGTGACCGCTTCCAGCCCCTGCCGCGCCACCGTGCGCTCTACTTCGTCCAGTACCGCCTGGTAGACATCACCGTGATGGTAGGCCCGGCGTTTTGCCTGTTTACTCATGTGACCATTGTTCACATTTTTCTTGACCTTGCAAGAAATTCAATGTTACCGTCGGTCACATAGTTCGTAACAATCGACTCGTACAACTGAAAAGGTAAGACAATGGAACACGATACAGCGCTCAGGGTGATGTATACCGCAGCCGTGTTCGGCGCCGGGGCGGTAGGCATAGTGACCCTGCTGGCGCCC